>MGOZ01000001.1 GCA_001797285.1 Coxiella sp. RIFCSPHIGHO2_12_FULL_42_15
TTTAGTGTAAAATGGCGCCCAGTATTTTACTTCGATTTAGCTCTTGTGACCAACAATTATTTTACTGAAATTGTAAAAGTTGTTTCGTACATGTTCCTTAACAATAAGGTCAGGCTCCAAGAGGGGGATGTTTTCACTCGGACCTAGGAATAAAAAACCACCTATTTTTAAGCCAAATCTCATAAAATCGGTAATACGTTTTTGTTCTTTAGGTTGAATATAAATGAGTAAGTTCCTACAACAAATTAAATCCAATTTTGTAAAAGGGGCGTCAGTTAATAAATTATGAGTAAAAAACAAAATTTTTTGTTTAAGAACAGGAATTATTTCATAATATTTTTCAGACTTGATGAAATATTTATTTAAAATATTCTTTGGCAAACACGCGACTAGTTCATGCTCATAGCAGCCTTTTTTTGCTTTTTTTATAAAATCGTCACTGATGTCTGAAGCAAATATTTTGACGGCAAAGGGAAGGTTGTGCTCATCCGTGTATTCTTTAAGTAAAATAACAATGCTATAAGCTTCTTCACCCGTGGCACATGGATTAATCCAAATGCGTAAGTCCTCACCAGTTTCTTTGTATTTTTCAAATAATGAAGGAATAATCTCTTCTCTTAATGCTATAAAAGCATTTCGATCTCTAAAGAATCCAGTCACTCCAATCAGCAAATCCTGATATAAGATATGCAGAGCATCCGTATTTTTTTTTAGATATGCCACATAATCTTTTAAGTTTTTTATATTAACGACTTGCATTCTCCGCTCGATGCGTCTTGAAACGGTCGTTGGCTTATAAGATCTAAAATTAATTTTGTATACTTTATTAAGTAGGTGAAATATGTCATCAAATTCTGACTGACCAGTAAATTTTAGCTTTTGGTATTCTTGATTAAACTCATCGGGTTGATGAATATATTCCATAATGGCGTCAGGCATTTCAGAGACATGTAACACACAGCTCACTTTTTTCGTTGCAATGGCATTATTGGGCATGTCGGGAAACTGGGACTCCATCGGTGTTTGAGCCATCGTTATCCCTTTATTGTCTGAGATTTTGATAATACCCAGGGTTCCATCAGCACCAGTGCCAGAAAGAATAATACCTATGCTCCTTTTTCCGTAGGCCATTGCGATACTTTCAAACAATGTGTTGATAGGGAGCGATAAGGATTTTTTATCTAGAGCAGTCAGTTGAAAACGGTCTTTTTCAATACGTGCCTCAAAGGCTGCGGGGACCAAATAAATAGCACCTGCCTCAAGAGGCATGTTATTTTTCGCGGTGAAAATAGGCATGGTAGTGTTATGAATCAATAATTCGTCCATCTTGCTAGCAAAATCTGGAGATAAATGTTGTACGATAACAAAAGCAATTGTATCGGATACCGGCATATGGTTATAAAATGTCTGTATGGGGTCTAATCCTCCTGCGGAAGCTCCAATGGCGACAATATATTTTGGAGGCGTACAATCATTAGATTTTTTTAATGAGACCATAGAAAAGATACCTCTATTTACGACAAAATTTTTCTGTGAAATTGGATCATTTTTCCTGACATAGCGAATCTGCCCTTTTCGAATCATGTGCATTGATTCATATCCGGCAATTGTTCAGCTCTGCCGCATCAAACACTGTCATCCCCATTACTTATTATGTGTACTTTCAAAAATTTTGTCGGCAGAAGCAGCCACAAACCCTTGGTACAATTTTCCTTTTTCGTCTTTGTAACGCAACGCAAATTCGTAATAACAAGAAGGGATCTCAAATTCGCCTTCAGTAAAAGCGATTTTTTTGCGTTCTGCCATGATACTGCTTTGTTCGAGCAATTCTTTTTTCGTTCCTTTAATTTCACCCGCTTCGGTATTTAAGACGTAACCGTTTTTCTTCAAAAATGCATTAACCTTTTCAACCGTGTCGTATTTTTTGAGATGATTCACACTGATCGTGAAATGATTGACACGATAACCAAACGCATACATCCATGCTGCATATTGCGATTCTTGCAATAATTTTTCATACAGTTGATAACTGATTTCACCCCAAGGTGTTCCACATAAAATTAATTTTTGTGGATCTTGTAACGTTTTTTCAGGAATTGCATCGATTAACTCACGCACACACGCTTGCAGCCCGTTGCTAAAATAGCCTGTTAATAATTGACTGATAAAAATTTTCGGTGCATCGCTATCGTGACGGTGTTCATAGTGTTTGGCGTATAATTTTTTGTTGGGAAAATCATATGCTCCTTTTTCCACATAGCCACACGCTTTAAACGGTTCTGCCAATACCTCAATATTAACGCGTGGGTCATCAAACGTGCGCAATGCCACGTGATCATTAACAATTTTTTCACCTTCTTTTTCAAATAATTGATGAATTTCTCGTGCCGCATTGATTTCGCGAGAATATTGTTGCCACAATTGTTCGATAAGCTTTTGATAATCCACAAAGGTTCCCTCCGCTCTTTGGCATCCGATTGCATCTCAATATAGCATGGGGTAACGTGCAGGAGAGAGCATGCGGGTGCAGCAATTCCCAGCGGATACTCGCCGGGTTTGCTTCCTTTAATGAAGAGCCAGCTGATAAGCCGGGTTCTGTCGTGAACAGTCATCTATCTAGGATGAACGTCGCCGTTCACCTCAAGCGGCCTACCCGAACCCTACGTGAGGGCCTCACGTTGTGTGTGAACACGAGGGTTCCTATTTGGCCTTGCTCCAAGTGGGGTTTGCCGTGCCACTTGTGTTACCACAAGCGCGGTGCGCTCTTACCGCACCCTTTCACCCTTACCTCACGAATGAGGCGGTATACTTTCTGTTGCACTTTCCGTAGGCTCGCGCCTCCCAGGGGTTACCTGGCACTTTGCCCGATGGAGCCCGGACTTTCCTCCCCTCTGAAAAAATCAGAGCGGCGACTGTTTAGCTGGCTCGCGGCATTATAACGCCAGCCGTGCGTTAGTGCTAACTTTTATCGTGCTTGGTGACGGTACACGGCAAAATGGGCTCTTGTAAATTCCACGCTGGAATAGCGCCGCTACCAAAAATACGTGATGCAGCCTCCAAGGCCTGCCGTGAATGCAATGCCGCCATTAACTCTTTAATTTTGGGGTTATTCACATCATCTGTGCGCATGGCAACAATATTCGCATAAGGCGAATCCGGCCCTTCCATAAATAGCGCTTGGGACAGCAATAAGCCCGCAGGAATGGCATAATTCGTATTAATCACCGCTGCGGTTACATCGGAGAGTGCCCGCGGCAATTGCGCTGCCGCTAACGGAACAATAACTAAATTTTTAGGATTTTTTTGAATATCTGCTACTGTCGCAAACGCGCTTGTCTGCGATTTTATCGTAATAAGATCCGCTTTTTGTAGCAATAATAAAGCACGGGCTAAGTTGCTCGGATCGTTAGGCACTGCAATTTTTGCATTCGTTGGAATCGATTGTAAATTGGCCACTGTTTTGGAATAAATACCCATGGGATAAACAAACGTTTTTCCGGCGGAAACAATACGAAAACCTTGCGCTCTATCTTGGGCTTGTAAATAGGGAAAATGTTGAAACATATTCGCATCAATACTGCCATCATGCAACGCTACGTTGGGTATATTGTAATCCGAGAAGGTAACAATCTTGATCTTTAATCCGTAACATTTTTTTGCAACGTCTTGTGCAACTTCCATCAACTGCGTTTCAGGACCCGAAATCGTTCCTACGGTTAATGTGTATGCATCATCGGTCGGCGATTGACATCCCGCAAAAAACGCTAACATACTCACCGCGATCGAAAAAATCGTTTTTTTAAGCATGAATCCTCCTTTCATCGTGTTTCAATCGTTTTGCAAAAAAATCCCCTCCCCACTGCAATAGCTGCACGACGACCACCAATACAACGACCGTTATCACCATAATGCCCGTCTGAAAACGCTCATATCCATACTGAATCGCAATATCCCCTAAACCACCACCGCCCACAGCCCCTGCCATAGCAGAATAACCCACGAGTGTAATCAACGTCAAAGTAATCCCGCGCACAATCCCTGGTATCGCTTCGGGCAATAATATTTTTATCACAATCTGCCAGGGCGATGCGCCCATCGACTCTGCCGCTTCAATCAGTCCCAATGAAACTTCATTCAACGCATTTTCAATTAAGCGCGCCACAAAAGGAATAGCGGCAATTGTCAACGGCACAATAGCCGCCGCCGTACCAATCGATGATCCTACGATCACCCGCGTTAACGGAATAATGGCCACCATGAGAATGATAAAAGGAATAGAACGCACTATATTGACAATAGCGCCCACGATTTTATTAAACATCGGTGACGATAAAATTTGATGCCGGCGCGTCGTATAGAGCACAACGCCCAGTGGCAAACCGAAAATCACCGCAAATAAACATGACAGTACCACCATCACCAGTGTTTGCCACAAACCATCAACCAAAATGCCAATCATCGCGCTCGACATATCCCATCACCTCTACGGTTAAACCCAATGAATGCAAATGCCTTAAAGCTTGCTGCATTTCTTCTGCGCTGGCTTTTGCTCCTACCAACATCATTCCCACCGATTGGGTGTGCATCATCTCCACGTTGGATTGCAAGATATTAATTTGCAAATTAAAGCGTCGAATCAAATCATAAATAACGGGACGACCCGCTGTGTCACCCACAAAAGAAATTCGCAACAATGTGTATCCATCTTCTTTGACTAAATACGGTTTGACGTGCGCTTGCAATACCGCGGGTAACGTTAAATGAAACGCCGCTTGAGTCAAGTTTTTTGTCATGGGATGTTTGGGTGCACGAAACACCTGCACCACTTCCCCTTGCTCTACAATTTGGCCATGATCCATGACCGCCACTTGATCACAAATACGTTTAATGACTTCCATCTCATGGGTGATTAACAAAATGGTTAATCCCATCGTTGCATTAATGTCTTGCACCAATTTTAAAATAGACTGTGTGGTTTGTGGATCTAGGGCTGAAGTCATTTCATCACACAATAATAATTTCGGTTTGGTTGCCAATGCACGCGCAATCGCCACTCGCTGTTTTTGCCCACCACTTAATTGACTGGGAAAAGCCTGCAGCCGATCTGCTAATCCCACCCATTCCAACAGGGGCAATACCGTTTTTTTTATTTCAGTGGCGGAAACACGCGTTAATTCCAAAGGAAGCGCCACGTTTTCAAAAACGGTGCGACTATTCAATAAATTAAAATGCTGGAAAATCATGCTGATTTTATGACGCATCGCGCGCAATGCGTTTGAAGACAAACTCAATAACGGCTGTTGATCGACGATCACCTCACCTTGGTCTGGTCGTTCTAACAAATTAATGCAACGAATTAAGGTACTTTTTCCAGCGCCACTTTTACCAATCACACCATAGATATGACCACGCTCAACACGTAAGCTGACATTTTCTAAGGCGCTCACTTTGCCGGAGGGGGTCACAAAGGATTTATAAATGTTTTTAAGTTCTATCATGGCCTTGCGTCAAACAAAAAAAAACCACCGCAACTAAAAGCTGGTGGTCTTAAACCCGCTTTAGCTGAATTTATTGAGCGCCCGCAAGCTGTGTGGCTCAAATCGGCGCTGTGGTGTTCAATGTACCCTTTGCCATTGCTTTCTGTCAAGTGGGCTCACGCTAACGGTAACGCCACTCCTCGTTGGCCCTGATATTTCCCCGCCCTATCTTTGTAAGAAGTTTCACAAACTTCATCCGACTGCAAAAATAACATCTGCGCCACCCCTTCAAAAGCGTAAATTTTTGCTGGCAAATTGGTCGTATTAGAAAATTCGAGTGTCACATGTCCCTCCCACTCGGGTTCTAACGGGGTGACATTAACGATGATACCGCAACGAGCGTAAGTGGATTTTCCAACGCAAATCGTTAATACATCACGAGGGATGCGGAAATATTCTACCGTGCGTGCTAATACAAACGAGTTGGGAGGAATAATGCAAACATCCGCTTGCACATCGATAAAACTATTACAATCAAATTGTTTCGGATCCACAATAGCGGAATTAATGTTCGTAAATATTTTAAATTCATTCGCGCAGCGCACATCGTAACCGTAACTGGACGTACCGTATGAGACGATTTTTCCATTCTCATCAGAACGAACCTGCCGCGGCGCAAAAGGTTCAATCATACGCGCGGTTTCTGCCATCGCGCGTATCCATTTATCGGATTTAATGGACATAAAAATTTTCCTCTTTCATTCAATGACAATATTTGAAAAGAGATGCGCGTAACTCTTCGGCTGCACCGCTAAACAAGCCGCTATTGCCGTTGCAATATCTCCATAATGTAACGCACACAGAGATTCAGGATCCGCAATAACGATCGGCTCACCTCGATCGGCGCTTTCGCAAATCGCCATTGTTAACGGTAATTGTCCCAAGAAACGCACATGGCATTGTTCTGCTAAACGCGCACCACCACCCACACCAAAAATCGCCTCCTCGTGTCCGCATTGACGACAGACGTGTGTTGCCATATTTTCAATAACACCCAGTACAGGAACGTTTGTTTTATTAAACATCTCCAGCGCTTTACGCACATCCAGTAAAGCAACTTCTTGCGGCGTCGTTACAAGAACGCTACCAGCGACAGGGATTTTTTTCGCCAGCGTTAACTGAATATCGCCCGTACCCGGTGGTAAATCAACGAATAAATAATCCAAAGCATCCCAACGAGTCTCATTTAACAATTGATGCAGTGCAGAGCTGATCATAGGGCCGCGCCACACCATCGGTGTCGTGGGATCCACTAAATAACCCATCGACATCGATTGAATGCCATAGCGTTCAACGGGTAATAATTTTTTATCTTCGGTGAGTACTGGTTTTTGTTGAATGCCTAATAAATGCGGTTGATTTGGCCCGTAAATATCCGCATCTAAAATGCCAACGCGCGCTCCCGCTTGCTGCAACGCTAACGCGATATTCACCGTTGTTGTCGATTTACCTACCCCCCCTTTACCAGAAGCAACGGCAATAATATTTTTAATTCCTGGAATGCTTTTCATCCCCTGCGGTGTATGTGCTTCAATTTTTCGATCCACTGTCACTATAACACGCGCAAAATTTTTAAACTGTGAATGGATTTCTGTTTGTAACCGCTGACGATGTGCTCGTGTGATCGGAAAACCGAGCTGTAATTCCAACTGCAACTCATTCGATTGAACAGCAAAATTTTTGAAAACAGCATCCGCTGTTTGCTGCCCGCCGGGAAGTGTTACTGTTTGTAACCCTGATAAAATGTCTGTGCGCGATAGGGGGTTTGACATAATCCAACTCATAAAAAATGAGCGAGTATTCTAGCACTATTTATCGGGGGTAGACACTGCCCATCACTCATAAACTGTATAAAATAAATTCAATTCTTAATAAAAAGTGAATTGCTAAATTTTTTCGTATTAGATAACATTTTATCTATAATAGATTTGCCCTACGGAGGATGACGGCCACACGAAGTGCCCTGCCGCCAACGGGAAGGTCTTTTGTTTTCAGGGACGCACATCCTGTGCTCGGCGCTCCTTACCCTCCTTGGTCGCGACGCCCTTCAAACAAAAGACCTTCCCGTTGGCGGCACACCGACCTTGCGCGTGCCGGCAAAGGTGCAAATTAGCGCAGAAATGGTATAGTAACCCCATCTTTATTCCTAAAATATTTCAAAAGTGAACAACGATGCGAACGATATTGATTACCACCGCGTTAAATTATGCGAATGGCCCTCTGCATTTAGGGCACATGGTTGAAGTCATTCAAGCGGATATTTGGGCGCGTTTCCAACGCATGCGTGGTCACGATTGCCTTTATATCTCAGGTTGCGATGCCCACGGCACACCGATTATGATTTCCGCCAAAAAATTAAACATCACCCCTGAAGCGCTCATTGCAAAATCACGTACAGAACATCAACATGATTTAGCCGGTTTTATTATTGAGGTTGCGAATTATCACACCACCCATTCGGATGAAAATCGAGAATTAAGCAACCTCGTGTATCAGCGACTGAAAAAAAACGGCGATATTACCCGTCGTACGATAGAACAAGCCTTCGATCCCATTGAAAATATTTTTTTACCCGATCGTTTTATTCGTGGCACCTGCCCAAAATGCAAAGCGCCCGATCAATACGGCGATAATTGCGAAGCGTGCGGCACAACGTACAGCCCTTTGGAACTAATTGATCCCGTCTCTGCCATTTCCGGCGCCAAACCTATCGTCAAGGAATCGGAACATTTCTTTTTTAACCTTGCGAATTATCACGATATGCTAAAAGACTGGATTGAAAAGGGCCATTTACAACCGGAAGTCAAAAATAAATTAAAAGAATGGTTTGGCGAAGAATTAAAATCCTGGGATATTTCACGTGATGCGCCTTATTTTGGTTTTGAAATTCCCGATTGCCCCGGAAAATATTTTTACGTTTGGCTGGATGCCCCCATCGGTTATATGGCAAGTTTTAAAGATATCGCTGCACGACAAAAAAATTTGGATTTTGATGCGTATTGGCAACCTCACAGTCATGCTGAGCTTTACCATTTTATTGGCAAGGATATCGCTTATTTCCATGCGTTATTTTGGCCCGCAATGCTAAAAGGCGCCCATTTCCGTTTGCCCACCAACGTTTTTGTGCATGGTTATCTCACGATTAACGGCCAGAAAATGTCGAAATCACGCGGCACCTTTATCACAGCCAATAAATACTTACAGCATCTCGACCCCGAATTTTTGCGCTATTATATTGCCGCAAAACTGACGCCTCAGGTCGAAGACATTGATTTAAATTTAGAAGACTTTGCATTACGCGCCAATGCCGATCTCGTGGGTAAATTTATTAATTTAGCGAGCCGTTCTGCTGGATTTATTACGAAAAAATTCAACGGTCGTTTAAGCACGGAATTAGATTATCCCCCATTATTCGAACATTTTGTCAGTGAGCGTGAAGCAATCGCGGCATACTTTGAGTCGCTGAACTACAACAAAGCCATTCGTCATATCATGGCGTTAGCCGATCAAGCCAATCAATATATCGACCATGAAAAACCATGGGCACTCGTAAAACAGGAGGGGCAAGAAAATAAAGTCCACGCTGTTTGCACGCAAAGTTTGAATTTATTTAAAGTTCTCACCACTTATCTAAAACCGATATTACCAAAAACCGCATCAGCCGTAGAAGATTTTTTAAATTGCGAACCTTTGTCGTGGGGCAATCTTGCCACCCCTTTATTGGATCATGAAATTAAGCCGTTTAAACCCTTATTACAGCGCATCATGCCCGAACAACTTGAACAACTTGCTGCTGGATAAGCTGAGTATGAAACCCACGATAGACAACATTGATGACCTACTGCCCCAAACTCAATGTGGGTTGTGTGATTATGATGGCTGTCGTCCTTATGCAACCGCCATTGTCGAAAAAAACGAAGTCATTAATCGTTGCCCGCCGGGTGGAATAGAAACATTGCTCGCCTTAGCACAACAATTATCGCGAGATCCAACGCCTTTTTTACACGACATGCAGCAAAAAGCGAAACCGGCGTCACGCGCTGTGATTCGAGAAGACGAATGCATCGGTTGCACCAAGTGCATTCAAGCATGCCCCACCGACGCTATTTTGGGTGCCAGTAAAAAAATGCATACCGTCATCGGGGACGCATGTACCGGCTGCGAATTGTGTGTGGCTCCATGTCCTGTGGATTGCATTGATATGATGGTTGTCGAAACGCCATCGTCCTCACAAAGACAACAACAATCCAAACGATGGCGTCAACGTCATTTGCAACGCAATGTGCGCTTAGCGCGCCTCAAACGAATCAAAAAATTCGAGCAAAGCGAAATGAAACAGCCATTCATTTCCAACGAAAATCAAGAATCTCGAAAACTTGCTGTGCTTGCTGCTGTACAACGCGCTCGTACAAAAAGAACATCGCATGAATAAAACCATTGTTAATGCGATTTTTGCTCGATTTAAAAAAAAGAATCGCAACCCAACGACAGAATTACACTATCACTCAGAGTTCGAATTACTCATTGCCGTTATTTTATCGGCGCAAGCGACCGATGTGAGTGTGAATAAAGCGACGAAAGTCCTCTATCGCATGGCCAACACACCCGAAAAAATATTTGCTTTAGGCGAAACGGGGTTAAAATCCTACATTAAAACCATCGGATTATATAATTCCAAAGCAAAAAATATTATTCAAACGTGCCAACGATTAGTGGAAAAACATCATTCGCGTGTACCGAACACACGCGAAGCCTTGGAAGCATTGCCGGGTGTAGGACGAAAAACAGCTAATGTTATTTTAAATACGGTATTTGGTCATCCAACCATCGCAGTTGATACCCATATTTTTCGTGTGGCGAATCGCATTGGATTAACGCAGGGCAACACACCCCGCGAAGTGGAAGATCAACTGATGGCGGTGATTCCCACCCGCTATTTAACGGACGCACATCATTGGTTGATTTTACATGGCCGCTACACGTGTACGGCCCGCAAGCCAACATGCCCGACGTGCTTCATTCAAGATTTGTGCGAATATCCTAACAAAACGGAATATCGTGAGGTTGAATAATCGCGATCCCTATAGTGTTTCAGATAAATATTTTGGTAAAAATAAACTATTTTAGTCAGCAATTCCCCAAGTTCATTATGTGGCAACTTATTGTTTTAGAAAACAAAAGATTGAAACAGTGGGGGATTATCAAGGGGGAGCTTTGTG
>MGOZ01000002.1 GCA_001797285.1 Coxiella sp. RIFCSPHIGHO2_12_FULL_42_15
TGGGTGTTTGGCCAGAAAACCTGGAGGTGAGGATCTTCATGTTCTGTGAGAAGGGCTGCGAGAAACAGAATGTAGCAAGCCGTCAGGCACTGCAACCCTATATTGTCGGTCCCTTTTTGGTGCGCGATTTCTGGGCCCGGCAGGTAAGTTCAATATGGCAATCGGTGGGTGGACGTACAGCAGGCTGCCCCCGCCGATGGGTAGGCACCTGCGATCCGACTTGACCTACTAAGGGCCGGTACGGCCGGGGGGGCAGGCAAGGCCGGCCGCACCGCAAGGTCCCTGAGACTACCCGCCTACAATAAAAGATATCAGGTGCAGGGCTAAACACGCCTATTTTTAAGTCATGCTAGAGGGATTGCTGAAATTTTGCTAATAGATTGTTGGTTGTTAAGGGTGCGCAATGTATATTTCGAAATGTGGTGATTTCAATAAAACTGAGATGGAAAATAATCCATTGCTAAAAATTGCTTCAAATAAAGAGACAGAGCAGGCAATTCTTGCTGAGCTTTCTCGCTCCGATGATGAGTTAATCCGTGTCGCAGTTGCTTTGAATACATCAACTCCTCGCAGTATATTAGATGTATTGAGCACTGATGCCAGTTCTTGGGTTAAAGGTAGTTTAAGCAAGAGGGCTGAAAGCGATGCGTCTGTTCTTTCAGTGCATCCAACAGCTATTGTTCACAAAGATGCTGTAATAGGATCAGGGGTAGTGATTGGCGCTTATACAATAGTTCACAAGAATGTGGATATTGGAGATGGATCTGTAATTGGCTCTCATTGTGAGATTGGGTGTCCTGCGCACCACCCGTCTGATGGCGGGGCGCTGATTATTGGGAAAAACAGCTATATTCGTTCGCATAGCATATTTTATGAAGGTTCTTCATTTGGTGATAATTTGGTTACAGGGCATCGAGTAACTGTTAGAGAGAAAACGAAAGCGGGTAGGGCATTTCAAATAGGAACTCTGAGTGATATACAAGGGCACTGCGAAATTGGTGATTTTGTTAAGTTTCATAGCAATGTTCACATAGGGCAACATTCGAAAATAAAAAACTATGTTTGGATATTTCCTTATGTTGTGCTAACTAATGATCCTCACCCTCCCATTAATGTAATGATGGGTGTTGTTGTAGAGGAATATGTCGCAATTGCCACAATGTCTATAATATTGCCTGGTGTAACAATCAGAGAAGGGGCCCTCGTTGGTGCTCATAGTTCAGTTTCACGAGATGTTGAGCCAAATACTGTTGTGGCTGGATCTCCAGCAAAATATGTTTGCGAAACAAGTCAAATAAAATTGAAAGATGGTTCTGGTCTAAGTGCCTATCCATGGCGAAGGCACTTCCATAGAGGGTATTTACCAGAGACTGTTGCCACATGGATTGCTGAATTCGCTAACTAAGCCTGGGTAAATGGGTGGCCAGCTATATCAAATTTGGCAATGATCCAGAAGAGTACAGTGAAAAAAGACTCAAGTCACTGAGATAGTACTCATGCAAGGCGACAGTGAAGACTAATCATTGGGCTGTAAATGAGAGAGACAAGCATTTGAACCGACCTTGGTAAATATTCTAAGAATCAAACCAGTACCTGTCCATGAGAGTGATCCGACTCAACCCGCCATCTGCGAAGAGTGAAGATGTTTCAAGTCCTAAGAAATGTCTGCAAAACTTCCCCTCCGGCACCGGAAGTGCTGAGCTGGCTCCCTGAATGACTGGACACGGTCCATTGCTTATCTTTGAGCCGGAAATCTCTATCTCTGGGCGGTACTAAATCGGTACAGGGTCACTCTGAAATCATCCACCTCACGTCTGTAGGCCATATATATCTCGTTTAATTTTTGCCTACCCAAGGTCTATTAAACTGTATCCGCACTTTGGCGATTGGGGTCGTTTGAAGTTCTGGTCTTTCCTTTCGATTGAAGAATCCATTTGACCACAGCCTTCCCAACTCTGATAGAAGGTTTTTCTATGGATAGATGAAAGAACCAGCAGAGCATAACCAGAGATGCCGTGGAAAACAGGTGCGCAATCAGAATGTCTAAATTCATTGATTGATAGAGTGAAAGAAACCAGTCATAGACCCAGTTGTGAAACAAATACACCGAGTAGGTCAGTTCGGAGAGGAATAGTGCCCATGTCGGTAGCAGTAATTTGGCTTTAAAAATCCAAAATATAATGAATAAGCTGAGTCCATAGGCTGCAAAATGAGAATTGGTCCACCCTGGTTGCCACTTTGGAATCAAGATCCAATAACCAAAAATAACAAGTACTGTAATAAGAAGGAAGAGGGTTGTGCGAACTCTCCCGCATTCATGTAAAGAAAAAAGAACGCCCAAAAAAAGAAAAGGTGCATAAAGGTTCACATAGGCGAAAGTCCAGGTCCAGCGTCCAGGCATCGGGTCCATGGAAAATAGAAAAATGATAATTCCCGTGATGACATAGGGGAGTGCGAAGGATAGCTTTCCATTCAGCAATCCAGCCTGCTTTATGATGGCCATTGCAACATAGAATAGCACCTCGATTCTCAGTGTCCACTCCACACCCTTTAATGTGTGAGGTGTTTGAAAAAAGTCTCCCATCAGTGACATTTGCTTGAGGAGAGTAATTGGTGTAACGGGAGTGCCATTCAACTGGTTGTTCAGCGTGGCTTCGACTGCAACAGCAACTATATATAGAGGATATATTCTGAAAAACCGCTTAACAAGAAATTCAATTGTTTTCTCTTTTGTCAGAACCTGTGTAATGATGTATCCGGAAACAAGAAAAAATATAACGACACCCGCTCCACCTCCCTGAAAAAGCGGGTACAAAACCGATGAAATTGACCTCAACGTTCTGTGAGTATTGGGATCATTAGCAAAACCCAGGATGGTCGGAGTGAATTTATGACCGACAAAAACGCTGATAAAGGCGAATATTCTGAGCCAATCCAAAAACACGACTCTGGAATTGCTTGTTTTTTCTTCCATATATATATCGCTCGGTAGCAGAGTTTTTAAATCGGAAGTTCAACATCCAGCATTTCAATGAATGAGGGGGAATGCTGCAGGGTGTTGAGAAGACGTGTGTAATAGATCTCAAGCTGGGATCTTACTTTCAAGTACTTGCTGGGGAGAGGCGGTTACTGATCGGATAAGCAATCAAATTGAACTGCTTTTAGCTTTAGCCCGAGAGGTCCATACCTTTGGGCCGATGTCGGACGCAGCTGTTGCTTTAGATGGTAATGTCTGACATAGGATGCTCTTATATCTTTAAAACGATCACGGCCGGCAAGTGTCAGGACGATCTGCTCTGGCGACTAGCGCTGGCCTATTCAGTAGCGCATCAACCTTGAACATGCCGCCGATACTATGCAGTTTTCCTTGTGTGTGGTTTATCGCTATACCGGCGGCGCAACCGAGAACTTGATAAGGGCTGGGTGCTGCTTAGCTGTAGTCTTCTCTGCATTTTTGGACAAAACCCGGTTGCAGTTATTGCACTTTCTCCGCACTTGATCCCAATGGTACGCAAGCCTGCAATAAGAGAACTAACAGAAGGCTCGGCATCACTCAAAATGCAGCAAAGGTCAGGATAGCAAGAAGGTCAGACCTGTTTCTGTTCCAGGCCCATATAGATAACACAGACACAACCAGCGCAGTGTGATCACTGAGCATCGGGTAGAACACAGACATGATCAGCCAAGACTAACTCAGACCAAGGAATGTTGTTGCGATCCATGCCACACGTTTCGACAGTCCCCAGTCAGCTGACGGCGAAGGAAAATCCCTAAAGAGATGGTCGAAAATATTGAATTCGAGATGGATTGGAAATGCAGCAGCCCCTGCCCTTGAAGTCCCGCATGTGCAGCGTGTATTGCAGGCATAAAGCCAAGCATTCAACTAAGGTGGTATGGCCCAGCCCCTTCGGGGGACCCCGTCGCGATCGTCTGAGCATAACGTAAGTACACGGCGCCATCCCACCCTGCACCTTGAGCTACCGGTATGTGACCGGTAAAATGGCTGGCAATTTTGAACAACACAAGCGCAATACATGTTCAGACCAACGCGTGCCTGTTTGCGCAACGGGTATTGCGTCTGATGGGCCCCGGATCCGAGTAACTTCTGGCACTATATCTGTCAAAACATCTATCTTGGTTGTCCCTGCCTATTGCGGGCTACCTGGCAGCTACCTCCTTGTTGGCAAGGAAAGAAAACCAAAAACAATCGCCTGCATGAATATGATTCCTCCAATCAACGCCAATGTGGTGGAAATGCTCACCAAACGAAGAAGTGCCCCGTGTTCTAGGGGGCCAAATCCAGCCTGTTGCCACTCCACAAGACTGGATACACCAAAAAAAACGCTCAGGGCGATCAGCAGAAGCCCAAGCAGTGTTCCAACTTCCAATACAGGGGAATTTCTCACAAGGGAAAGAACACTGTGCTCCTGAAGCAAGCCCTCTCGCATACCAATAAGTCGAACGGTCATTCCTGTAGAAATCAAAAGTAGCCCAAGTATCAAGCTGGTTTCTGCAAAAAATAGAGTATGAATATCGAACGTGATATTCGAAAAACTTAAAGGACCAAGAAGCAGAACAAGAAAAGAAATGAGGCTGAGTGAAGAAACTAAAATTCCTGGATAGAGAAACAGCCAGCGCGGGCTGAACAGCAACATGAAACGAAGGTGTCTCCACCCATCACGCCAGGGACGGAGATGTGGAGGTCTGGATCGGCCATCCTTTGAAAGCGTGGTAGGCACTTCGCAAATCTTCATTTTCATCAAATTGGCCTTGATTACCATCTCTGATGCGTATTCCATACCGGTGGTGCGAAGATCCATTCGAAGAAAGGCGTCTCTGCGAAAGGCACGAAGCCCGCAATGAAAATCTTTGGCCGGGCATTTGAACAAGGTGCGCCCAATCAAGCTGAGAATCGGGTTTCCGATGTATCGGTTTTTCCACGGCATCGCACCAGGGGCAATCCCCCCTGCAAAACGATTGCCCATCACCAAATCATACCCTTGATGCAGCTTCTCAACAAACAGGTCAAGCTTGCTGAAATCGTAAGAATCGTCTGAGTCGCCCATGATAATAAAATCACCGGTGGCGGCAACAGAGCCATGAAACAGCGCAGAACCATAGCCTTTGAAGGGGACGTCAATAACTCGAGCGTCCAGGGATCGTGCTATTGCCTGAGATCCGTCGGTGCTACCATTGTCAGCAATCAGAACTTCACATTTCAGCCCGGAATGAGCAATCCAAGTGTTGGCTTTAGATATGCATTTAGCAAGGGTCTCTGCTTCATTAAGGCAAGGCATTAATATGGTGAAATCCATGTCAGAACTTTTGACTGATATTAGTTGATAGAATGCGTGTGTACTAGCTCAATTGCCATCTGGAGAGAAAGCGTGGCTGCAATTAGCAAGACGGGAAAGGCCGGGATTAGATACAAATGATTCATGCCGGGGAATGATGTTATATCTATTAAGGCTAAGATGACGATTCGGGTTGAATAAAGCATCCAGAATGCTGTGGCTGGAATGATTGCTGTCCATGCCTTTGCAGGTCTGCTAAGCAGAAGATACGCTGAAGTCAAATATCCGAGCACTCCAATGAACACGATCATCGGGGTCATGTATTTGTATACTGAAAATAGAAAGTTTCGAGTATGAGTACGAAGAAGGCCCGTTCGCGTATTGTCGGGCAGTATGCTTGCGCGCTTGATATAAAGCTTGTGCAATCCTATATCAACAATATGCCCAGGTCGCATCGTATTTCCATTAATGAAAATTTCTTCTTCTTCAACCTTCAATCGGCAGGATGCATTTTCCCGAATAAATGAAGAGAAGACGATCCTATTTGGATTGTCTATAGACAAAAATTCAATCTTTGCATCAAATGAGTTGAATTGTGGGGGTAATTGAGAGCGAAAGATCTTCTCGGTACAGGTGATTGCGACTAGATTTGCAGTGTTTTTATTGGAGATAAACTGAATATTTTTTCCAGAAACTGATGGGGTAGACGTTTCGTGAATGAAGTGCTGTATCTCTGCAATCCGAATTGATGGTCCAAAACTGGGCGAAACTGAGGGCGCATGCTTCCATTGGTATAGTGTCAGTTTTAGGCCGTCTGCAATGGATGCTGGCATTCGATGAATGTCGGCTAGAGTAATCTGTGGGATAAATGGAATAAATGATTTCTTGCAAACTAATTCGTTAATTTCGCAGGCTCTGGATATATCATGTGAAATTTGATAGTAAAAGTTTTCTGCTACTGTCGGAGAGCTGTATTTTCCATTCGATTGAACAGCCGCTCGGAGGGCCCAGGAAAACCAGCCTCCCGCGAAATCTCCGCATGTATGCGGATAAATAGGGCAGCCAGCAGATTTCCATCCGTTATCGGGATCTTCCAGTGTTTGCGATAGTTGCTTAAAGTTTGGGCTATGTCTATAGATTAGCTGCCGTTTCGCATATGAAACCGGCAGATAAGGCTGCGCAAAACCTTCGGTGACTGAAGCAAGCGAACTTAATGCCCCTTGAAAGGCCTTGCCTTTGAAATCCACAATGTCTGTGGTTTTATAGTAAGAATAATTCAGTGCGGTGAAGGCGATTGCTGGTATTAAGCTGGCACCGAAAAACAATGTGGTTCTTGTTAGCCAAGGCCTTGCAGATTTTTCGCTTTGACGAGACTGTACAAAGGACCAAAATAATAAAAGGACCGCACAAGGGACTATCCAAATGTTTTCTTCCCTGGTGTGCCAAAAAAAAGAAAGTGCAAGACCTGACAGGAAAATTTTTATATGTACAAGGCCTTTGTTGGCGTTGTCAGCTGTCAGCAGAAACCCTGATAATGAGAACAATAAGAGTGCAGGGTAAATGTTGTCGCGAATTAACCGTATGGGGAAAAGCGCTGGTTGCAGTAGCAGAATTACGAACAGAGCACTTCTTAGGCTATGACTCGAAATGACGCTCTTTAACGACGCAGTGAACGCAATACAAGCTACCAAATACAATGTCGCTTGCAGAAGCCAAAGTGGTGTTCCCAGCAAATGATTGAACGCCAAGAATACCGGATATGTTGGACCTTTGATCAGTGTTAGTTCATTGTAGTGCCCAAGCCAATCACCGTTGACTATTGATTCTGCCCTGGCAACAAACCACGCGTCATCATGCCCTGCAAGTGCATTGATAGGAGTAGGATGCAGAGCATAGATTGCAAGGAAGGTAATGATTGCTAATAAGCATGTCACTCTCCATGCAATAACTGTTTCTTTGGGTTTTATCACACTCTTCCCTGAAAAACTTGATCTCTGGCCTATTTATGTTTTTTTTGGCAAATTGCGAAAAAATGCCAATTTCTACTTAACATATTCCTAACGATGGGCAGATGGTTGTACAGATCGAGGCCGATATTGATCATGTTGGCACGCATGTTGGCTGAAGCGAGTACCTGAGCAAAACTTTTTTCATCAAAATACTTCTCAGGAATGGAAATGCCGTAACTATAGTTTCCGACCCAGTCCATTGCTCTTAAGGTTTGGCGCGAAAACCAACCATATTCAAAATGGTCTTTAATAACCACATATTTAGCTATCCCGGCGGCGCTGGTGAGAAGTTCTTTACGAATCTCTTCGGGGACGTGGTGTAGAACATCTGAGAATATCAGAACGTCAAAACTATCGTTGTCAAATGGAAGATCTTTTCCATTAAACTGTGTGTACTTGGACCAACGAGCATCTTGTTCGCGAAGTTTCGGTGAGCACGGATGTATGTCAGTGCATTGCAGCGTGCAGTTTCCGACCATGTTCGCCACTTCTTCCGCCAGTGTCATATCGCCGCAACCCACATCCAATATCCGTGGATGCGTAATTTGGGCTGTCATCTGAATATGTTTTATCAGATCCGAAAATTCCCGAGCCAGTATATTGATTCGATGATTGTGAGAGAGTTTTTTATGGGTGTTGATGAGGGTATGATCAAACTTGGATTTGTCTTTCTTTGCGATAGGTGAACTCATAAGTGATTCCTAGGTGTTGCTGATGTTGGAGACCAGAATTCCAACAAGAATAATGCTTGCGCCAATCCAGGTAAACTTGTTGATGGGATCGCCTAGAAATTTATTAGCCAAAAATGGAACTATAAAAAAGGACAATCCGAAAAATGCGAAGGCTTGAGTTATTGGGACCCTACCCAGTATCCATAACCACATCAACATGGCGCTACCGTAAATACTAATCGCCAATATCGAAGTGATGTTAATCCATGCGGATATTCCGCCTGTGGATAGTATTGCATTTTTAGATGTCAGCCTGAGCATCACTTGCCCGATGGACACCAGGATTACGCAGCCAATGCATATCATTGCATCTAATGTTTTCATTGGTATGCCCTACTAAATATTGGAAATCTTGGTACTCTTTGGCTCTTGAGGTGTACTGATGTATGCTTTTTCTGAGATGCCAGTGGTGTCGAAAGAACTTGATTTCTAATTATTCTACAATCAAGAGCCTTTCGATTTATTTCATGCATTTATACATGTCAATGCATTTTTCGTGTTTACAGATGTTCTGTAATGGAGTGCCTGAGTGGAGTGTATTTGGTTGGTTTTCATTCCGAGAGGGGTTTTTGATATTGAAATATCTCGGTGGCAGGCTCTAGATTTCTGGCTATGATTGTCTTTAAGAATCCGTTTAAGGTTCCAGGGTAAAAATCTATGCAATCATAGCGCTTGCTTTTGTCATGTTGCGCTTCCATCCATCGGGTTCTAATGCAATTTATTCCACTGACTTCTTTCAGTTTGACGGATTTAAATTGTTGGGGATCTTCGATGAGGATCTGATTTGATTTAAACAGTATTAGTGAAAAAATTAATGGGAGTGTAATTCGGCGTCGCCAAGTTGCGTTGAGTTTGACAAACTCCAGTGTCAGTGCGAAAAAAATCGGTAATAGTGCGGCAAGCCACCAATAGTGGAATCGAGACTTTGCCTCAGCAGCGATTTGCGTCCAACTGGTGGCATCTCTTGGGGCCAACCCGGAGCGTCCTGCAGAAACCATGCATACATAAAAAATCGCTCCCAGCCCGCAGGCGATGGCTATCAATAAAGTTTGCCTTTCATGGGTGCTCAATCGATTTCTATACGCAATATAGGCAAGGAAGATCAGGCTTGCAAAAAACAGAGTGACTACTAGGAGATCCAGCCAAACAGACGTGCTGTGCAGGCCAGTTGCACGCCCATACAAGCCGGCTAGAAACCACCAAAATCGAGCTTCAGTTGGCATGACTGTTACAGAAGCATGGCTGCGTTCCAGCAGAGATCCTTGTCGAGAAATGACGATTCCCAGCTGTATTACCATGGCGGCTACGCCGACCAAACTCAATGTTAGAAGAGCGGGTTGCCAGTGATTTCCATCTTGGTTGGTTCTGATAATTTCAGAACGGGCTTGTAACCATTGGAGAGTCTTGATTACAAGGCTGGCAATGCCAAGGGAAATGAAAGGTATGGGGCCTGATATATAGGCCAGTCCTGCCGCCAGCGCCAGAGACGCAAAAAACACTAGGTGAACCGGTGTTGATGGCCTTTGGGTACTGATTTTCGTGAGCTGCCAGAGGCTCCATGTGAAGAGTAAAATGGGCAGCATTTGGTGATAGGCAACTCCGGTGTGCCCCCAGTATCCAGCGCTTGAAATGCAAAGGCTAAGAAAAATCAGAGCAACTGCTGTGAAGTTCCGGCTGAAATGCAGGAGTAGTGCGATAGCGAAAGACAAAAATCCGGCCAAGGCAATAAGTGCAAATATCCTTATCGCAAAAAAATCACCATTGAATACTTTGAGTAAGGTCCAGTCGATTGTCGCGCCGGTTAAAAAATACGTGTCGTTGCTGGATGCAAATATCCAATTGAAGCGTTCGTTGATGAGTGAAAAGTGTCCGTTGGAATAGTAGCGCCAGTCATCCCAAAGAGGTAGCCATGCAGATAGCCACACAACTTGGTACGCAAATATTGAGAAGCAAAAAACAACCCATGCAACAGCCCAGCTCGTCGCGCTATGATGTTGATCAAGTTGTCTGGGCCAAAATTTAATGAGAATAAATACAAAGAGTCCTGTAATCAGCCAAGGAATCAGCCCAAATATTGTGACAATCACAGGTACTTTGATTGAAATTGCTAAAATTTCCCCTGTTTCATCTAGCTGGTTTTTGATTGAGCCTGATCTGATATTTTTACGCAAACCTAGGTATTCATAATCTACTCGCAACAGCTGAACTGAGCCCTTAAAGCCGGAGGTATCCAAAACCAAGCTTCTTGCCAGTTTGTTCGATGGGTAAAACACAACTGTGCGGGATCCGGATAGCACCTGTTGCGTTGTTGACTCAGTTGAATGGGTAAAAGGCTGGATTTGGGTCAGTTGCATCTGACCGCCGGCACTTCGTAAAGTGATCTCGAGTTTCGGGTGGTAGCCCAGAAATAATGCAACGGTCGCGCTGGATATAAGCCACAGAAATATGATCTTCGGCTGTGTCAGTTGGCCTGCCTTCAGCTGAAATTTATGCCATAACATCTGCGGGGTGTAATTCTGATGCATCACCCAGCGGACGGCAAGGAAGTTGATGGGCACGCTCAATATGATTACAAAGATGGCTGACAGACTTGGTGGCACTCCCAGTCCTTCGCTGATCAAGCGCAATAGCAGGGTGCCTATGATCAATTGCGGCAGG
>MGOZ01000003.1 GCA_001797285.1 Coxiella sp. RIFCSPHIGHO2_12_FULL_42_15
GCTAGAAAGTGGGCTGAATAATTACAAAATGGCCAGCAATTCCCCAAGTTCATTTCTTGCTGGCCGCGCTCAATGATGCTACTGAGCAAGTAGTTTTGCGAGATGACGACGAGGACGTTTTTTCCAATGTCCGCGGTGATAAGCATCACTAGCTAGTAATGGAACCACCGAAGTAGCTTCAGCATACACCATTTGTTCATAGGTGGTGTCGACCTTGCCCCAGGAGCAGGCTTCTTTTAAAGTTGAACTGGAGCAAGCGCCGTCGCGTGAGTCAGCAACGGTGATCTGAATGGCGTATTTATGCATTTCCACTTCTTCACCCAAAATTTCTGCACACACCACCGTGTCTTGTACGAAATTTTTAGGAACGCCACCACCAATCATGAATAAGCCAGAGGCTTTTGACGCGATTTTTAAATTCGTTAATTCACGAAAATCGCGAATAGAATCGATGGTTAAATGCCGGGTGGGATTTTTCACTTGATGCAACACCAAACCAAAACCTGCGGAAGAGTCGGTAAATGCAGGACAAAATACGGGAACATCGTGTTCGAATGCTAATTGTACCAGTGAATTTGATTTTTTCGCACGACCATCCGCGAGATATTTCCCCATCGCTTGAATAAATTCACGAGAGCTATAGGCTTGAGGGGCTAACTGATTGGCGATGTTAAAAATCGTGTTATCACAATGCTGCAAATCCATTTCATCAATATACGTATCGTAAATACGATCAATGTATTGTTCGCGTAATTGTTTGTCGTTGATAAACGGAGTTCCTTGATAATGTTTAAACCCCAAAGCTTCAAAAAAGTCCATATCAACAATACTCGCCCCCGTTGCAACGATCGCATCCACCATATTGTATTTGATTAAATCGGAATACACTTGCATGCAACCGCCCGCTGACGTTGAGCCAGCCAGTGTCAAAATAATCGTGCAATGCTCATCCTGTAACATTTGATTGAAAATGTGTGTGGCGTTGGCTAAGTCACGCGAAGTAAACGACATTTTACTCATGGCATCAATAATCGGCCGAGCGTCAAACTGAGTAATATCGATATGTTCAACGGGGTGTTGTAATAATTCTTGCTTTAGTGATGGTTTATGTGCCGCTTGCTTATGATTCATGGTGTTGCCTCATAAAATTAATTAAAACAATAAGTGGGTGTTGCTAATGCCGAAATTTCTGTTACAGAATCGTGATACATAGAAATCAGCGGTTCATCATTGACAGAAATGATTTTTTCTTCGTGTTTGAAACCATTAAAATGCGTCGCTAAGGTTTTGCCGTAGGCCCCCAGTTGACCGATCTCGAGATAATCGCCCGCTTTAACGCCGGGGGGTAAATGAAAAGGTCCTGGCATAAAGTCGAGTGAGTCGCAGGTTGGTCCGTAAAAATGAAACGGCAGGAGTGAATGATCCGTGCTGTTGCGTAACAAGCGCGTTGGGAAAATGAAGCCAGGTATTCCCGCATCAAATAAACTGCCGTAAGTTCCATCGTTAATATAGAGATAATTCTCTTTGCGTAATTCAACACGCACGATGAGTGACGTAGATTCTGCGGCAATGGCTCTGCCGGGTTCAGAAAATAATTGCAAATCTGGGAAGTCGCGACGCAGTTTGTGGAATTCCGTGTGAATGATTTGAAAATATTCAGCGAGTGCAGGTGGGCATAGGTTGGGATAAATCGAAGGAAAGCCACCGCCCACATTTAATGAGTGCACGGGAATCGCTGATGCGCGCATGACTTCTTCTGCCAATCGCATTGCTATTTGGTACGCTAATGGGTTCATGCATTGTGAACCGACGTGAAAGCTAATGCCGATTTTAGTCGCGTGCTGACTCATCGCTTGCAGTAACGTAGGCGCTGCTCCAGGATGAATGCCAAATTTTTTGGTGAGGGTCATTTCCGAAAATTGATTAGGAATAGCGAGTCGCAAATGTAAATGCAAATCCTTGGCGAAATTAGTTTTATGCCGAATTTTTTCTAACTCGTCAAAACTGTCCAGTGAGAAATGTTTTACGCCATAATGAAAATAAGCTTTCTCAATGGCCTCCGGTGATTTTACGGGGTGCATAAAGAAAAGTTCGGCGTGTGGAATGAGCCTGTCAATTAATTTAATTTCAGCCAGTGACGCTACATCGTAGGAGCGTACACGATGATTTTTGAGAAGGTGAATGACGTGCGGTTCAGGATTGGTTTTTACGGCATAAAGATGCTTAGCCTGCAGTCCCGTTTGAAAATAACGAATGGCTTTGCTGAGCGTGTGTGGGCGAAAAACAAAAACGGGCTTTTCGGGTTTTGCATCTGCAACCGCTTGCACAGAATGCATGGTTTTCGAGTGACAAGATAAAAGTAGGCGTGCCAAAGCCGCCTCAGTTCCATCGGTGTTACCGGTAGCATATTTTTTGAATGATTGAGCCATTCTTTCTGCCCCCATCTTCAAGCGGCCATTTAACATTTAAAGATGTTATATACAACAAAAATGCCGCTACGAACAGAAAAAAATGAGGGCTGAAGAAAAAAGAAGGACCCGCGAATAAATCGCGGGATGATGAGCTGTAGGTCCCGAACCCGTCGACTTTGAGTGAATACGCAATAAGTACATCACTGAAAAGCTACACCCCCAAAATAGGTATCTAGATTAATCTGATCCTTCCAGAACAAGGCAGCGTCCATTTTTTCTAAATCCACCACACTCTGGGCAGAATCAGAAAATAACGTATTGGATTGTTTTTTGCATGATACTTTGCGAATTAACTCAATGGCTCTCTGTAGACAAGCTGATTTTTCTTCATTTGTCCAAATCTCAAAAGAAAGTATATAGTCTCGGAAATCTGATAACCTACTAAAACCTATTTCATCTGATAAGTTTTTTCCACACGTTAAGAGATCCAGCATCTCCGTGTCTGGCGCAATGTGTTCAAGCAGATAGGCTATAGAATAGGCTAGCTCCAAGAGAATTTTTGATTTTTGTAGATCGTAACATTGGACATTATTTGAGTTATACATTGACATTGCAAAAGTGAAAATAACTAATAAGTGTAAATACCATTTAAAAATCCCATATTTTTTAATATCCAACGCGTTAACATGCGTTGCAACATCCTGAACCGCCTTGACATATTCGAAAAACTGAGACATAAGCAGGTTATTTGCTTTTATCTTTCCGTCATACATTAAATTAATTCTACAGATGTTGTTAAAGAGATTCACTAAATGCATTTTGATTAAAAATGGATTAGTATCAGCCACTTGTTTCAGATAAACGGGGTGCGCATTTACAAATTTCAAATAATCATAATCGTAATCGATGTCCGTGTTTGCAAGACCTAACATGGATCGATAAAGTAGAAAATGAGAGGCTTCACGAACCAATGAATAGAAATCTAGGGAAGCACCACGGTACTTCTGAACCGGGCCTGCCACTATTTCATCTCTCAACTGATTAACATAAGCAACAATTTCTTTACGGAGCTCCGGCGTCTCTTCCAAGCTTGTAAACCCTGAAATATAGGCTCTCTCCAGATAAGCTTCTGTGGCTAATTTTGATCCCATAATATTTTCCTAATGATTAATAGCGAAGCCAAACCCTGGGCGTCAGCCCGGGGACAGGAATTCCCCATCTTTCGACCCGGGGATTTTTATCGGCAAAAAATCTATCCTGCTTCTAGGACCCCCCACGGAGCACTATACCGTTCTGTTGTATTTTTTCAAGGCCATCATCCATTAGCTGATCAGTGTTTGGTTTAGGCAGCGGCATTAATTTAGGTTGAGCATGGGGTGGTTGCGTGCTATAACGAAATGCGTCTGCCATTATAACCCCTCTCTCTGAATCACCATGCTCGGCTTTACTCGCCTTCGAAAGTGCATCGAGACTATTTTGGACACATTCACGTAAGGCATTTTGCGAAGGTCGATTTTCACCATAATTCATTATAGCCCCAAGAGCGCTCAATACAGTCGTCAGTTGACCATAGGATAACTGCTCCGCTTTCCCTCGCAAGAGAGTGATCGTTTCTGCCACTAGCCATTCTGGAACGGGCAATTTTCTATTCCCAGCAACACTTTTTTTGCTATAAAAATATTTAATTGCCTCTTGAAGGTTCCAAATTGGCCCTGATAAGTTTATGTCAAAAAATGGATTTTCAACTTTCTCTTTTACATCAATGCCATCCACTTCTTTAAAAATTTTATCTCCATCACCATCCACATGTATTGCACCCCTTGCTAGAATAAGCGCTTTTACTGTTTTTCCCGTTTCTAGTTGATGGATAATATCATCCAACATGAAGCACCTACCCAGCTCTAGGCCATGCGCTTCCTGGTTGACCCTTACATGCAGGTGTAGTGTTGTTGTTTTATTGTAATACGGAAAATGAAAATAAAAATTCACTTGATCCCCTCGATCAACCTTATATACCCTCTGCAAATGATCCATGACATTTTTTTTTAATTGCGTCAGGTATTGCAATGAAAATTTTGGATCAACATCTAAATCAAGTATTGTCGCAAGATAGGGCTGATGATCATATTGCTCTTCCATTTCCACAATAAATTCTTGTGAATTTGATCGATCTAACTTAGAAAAAGACCCCCGCCGTTTAAACTCATCCTCCGGCATAGAACCTGTGCGATACCATTGAGGAAATTCATCTAATTGATTTTGTGCTTCACCCTCAATATGGTTTTTAAACTGTTGCATAATTCCGTATCCTGGAGCACCACCCGCATCGTTTTCCTGTCGTTTAAAGTGTTCATTAAATAAAGCGGGATAAATAAACCAGGAGACTAACCCAAAACCTGCCGATTGATATTTAAGGGCTTCGATTTTCTTTGGGTCGGTGATGTGTTCGTGATACGTGGGATTTGGCATTAAAAGTGTGAGACTTTGACTGTCTAACTCTTCCAAAACAGGATACAAATAGACTGCTTTTACAATCCCATCTCGATGTCGTGATGGCCTACCTTTTAAAAAATTGTGAATAAATCCGGGAAGTCCACGGACTTCTGCGTGATATTTGTTATTTAAGTTTTCTAATCCTTGTGCTGTAAAAGTGATACGGGTACATGTTGGTGTATTGTATTTAACAACCATATTTTCAGGCATTTGATACTTTGCTCTTCTCATCGAATAACTCTCTCAATCATGATTCACTGCAAAACAATTAGTTAAATTATAACCATTGATTATTATGAGAGAATTAATTTCATCAAAAAACGTTCGAATTGTTTCATCACTAATCCGAATATTTCATGATAAAAAAATGTGCTGAGAGAAATTGCTTTCTTATTAGGACTTACGCATTGAAAAAAACAATTATCATATAATCAGTAGGTTACGCGCAGAGAAAACGGAGATTTTTTCATAATTTTTTTCATCTAACTTGTTGATTTTATATCAAAAAATTTTGTCAATGCGTAAGTCCTACTTATTTTCAAATCTAAAAAGAAATGAATTATTTTTACTCATTTTACATTAAACTATCGTTAAAAATAAAAATGGCATGCAAATTTTTCTTCTAGGAAAAATACCCCGGGCGTAAGCCCGGGGATTTTATAACAAGATAAAATACAGAAATTTTGCGACAGAGCCTGTCAATGATCGGCCTGAATAACAAGAAAAACGTTCATATTGTTGCGAACGACTTTCAGCAGTAACGATTTTTTCGCTTGATTTGCCGTTGTAATGAGTTCTTTCACCGAGTGAATCTCGTGGTTATTGGCTTTAACAATAATGTCGCCAGGCACTAATCCAGCGAGAGCGCCGGCGCTGGTGTCGGTAACATCGAGCACTAAAGCGCCTTTAATCAATTTGCTATTGGGTTCAAGATCACTAAAGTTTTGTAAACGCAATCCCGATAGGTAAGGAATAATGCGTTGTTTGACCTGTGCAGTAGGACTGCCAACGGTTGCGTGAAGCGCCTTTTCGACGCCATCGCGTGTGACGGTAACCGCAATTTTTGTTCCGGGATGAGTGACACCCATGAGGTTATGCAATTGAGCGGAATCGTTGATCAGTGTGTTATCGACTTTGGTAATCACATCTTCGCTTTTTAGGCCTGCTTCGTCGGCGGGAGAATTATCGACGACTTCGGTAATGACGACACCTTGATCGCTCTTAAGATCCATTGCTTCTGCTAATTCTGGCGTTAGATTTTGTGCGATGACACCCAGCAAACCGGGAGTGACTTTGCCATATTTAATGAGTTGTTGCGCCACCGTATCGACCATGTTGCTGGGAATCGCAAAGCCAATACCAATATTACCGGCTGAGGGAGCTAATATGGCCGTATTCATTCCAACGAATTGACCTTGCATATTAATCAACGCGCCACCGGAATTACCAGGATTAATGGGAGCATCCGTTTGAATAAAATTTTGGAAGCCTTCAATTTTTGGGGTTGAACGATTCAATGCACTGACAACACCCGAAGTCACTGTTTGTGATAAGCCAAATGGACTACCCACAGCAACAACAAAGTCACCCACGTTCACTTTGCTTGAGTTTCCAAGTGGCATGACAGTGAGGTGATTTGCATGAATTTGGATAACGGCAATGTCAAAGCCTTTCGTTTGCCCAATGAGGGTGCCACGATAACGGCGGCCATCTTTTAGCGTGACGAGAATCACTTTTTGATTTCTGACGATATGCGCATTCGTGACAATATAACCCTTAGCAGCGTCAATAATAACGCCGGAGCCTACGCCAATGGATTTTAATGGGGCTTGTTGTGAATCGGCACTACTGTCTACCGCTTCTTTATTTTTTGCTGTTGGGTTCGGAATTTCTTGTTCGACGGAGATATTGACGACAGCAGGGGTGGCTTTTTGCAACATAGGAGCAAGGCTGGTGACGGTTGATTTTCCGTCAGTGGTGGTTGCTGGTAAATGCGCATATCCTGAGAAGGGGAGTGCCGTCAGTGAAAGCGATAGACCCGTGAAGAGGATGCCCAAAGTCTTTTTTGAACCTATATTCATTGTGTTAGCCTCGCAAATGGACATTAAACCCAATTTAAAATTGCACTAAAAGTGATTAGTCTACTCTTTTATTGATCGTTAAGGAACCTCTTTTCGCTTCTTACAGGAATTCCCCATCTTTCGATGGAGAATTCCTTCTTTTTTATTGACGCGGGCTGCAGGGGACCTGCCCTTGGGCGTTAGCCTGGATATTTCACATCGAACGGCGAGGGTCGGTGTGCCGCCAACGGAAAGGTCTTTTGTTTGAAGGGCGTCGCGACCAGGGAGGGTAAGAAGCGTCGAGCACAGGATGTGCGCCCCTGAAAACAAAAGACCTTCCCGTTGGCGGCAGAGCACTTCGTGTGACCGTCATCTTCAAAAAGCAACATGATGGTCGTCAACGTTGGTAAATCAAGGTGGCCATCCGCCCTGTGCACTGACCATCGCGGCGATAGGAATAAAACAGATCTTTTTGCCGATAGGTGCAAAAGGGTTCATGGAAAATTTTTGCGACGCCGCACTGCTGCAATTGCAGGATGGCGATTTGATAGAGGTCCAACCGCCATCGATTTCCGTGTTTTCGAAAGGCCAGAGAAAATTGTTTATCCTGTTGAGTGAATGAGTTATAAATCTCATCCCCCACTTCATAGTTTTCGCCACTGATGGCAGGACCCAGCCAAACGAAAAGGGATGATGGTGTCGTGTGAAGCGCTTGGAGGGTATTTGCAATAATACCCGCATGTAAGCCACGCCAGCCGCCATGTACGGCAGCGACTTGCTGTTGTTCGGGATCATAAATCAGCAGAGGTAAACAATCGGCAGTGAGGATCGCGCAAACGGTATTTTTCGCTTTCGTAAAACTGGCATCCGCTTTGGGTTCGATGGGGTGGGTGGTGTTGCCTAATTCAATCACATGATTACTGTGCACTTGGTTCAACCAAGTGGGCATTTCCGGTAAAGCCAGTTCTTGCTGCAGTTGCTGGCGATGGTATTGCACGTGAGCCAGTGTATCACCGACATGAGTAGCAAGGTTAAAATACTCATAGCCACGGGGTGGCGTTTGCTGCATTTTACGTGTGGTCGTGAATGCTTTTACGGTGTTCGGTACAGGCCAGTGGGGTTGAAGGTATCCCAGAAAGCTCATTCGTTTTCTCGCAACGTTTGTAGTAACTGCTCGAAATCTTGAGGTAATGGGACTTCAAATTCGTTATATTTTTTGGTGATGGGGTGGCGAAAGGATAAGCGAAACGCATGCAATGCTTGGCGTTGCCATTGTTTGAGTGCTTGTTTTACCGCCTCATTAAATTTTCCTGGCATGGTAATGTGTTTTCCATAAAGAGGATCGCCAACCACGGGATGATGAATATGATTGAAATGCACGCGAATTTGATGCGTGCGCCCGGTTTCTAGTTCTACGTGCAAATAAGTATAAGTGGGAAATTTTTCTAAAATTCGATAGTGTGTGATTGCCGATCGACCGTTGGGTGTGACGGTCATTTTAGTTCGTTGCGTAGAATGCCTTCCGATTGGCGCATCGATAGTGCCGCCGGAAATCATGGCGCCTTTGACCAACGCAAGATATTCACGTTTAATGTCACGGGCTTTAAGTGCTTGCGTAAGAGCATGATGCGCGGGCAGATTTTTAGTAATGATGAGCAGTCCAGTGGTGTCTTTATCCAGCCGATGAATAATACCGGCACGGGGTAATGTGGCGAGCGTGGGATTGTGATGAAGAAGGGCATTTACCAACGTTTTATCCGGATTGCCCGCACCAGGATGAACAACAAGCCCGGCTGGTTTATTCACAATAATCAAATCGTCGTCTTCAAATACGATGGATAATGTAATGTCTTGTGCGGTCCAGTTGGTTGGCAATTTTAGCGTAGCATGAAGAGTAATCAATGCTCCGGTCGTCATTTTTTGTCTGGGTTGCGTTGAAACAAGGCCATCCACAGTGACGAAGCCCGCTTTAATCCAATGTTGCAGCTGAGTTCGAGAATATTCAGGAAATAACTTAGCAAGCGCTTGATCCAGCCGTTGACCGGCCAATGGGGTCGGGATGGTTTGCTGCAGGATTATGGTTTGATTAGTATTCATACGTATTTTGCAAATTTCGAAACTTTTCCAGCGTTACTCTTGTTTCACCATCAGACTTCTCTTAAACTTTTTCGGCTCATGCTACAGTGACCCTTTAAATTTATCAAGAAGATGGACTTATGAAAAAAATATTAACTTACCTTGTCGTTGTTTCTTTCCTTTTGCTTACAGGCTGCTCAAAGACGGAGCAAGATCCTTATAGAAATTATCGTGGAATGAGTTCAGCCACTCTTTTTTTTAATGGTGAAAAAGCATTGGCGGGTAAAAATTACGATAAAGCGGTCAAATATCTTGAAGCGCTGGACGCGTTATATCCTTTTGGTCCCTATGCAGAGCAAGGCCAGCTCGATATTATTTATGCTTATTACATGAATGGCGATACGGCTTCTTCTATCACAGCCGCTGATCGGTTTGTTCGTCTGTATCCACGCAATAAAAATGTCGATTATGCGTATTACATGCGGGGTGTGGTGGGTTTTAATTTAGGTTTGTCGTGGTTGCAGCGTAAAGTTGGTGTTGATCCTGGTATGCGTGACATTGGCAATTTACAACAATCGTTTACGGCATTTTCTTCTTTAACGCAACAATTCCCACGCAGTAAATACCGTCCTGATGCATTATTACGAATGGCGTATGTTCGTAATTTATTAGCGGCGCGCGAAGTTCAAATTGCCGAATTTTATTTAGAGCGTAAAGCCTATGTTGCTGCGACGAATCGGGCCAGTGATGTTGTTGAACATTTTCAAGGATCACCTTCTGTCACACGCGCATTAGCGATTATGGTGGAAGGTTATCGTAAACTGGGGTTAACGAGCATGGCTAACTCGAGTTATCGCATTTTACAAGAAAACTATCCTTATTCGTCTGATTTCCGTTCGCTGCCTGCAAATTAACAGTAGGGATCTATTTTGCAGATGAAGGATATGCACGCACAAAGCACAAAAGGACGTTGGTATGGCCATATATTCCGGCGTCTTGTGCACGTATCAATGCTGTTGATCCCACTGGTCTATTATGCTTACGGCGAATCCATTGCTGGCTTTTTTTCTTTATCGACGCATTTTTTTTTGCTGATATTGCTTGTCGTCGTGATGCTGGTTGAGTGCTTGCGTTTACGGTTAGGGCTCGTGATTTTTGGGCAGCGCCGGCATGAGGCACGACATATTTCTTCTTTTAGCTGGGGAATGATCGGTATCTTGCTGGTCTTACTCATTTCTCCCAGTCGATCTTTTAGTATCCCCATTATTTGGTGTTTGGCATTGGTGGATCCGTTGCTCGGAGAATTACGCCACTTAATGAAACGCGTTATTGAGATAGAGATTATTGGCGTTGCTGCTTCATTGGCGATTTGGTGGATCTGTGGATCTTGGTGGTTAGGTTTATCGCCGTGGTGGGGCGTTTTTATGGCGCCACTCACGATTGTCGCCGAGTGGATTCAATTAAAATGGATTGATGATAACGCACTGATGTTACTCATCCCTCTGGCCGTCATTAAGGTCGTGGAGCAATTTATG
>MGOZ01000004.1:0-37049 GCA_001797285.1 Coxiella sp. RIFCSPHIGHO2_12_FULL_42_15
AAAAACTTTCTTACCGTTACATTTGGTGTTATCTCTGATTGAGTGCAGCGTGTATGGCAGCATAAAAATAGCTTCGTGAGTGGATTTACCAAAAAATATGAACTTAAAATTCTTTTACGATCGAATTTTGGATCCCCGCGATTCGGCCGTGACAGTTCAATATTTTTTTTAATTTCTTTAGACGGCCTTACGCGAGGATGACGAGCTTGGGTTAATTTATTTTCCTTAACTGTTTTTGCAATTCAGTTTTGAACCTAAAAATGGATCGAAATTGGTATATACTCACTGATTGTACAGTACTGGGTGCAAAATATCCGATTCAGTATCGCAATCCTTTCACTGAACCTCAGAGGGCACATTCAGCAACAAATCCACAATATGCCGTCCGATGGGCAAGCTGGAGGTTGCTGCTGGAGAGGGGGCATTGCAAGTATGCAATACTCCCTCTGTTCGCATGAAAAGAAAATCATTCACGAGATTGCCTTGACGATCAACCGCCTGTGCTCTCACACCTGCCGGATGCGATTGCAAATCCGATTTTTCAATTTGAGGAAAAAATTCTTTAATTTGCTTCAAATAAAAATTTTTTGATACGGAGCCAAAAATTTCATGCCACGTTGGACCTAAGTGACGCGCCAGCATTTTCCACATCGGCATGAAAGTCACCGATTCAATACAATCTTTTAAATTAACGTCTCGCCACCGATACCCCTCTCTCGCCAAGGCCAATACCGCATTTGGACCTACCGTCGTAAAACCTGCCATTTGCGGCGTAAAATGCACACCTAAAAAAGGCAATTTAGGATTGGGTACAGGATAAATCGTATGACGAAAATAATGATTATAACGCGGTGACAATTTATAATATTCACCGCGAAATGGAATAATTTTAAAATCTGGTTTTAATCCCGACAGTTTCACTAATCGATCAGAATGCAAACCCGCACAAGTAATTAAAAATTTCGCCTGATACGTCGATTGATTTTTTGTTTTCACCATAACGGATTGGGCCGTTTCACGAATCAAAACAACCGATTCTCCATAAACAATGTGCCCACCCATTTCTTGAAAAAGTTCCGCATATTTATGACAAATTTGCTGATAATCCACGATGCCCGTCTCTTTCACGAAAAAAGCACTCAAACATTCGAGCCCCGGTTGTAATTGACGTGCTTCTTCGCGTGTTAACATTTCAACGGTTAATCCATTTTGGCGACAACGATCCGCCAAATCGGCCATCCAAGATAATTCTTGGGGTTTTACTGCTGCAATAATTTTTCCGATTGCTTGATAAGAAATTAAATGTTGCTGACAAAAATCTTTAATGGCTCGGCAGCCTTCCAAACAAAATTTGGCTTTAAGACTTCCCGGTTTATAATAAACTCCCGCATGAATAACACCGCTGTTACGTCCTGTCTGATGGAAAGCGGGCTTATTTTCTTTTTCTAACACCCCGACTTTTAAAGTAGGATCACGATTTAAAAGTTGATACGCGGTCGCTAAACCCACAATGCCGGCACCAATGATAATGACATCATAATTCATTACGCATGCCTCGCCACACCGGTGGCATGCGCCGCTGCAATCACGGCTTCAGCCACTGCCGTCACCACTTGATTGTTGAAAACACTCGGCACGATATAATCCGCCGACAACGAAATTTCATCGATAACATTAGCAATAGCATATGCGGTTGCAATTTGCATTTCCTGATTGATGTCGCGTGCCTGACAGTTCAATGCGCCACGAAAAATCCCCGGAAAAGCCAATAAGTTATTTATTTGATTGGGATAATCACTGCGTCCTGTCGCCATAATCGCTACGTGCGGTTTTGCCACTTCCGGCATAATTTCCGGGCGGGGATTTGCCATCGCAAACACAATCGGTTCTTTATTCATTTTTTTTAAATCTTGCACTTTTAAAACGTCCGCAGAAGACAAACCAATAAAAACATCGGCTCCGTTAATGACATCGTATAAGCTTCCACTTTCATTATTGGGATTCGTCACCGCCACATAATCTTTTTTATTGGGCGCTAAATCTTTGCGATCTCGACTTAATGCGCCTGTGCGGTCACAGCCAATAATATTTTTCACTCCCAGGTTTAACAACATATTGGTGCAAGCAGTTCCCGCCGCACCAACGCCATTAAAAACAACTTTAATATCCGCAAATTTTTTCTGAACGATTTTGAGCGCATTTAATAAAGCCGCTGTCATGACCGCCGCGGTACCGTGTTGATCGTCGTGAAACACAGGAATATCTAATGCTTCTTTGAGACGTCTTTCAATTTCAAAACAACGGGGTGCCGAAAAATCTTCGAGATTAATGCCGCCAAATACCGGTGCAATATTTTTAACCGTTTGAATAATTTCTTCCGTGTCTTGTGTTGCCAAACAAATCGGGAAAGCATCCACATTCGCAAATTGTTTAAAGAGCATCGCTTTGCCTTCCATGACCGGCATTGCCGCTAAAGGTCCCATATTTCCCAAACCCAACACCGCACTGCCATCGCTGATCACCGCAACGGTATTGCGTTTGATGGTAAGATTGTAAGCTTTTTCCGGTTTATCAAAAATAGCTTGGCAAACCCGAGCCACGCCGGGCGTATACGCCATCGATAATTCATCACGATTGCTGATTGCGACTTTACTCTTCATTTCAATCTTACCACCCAGGTGCAATAAAAAAGTTCGATCTGAAACTTGGATAATTTCAACTTTGGGTAACGCATTTAGGGCCTCAATGATTTTATTATTATGTTCTTCATCGTAAGTCCCCACGGTAATATCACGGATCATGCTGGTGTTATCGACTTCAATGATGTCAATAGCACCAATCGTGGCTTCCAGCTGACTAATAACGCTTAATGCGTTAGATAAAACGCCGCTGCGATTTTCATGCTTTAAACGAATAATAATTGAATTATTGAGACTGGTTAACATAAGTGCTTCCATATGGGCATACGTTTTCAAATTGAAGAGTTTAAACGGTTATTCCCAAAGGAACAACCCTTGAAAAAAGCTGAGACATCCTGATGAGCCAATTTTCGCGCCGATTCTTTGTTCGCCTCCCTGAGTTAATCATTTTCGATGTACGGATTAGCATCGTTTTTAAATCGAATAAGCAATGGGATTCCAACGAGATCAAAGGTTTTACGAAAATAATTACTGAGGTAGCGTTTATACGACAAAGAGAGTTCATCCGTCTGCTTGCCATGCACCACAATCTGCATTGGATGGTGCCCCGCCACATGAGCATAACGTAAACGAACTCGTCGTCCCCGTACCAAAGGCGGTTGATGATCCGTGATCGCTTGTTGCAGTGCTTTAGTGAGATGTGCCGTAGAAATTTCCTGGGTAGCTGCCTGATACGCTTCGCCAATCGCTCGATACAGCATACCCACCCCACTGCCATGTAAAGCGGAAATAAAATAACGCCGCGCAAAATTCACAAACGACAAGCGTCGATCCATTTCCGAATGCATCGTATCTTTTGCGTCTTCTTCCATGTCATCCCATTTATTGACGGCTAATACGATGGCTTTACCCAATTCCATAATAAGGCCAATTAAACGCAAATCTTGTTCGGGTACGCCTTCTCGACCATTCAGCACCATCACCACCACATGCGCATCCGCCATCGCCTGCATGGTTTTTATAATAGAAAGTTTTTCAATCGGTTCCGTAATTTTTGACCGACGACGCATACCCGCCGTGTCAATCAAAACGTATTGAGTGCCGCGTCTTTCGTAAGGAATATAAATGCTATCGCGCGTCGTACCCGGACGATCATAAACAACCACGCGCTCTTCTCCAAGCATACGATTAATGAGCGTGGATTTTCCCACATTAGGTCTACCCACAATCGCAATTTTAATACCTTCATCGGGAACCTGTTCAGAGTCGTCGCTGGGCGGCAGGCGTTGTAATATGGCAGAAATAGCTTCCTTCACCCCTTGCCCTCGTTTTGCAGCAATCGCAAAGGCACCCCCAAACCCCAATACAAAAAATTCGCTGCACATCACATCACTGTCGTGATGATCGGTTTTATTCACCAACACCACCACTTTATCCGCCACAGGTCGCAAGCGTTTTGCAATAGCTTCATCGGCGGGTGTGCGCCCGACGGGACCGTCCACCATAAATAAAATGACGTGCGCTTCTTGAATGGCTTGTTGAACTTGCTGCTCGGTCATCTCTGCCATGACAGGATCATCGGATTCCTCAATGCCTCCCGTATCAACTACAATATAGGGGCGATCACCCACAACACCCCGACCATATTGTCGATCACGAGTCACACCTGGCATATCTGCTACTAACGCATCGCGTGTGCGCGTTAACCAATTAAACAAGGTGGATTTCCCCACATTAGGGCGACCGATAATGGTAATAATAGGAAGCATGAGTATTAAGCCTTACTAAAAATTCACTGTGTTTAATTCCATGTCAATGACCGAAGTACTCAAGCCCGCTTGTTGAAAACCTGCTTTTGCTTTCACGAATGCTTGACGCGCTTTTTCGGGTTCATTTTGCGCCATGAAAATTTGACCCAGTAAATTATCCACTAACGATTGGTAGGTTTTATCATCTACGGTTTGCAACATTTGTTGGGCTTGCAACCATTGTTTTTGCTCCAGTAAAATTTGCGCCGCCCCCAGGCGAGCTAATTGACGAAATTCATTAAGGTTCGTCGAATAGATGACCCAATTTAATTGGGTTAACGCTTCGGAATATTTTTTTGCCTCAACATCAAAACGCGCCATTAATAATGCGCCCAACCCTGCATAAGGCGTATCCGCAAATTTCGTTTTGAGCTCAGTGAGTTGCAGACTCATTTCACTCGGTTTTTTCACCATCGCACTGGATAATAACGCCTGATAAATCAAAGAGGCTTTCGCGCGATGATTTTCTTTCGATTGCACCCAATAGCGCCAACCCAAAGAAAGTACTAACGCAACGAGAATTGCAATAACGATACCTTTACCATAGGTATTCCACCAACGAGACAACATCTCAATTTGTTCTTTATCAACCGCATTAGCCATTGCTGAGGTTCTCCTTCAATCGTGTTATGATTGCTTCCTGTGTTAATTTTTGCTGGGATTGATCGCGTAAATTTTTAAGCCCGTATTTTTGCTCAGCAATTTCTGCATCACCCACGACAATCGCCCATGTTGCACCTGATTTATCAGCACGTTTAAATTGATTTTTAAAACTACCTCCACTGAAGTTAGCTTCTACTTTCAATGATGGAATGGCATCGCGTAATTGTTCTGCCAACACTAATCCCGTCGATAACGCTTTTTCACCCGACAAAATCATAAAAACATGGGGATGTTGACGACAGTGTTGCTGCGCACGCAACAACACAACTAACCGTTCTAACCCACACGCAAATCCAATGGAAGGCGTTGATGGCCCTCCCAACCATTCCACTAAATCGTCGTAACGCCCCCCTGCACACACCGTTCCTTGTGCGCCCAACTGATGAGTTATCCACTCAAACACCGTTAACGAATAATAATCTAAGCCTCGCACTAAGCGTGGATTAACTTCGTAATGCACACCCGCCGCATCCAGTAACGCTAATAACGTTTTAAAATGTTGGTTGGCACTTTCATCGAGATAATCCAGCAGTTTTGGCGCTGCGGCATTGAGCGCTTGCATCGAAGGATTTTTACTGTCTAGAATTCTAAGAGGATTGGTTGTGAGTCGACGCAAACTGTCTTCATCCAATTGATCTTGATGTGCCGTAAAATAATCTACGAGTGCCGCACGATACGCCGCACGCGCACTGGCATTTCCTAATGAATTAATCTGCAACGTGACATGGTCCAATAAACCTAATGCTTGTAATAATCGCTTTGATATTAAAATAATTTCAGCATCAATATCAGGACCTGCCATACCATACGCTTCAACACCCAACTGATGAAACTGTCGATAACGACCTTTCTGCGGACGTTCATGACGAAACATAGGGCCAATATACCAAAAACGCTGAATTTGGTTGTAAAATAGGCCGTGCTCAATTCCCGCACGTACGCAGCCAGCGGTTCCTTCCGGTCGCAACGTTAAACTGTCGCCGTTACGATCATCGAAGCTATACATTTCCTTTTCGACGATGTCGGTCGCTTCTCCAATACTTCGCTTAAAAAGCGCTGTAGATTCAACGATAGGAAAACGAATTTCTTGATAGCCATAACGCGCCACCACATCGCGGCATAATGATTCTAATAAAGACCAATAACAGGATTCATCCGGCAGTGTGTCATTCATACCCCGAACAGCTTGCAGCGATTTACTCAAAAAAATTACCTCAATGAAGTTTGCGGCGCGGTTGGAAGCGCTACTTGCGGCGATGCACCTGCACGAGAAGCATTTTGCAGGTTATGCTCGCTACGCCACCACATAATGGCTAACGTCAAAGCGAGTAACACAATAATCAAAATAATCCAGCCCCAGATTTTTTTCCCTAATCCTTTGTTTGAGTTAGATTTTGTGTAAGACAAAACGGGCTGATGCATGACGAACTGTTCTTCTCGAGGAAGCAATTGAGCTTTACGAGCCACAAAAGGTTCTTCAAACTTCATTAAATCAAAAACCGACATGACCTCATCAGGAGAAACACTAACAACGCGAGCATACGCACGCAAATAACCACGCACATAAATTAACGCAGAAGCATCGGTATAGTGATCATTTTCGATATCGAGAATCCATTGCACGCGCAATTTGAGTTGCTTAGCAACATCAATATGAGAAAGCTTTTTGGCCTCACGGGCACGCTTTAACATTTCTCCCGGAGACTCATGGGCTGGCGCGACCGTCCCTAACTCCGTATTCTCGTGATCAACATTCATCTTTTTTTACCCCAATCATCGGTTAATCGATACGGCATTATAGCGAACCCGGATTCATCACGCCAACAGTTAGTCGTTGCTGGAAACGGGAACCAACTTGCCCGTTCGAATCCAGCGCGCATGCCTTCCGGTACGATCTTGAATCTGACCCGCCAACTGCCCACAAGCACCTTCAATATCATCGCCCCGGGTCTTACGCGTCCAAACTTGCATACCCGCTTTCAACAGTTGCGTGCGAAAGTTCAAAACCATTTCATCACTGGAACGCTGATAGTGTGTATTCGGAAAAGGATTAAAAGGAATTAAATTCATTTTGCAAGGGACGTTGCCCAGCAATTTAATCAATTGTTTGGCATGTAACGACGTGTCATTAATTCCTGCTAACATCACATATTCAAACGTCACCACTCGTTTTGAATCACGCGGGTAATAAGACTTACATAAGGGAATCAATTGTTCAAGCGGATACTTTCGATTTAAAGGGACCAATTCATTGCGCAATTCATTCGTGGGTGCATGTAAAGAAACGGCGAGTGCAACTGGGCTGTCGCGTTGCAGTTGTTCCATTGCCGGTATCACACCCGAAGTACTCAACGTCACGCGATATTTCGACAAACCATAAGCTAAATCACTGAGCATCAATTCCATCGCCCCTAACACCGGTTGATAGTTCAATAACGGTTCGCCCATTCCCATCATCACCACATTAGTGACTTTATAAGGGTTGGATAGCGCTAATTGTCGAACGGCAATCCACACTTGGCCAATGATTTCACCTAACGTCAAATTACGATTAAACCCTTCTTTCCCAGTCGCACAAAAGCTGCAATTCAGCGCGCAACCGACTTGCGATGAAACGCACAACGTACCGCGATCACGTTCCGGTATAAAAACGGTTTCGATGACATTACCATCCTTTAAGCGGAATAACCATTTGCTCGTACCATCACGCGATTGTCTCTCTAACGCAATTTCTGGCAAGCAAATTTTCGCTTGGGATTGTAATTTTTGACGTAAGGATTTGCTTAAATTCGTCATTTCGTCAAAATGGATAATGCCGCGCTGGTGTATCCATTGCATCACCTGTTCTGCACGAAACGCGGGTTCACCCAAAGAACGCAAAAACGCTCGCATATCCTGAAAGCTCAAATCTAATAAATTTTGCTGACCAGCGTTCATCACAACTTAACCGACAATTTCTTGATCTTTAAAGAAAAAAGCAATTTCTTGTTTCGCTGTATTCAATGCATCAGAACCGTGCACGGCATTTGCATCGATAGAATCCGCAAAATCCGCACGGATAGTGCCAGGAGCTGCTTCTCGAGGATTGGTTGCCCCCATAATTTCACGATGACGTAATACTGCATTATTACCTTCTAGCACTTGAACCATAACAGGTCCTGAAATCATAAAGTTAACTAATTCATTGAAAAAAGGGCGTGCTTTGTGAACCGCATAGAATGCTTCTGCCTCTTTTTGAGTTAAACGCATTTTTTTCGCAGCAACGATTTTAAGACCCGCTTTTTCGAAACGCGTGTAGATTTCGCCAATAACCTGCTTGGCAACTGCATCGGGTTTGATGATGGATAACGTTCTTTCGATGGCCATGATAACCTCTTGTGTTATAGGTACTGTGTTGAAAAGTTGCCCATTATACGAAGAAACTTCGTTGGCTGACAAGCTTTATCTTAATGCTTAATTTTTAATTATCTTGTTCTTCTCGATAATTTTTTAATTCTATTTTCACTTCTTTCGAATAAGCTGTGCGTGAACAATAAGCAAAGAAGAGTTTATAATATGAATTTTCCATATCGATTCATCCGAAAAATTAAAAATACGTTTATTCAAAAAAAAAATGAATTAAAGCATCGGTGGCAAAGCCTCAGAGGACAGAAACGCACTGCTGAAATAGAAAGACCTTTGATTTCTCACACGATGAAATCATCTGAAACCCTCCCTCCGATTCGCCACCCTTTATCACCTTCCAACAGCAAGAATTCCGTTTCATCGAGCCTTGCAAGCACTTCCCCTAAAAAAAGAATCCCTTTCAAGCAAGGATTTTTTGGTCAACTTCCTCCAGAATTACTCGATAAGATTTTTTCTGAATTAGCGCTACAAGCTCCAGTGCTTGAGATCATTCAAAATAAAGCAACACCGGAACAAAAAGCCCGTGTTGTTGCAGGAAAAGCCTACCATGTGATTGAAACCGTCGATTCAAACGGAAATAGAATTTATTCTCATCTAGGGTTTGCAAAAAAATCTACAAATGGAAGCATTTGTTACGCAACCACACTGCTCGATAAAAACAGCGTGTTTTATACGCTGGTGATTCAAGAACCGGCTCGTTTAAATAGTATGGCAGACACTCAAGCCCCTCGAGATACGTATGCGTTTTATTTTCTTGAACAAGCGATTGGAGCCGCAAAAGGGATTATTCCTCACCTTCAAGATCGAACCCATTTAGCGGGTGCTTGTCAGAGCTTGCGTGCCTGGATGAATCCTTCCCAAGAAACGTATTCACTGAATTTCCAAAAAACACTTCAAGAAGAACAGCTCGAAATCACCTTGCGGCATGTGCTGTTTGGCAATCAAACTGCAGCAGAAAAACAACTGAAAGCCAGCCCCACTTTATTATTACTCAAGAACACACACGCCATTACGGATTTTTCAGGAAAGCCAATACAAAACTTAACGCCTTTTCAAGCCGCCTTGTGTGCCAGTGATATTGAAATGTGTGAAATGATGAAGAAAATTTTTCTGGGCATGGCGAATGGTGAAACACCCATGAAAGAGCAGTTCTATGAAATTTTTCCTGATGGAGATGTAGAAGCTAAACTTAAAGAACAAAAAGAAAATGTTTTCGACTTTAACGAAATAGCTGATGTGATTATTCGTTCAACAAACATGGAGATAACGGCAGCACGTAACAATACAGACAATAGCAGTTTATTGTGTGGGGCATTGAGGCGCTTTAGGAAGGCATTTGAAGAAAAAAGTGATTCAGAGCAGATGTTTAATGCTTTTCACCTGATAGAAGCCGTTAGAATATATTCTGAACGAATTAACAGAATCGCTCACTTGGAGCAAGCAGAGTTATTTTGTACCCAAGTGCTTGCCTTTATACAACGCTACGTACCGGCATGTTATGCCCAGGCCTTTGCACAAAGCTTGTACGAGTTGGTCGACGGAAAAAAGCCATTGCAGCGTTCTTTTAAATTTAAAGGTCGATCAGATACTATACATTTGTCGTCTCGGTCATCTTGTACGGGGATTGGATTTCATTACCACGGATTCCTGTATGAACCGTTTGTGATATTGCCGTGGTTCAACATCACTTTGGGTGCCAGATCACCGAGAGCGAATCGGTTTTCTCGTGCATTACAAAGCATTCTTGTAGACAAATATAGCCAGCTTTGGACACTGATACCAAAATCAGCCCCCTCAGCCCCTTATCGACTGGATTCGTGACTTCATAGCGCAGCGTGAATGGCTGCAAGTTGAATAAAAATCCCCGTGGCAAGCCGCGGGGAATCAAGTCCAATCTGCTCGGATTTTGAAAAAGGTCATGCTAGAATGGACGCTTCGAATTAAGCCATGGATTGTGCGCATGGACGCCCTCGTGATCATCCCTTTCATCCTTTTCCTCGTTGTCATCTGTACGGCGATTGCAGAACGTATTAACGTACCTTATCCCTTATTGCTGGTTATTGCGGGCTTGCTTGTTGGTTTTGTTCCAACCCTGCCGAATTGGCATCCTCCGAGTGAAATCGTGCTACCGCTATTTTTACCTCCGATTTTATTTGCGGCCGCTCGACTCATTTCCTGGCAAGACATTCGAAATAATATATTAGAAATAACCCTGCTCGCCTTCGTACTCGTGGTAACCAGCGCAATCGGTATGGCTTTCAGTTTACACGCATTAGCGCCCATTTTTTCTTTGAGCACCGCCTTCGTACTAGGTTCCATCATTTCACCGACCGATTCCATTTCTGCGACCTCAATTCTCAACAAAATGAACACTAAACAACGCCTGGTGCGTTCATTAGAAATCGAAAGTCTTTTCAATGATGCGGTGAGCATTACTCTTTACAATATGGCGGTTTTCTTCGTGTTTACGGGTTCGATTCGTCTTACTTCCTTCACGCACACCCTCATTCCTGAAGCCATCGGTGGTATTGCTATTGGATTATTACTCTCGTTTTTCACCAATATCATCGTTAATAATTTTCTAAAAAATTCTGAAAATGAATTGCCTATCATCATGAGTTTTATACTTGCCTACGTCGCTTATCTCTTTGCAGAACACATTGGTGCTTCTGGCGTATTATCAGTGGTTGCTGCAGGACTATTTCATACCCATACCGAACGCATTATCACCGCTCGCACACGCCTTGCAGAACAAGCTTCTTGGAACACGTATATTTTCTTTTTAAACGGCGTGATTTTCATCGTCATTGGGTTACAATTCCCCGTTTATTTACAAGTCGTAAAAAATATTCCAGTAACACAACTCATTTATTTTTCCCTCTTAACCATCGCAATTATTTTAGCGTTTCGAATAATATGGGTCATTCTATTGGCTTTGCTCAGTCATCTTTTTGCAAAGTACGAACTGATCGGTAAAAATGCTACCCTGTATAACTGGCGCGATGTGATTATTTCTTCGTGTTCAGGCATGCGCGGACTCGTTTCTTTAGCACTTGCGATCGCACTACCTTTACAAATTTCCAGCACCATTAACTTCCCCAACCGCAATCTCATTGTCTTTTTAACGATTATTGTTATTCTTTTTACGGTTGTTGTGCAAGGACTCGCATTACCGTTTATCGTCAAGTGGCTGGGCGTGACGAAACATGCGCATCTTGTTTTACAAGAAACAAATCGTGCTTATCGATTAATAACTGAGCGTGCTATCGCACATATCGAATTGCTGGAAGAAGAAAAAAAATTAACATCGACCATCGCGAAAAAACTCGTGGATAATTATTACGAAAGCCGCTTGTTACACTTCAATCTTGCGCAACAAGCCCATGTTAACGCCCACGATCTAAGCTTTGAAGCGGAAAAATGGCTGAGTAAGATCCTAAATTACGAGCGAATTTTACTGCATGAAATGCTACAACGCGGCGAAATTTCACAAGAAGTGTATATGCGGATTATTCACAAAATTGATCGGGATGAAGTAGGATTTGCGAGTTACAATTAGGGGCTGTTGACAATTCACTTTGTACAGTCTCCTTAACCTATCGGTTGTCTATTTATTATTCATTACAGGAAAGTCCCGAAGAAGATAGGATCAAGAGAGGGTATCTTTCCCATCTGAATGTTGCGCTTTTATTGAGGATGACTTGTGAAATCGCTGCGGTATGCTAGCATTACGCAAGGAAAATTTTTTAAACCATCAGGATCATAGAGCCATGAAACCATCAAGCGTATTAAACCAATGGATAATTTCTCTCACCTTGGCGTTGGCAACCATTTTTTCATCTGCTTATGCACAACCCACAACGCAAGATATTCCCATTGACCACCCTACCGTCACTCAAAATGCCACAGCCACAACGATTGCATTAATTCCACCACAGCCGCAATTATCCGCCAATGGTTACGTGTTGATGGATGCCATCAGCGGCAAAGTTCTAGCGCAAAAAAATATGAACCAGCGCATGGAACCTGCCAGCCTTACTAAAATGATGACACTGTATTTAACCTTTCAGGCATTACAAAGTGGGCAAATTCATTTAAACGACCCTGTGCGCATCAGCAAAAAAGCATGGCGCATGACAGGTTCACGCATGTTTTTAAAGGTGGGCACCGAAGCCACTGTCGAGCAACTCGTTCGCGGGGTTATCATTGCATCCGGTAACGATGCCTGCGTTGCACTCGCCCAATATGTTGCTGGTACTGAAGCAACTTTTGCAGAACTCATGAACCAAATGGCAAAAAAGCTCGACATGAAAGATACGCATTATGTCGATTCAACAGGAATGCCTAACGAACAACATTATTCAACACCCTATGATATGGCGCTTTTAGCACGAGCGACTATTCGTGATTTTCCAGAATATTACCCTTATTTTAATGAGAAATGGATTACGTATAATAACATCCGCCAGCCCAACCGTAATCGTTTGCTGTGGCGAGATACCACCGTAGATGGCTTAAAAACGGGACACACTGACCAAGCGGGTTTTTGTTTGGTCGCCTCCGCAAAGCGCAACGACATGCGATTAATCAGCGTGATCATGGGAGCTCCATCCGATGGTATTCGTGCCAACAGTTCAGAAGCCTTACTCAACTATGGTTTTCGCTTTTATAAAACGTACCCCTTGTTTTCTGCTCATCAAACGCTCACACAATCGCGCGTATGGTTTGGCAAAGACAAATACGTTAATTTAGGCTTACAAAAACCACTTAACGTCACTATTCCTATTGCCGATTATCCCCAACTCAAAGCGACCATGAGCTTGGACACACGCATTACCGCCCCTGTCGATGAAGGGAAAAATTACGGTAATATCACCGTGATGTTGAATAAACAAATTATCGCTGTTGTGCCGTTGGTTGCATTGCAAAATGATCCAAAGGCAGGATTTTTTAGCCGCATCGTCGATCGGGTGGCAATGCTCCTTAAAGGATAATCTTTGCACGATGACACACAATAAAAAACCCGATGAAAGTCTTCTTAAATTTCCCTGTGAGTTTGCCATTAAAGTGATGGGAAAAAGCGATTCATCCATCGAAAAAACAGTGTTTGCCATCATCAAAGAGCACTGTCCTACGTTTAGTGGCCCGTGCAATACGCGCAAAAGCCGCAATGGAAATTACATTGCGTTGACTTTTATGATTACTGCTGAAAGCAAAACGCAGCTTGATAAAATTTACCTCGCACTGAATGAATGTAAAGACGTGGTGATGGCGTTGTAATATGTCAACACTGAAAATTAAACATTTTACCGGACAACAACCTTATACACCCATCTGGGAAGCCATGCAGCGTTATACCTCGGAACGTTTCTCCCAACCCGATCAATTTTCAGACGAGCTGTGGTTCATGGAGCATCTCCCCGTTTTCACTCAGGGACAGGCCGGTAAAGCCGAACACATTTTAAACCCTCATGATATTCCCATTGTGCAATGCGATCGCGGCGGCCAAATCACTTACCATGGCCCAGGGCAACTGATGATTTATACTTTATTTGATTTAAATCGATTGCAATTAAATACGCGCACATTCGTTAGAAAGCTGGAACAATGCGTTATTGCTTATTTACAATCTCTCCAAATCCCTGCGGAACATAAAGCAGACGCGCCCGGTGTTTACATTAACGGTGCAAAAATTTGTTCGATTGGTCTTCGAATACGAAAGGGATTCAGCTACCATGGTCTCGCCTTTAATATTGCCATGGATTTAACGCCATTTAGCTATATTAACCCCTGTGGGTTTAAAAATTTACGTATGACGCAATTAACGCATTTTACGGATAAAACACTGGCTGAAGTATGCCATAAATTGGGCACACTGTTTTATCAAGCATTTGGCTATCATCAATGGCATTTTCAGCCTAATCACCCAACGGGGTAAACGACATGAGTAATGAACAACGCTATGATCCAACAGCAAAAGCGCTGGGCAAAGATAAATTAGCACGCATCCCAGTAAAAATTGAAAATCGAGCACCTCCGCTGCGTAAACCCGATTGGATCCGCATAAAACTCCCTACCGATAATACCGCTGCCAATCTCAAAAAAATGTTGCGCGAAAATCGGTTAGTCACTGTCTGTGAAGAAGCCTCTTGCCCTAATTTATCCGAATGTTTTAGTCACGGCACAGCAACGTTTATGATTATGGGCGATAAGTGTACTCGACGTTGCAGCTTTTGCGATGTTGGACACGGTCGTCCTGACCCCTTGAACCCTGAGGAACCCATCACTCTTGCTAATACCATTAAAAAAATGGGATTGCGTTATGTGGTTATTACTTCAGTGGACCGCGATGATTTACGCGATGGGGGCGCCGCTCATTTTACACAATGCATCCAACACACCCGCGAACAAAATCCCAACATTAAAATTGAAGTGCTCGTACCCGATTTTCGGGGTCGCATGGAAAAAGCACTGACTGCCATGCGTGATGGATTGCCTGACGTATTTAATCACAATATTGAAACCGTGCCCCGCATTTACAAACCTGTGCGTCCTGGTTCTGACTATGCATGGTCATTGAAATTGCTGCAAGAGTTCAAACACCGTTTTACAGGAATCCCCACTAAATCAGGGCTGATGCTTGGTTTAGGTGAAACAAACGAAGAAATTAAAGAAGTGCTGCAAGATCTACGACGTCATGAAGTGGATATGTTAACGCTGGGCCAATATCTTCAGCCCACGCGTTATCACATGGCTGTCGATCGTTATGTCACACCCGCTGAGTTTATTGAATTGGGCCATTATGCCAAATCGATTGGTTTTACCCATGTCGCAAGCGGTCCTTTGGTTCGCTCTTCGTATCATGCCGATCGTCAAGCAGCGGGTAAAGAAGTAACCTAGGAAGGGTAAAGATGTTTGAACATTATCTCGAGAGCGCTAATCAATTTCTTGTCTTGCATCCCTATTACGGGTTGCTCTTTGCTTTTCTCGTTGCTTTTGCGGAATCGCTTCCCATTCTGGGAACCTTAATTCCGGGTTCCATCACGATGACTTTTATCGGTATTGTTGTGGGACGAAATTTAATGCCCATAGGAATGACATTACTGCTTGCCACCGTGGGTGCATTAGTTGGTGACATGATTGGTTATCTCATTGGCAAACATTACAAAGAACGACTCCATGATGTTTGGCCTTTTCGCAAGCATGAAAAGTTACTCAAACTATTAAAAATGGGCGAAGCTTTTTTCGAAAAACACGGGGGAAAAAGCATTGTTATTGGTCGATTTATTGGGCCTACTCGTAGCTCTGTCCCCCTCATTGCGGGTTTAATGAAAATGCGCTGGCCAAATTTCCTTGTTGCTGCCTTACCCTCTGCATTTTTATGGGCATTACTTTATTTACTGCCCGGCATACTCATTGGCTCTATTTCGTTGGTCCTACCAAAAGATAAAGCCACCTCATTTACTTTTATTAGTTTGGCATTCATTGTGTTTTTATGGTTAATCTTTTGGGCCATCCAACGTTTTTTTGTTTTTATCGCCGGTATTATTAATCGTTATGTTGATCGCAGTTGGAATTGGCTGAATCGCCATCATTCCTCTCAATTACTCATTCGACTGATTACCTGTCAACGCAAACCAGAAGACCATCATCAACTGACGCTCGCTTTTTTCACCCTGCTCTTTGCTCTCTTTTTCATTTTTGTTTTTCTATGCGTTAAATTTCAGTTTGCACTTTACCACCTTAATCAACCTATTTTTTATTTCTTACAAAGCTTACGCGGACATCGTAGCGACGTTTTTTTCATCACATTTACCGAGCTTGGAGACAAATACACCTTGCTGGTAATATCGCTCATTATTGCGGGCATACTTGCAATTCGTAAGCAATGGTATGCCCTCTGGCACTTACTCATCCTGATGTTTTTTGCTTTCGGTTCCGTTTGGGTCATAAAACATATTTATTATTTACCCCGTCCGAGCGGATTCTTAGAGGTTGCCAAAAGTTCTTCTTTTCCCAGTGGACATACCACATTAAGCCTCTGCCTATTAGGGTTTTTCAGCTATTTGTGTGCTTCTTGTATTGAAAAAGTGTGGCGCTGGATTCCCTTTACCATTGCAAGTCTTTTTATTTTTCTTATTGCATTATCGCGTATTTATTTAGGCGCTCACTGGTTTTGCGATATATTGGCTGGGATCGCATTATCTTTTACCCTTTTATTGGCGGTTCTTATTTCTTATCGTCGCTGGAAACCTGATATTCGTAAACCATTTCTCGTGATAACGTGTATTTTTCTGGCAATTTTATTGCCGTGGTGTGCGAGCGTTTTTAAAAATTATCATAAAGAAACCCATCGTTTTACGGAATATTTCCCACAACAAATAGTCAGCATTGATGATTGGTGGAATTTTCCAGGCGCTTATTTGCCGATTTATCGTGTCAACCGTTTTGGCAGCCCAACACAACCTTTTAATATTCAGTGGGCCGGTAATCTCAGCGCAATTAAACAACTTCTCAAGAAAAAGGGTTGGCAAGAAATTAAATTTCACGAAAATTTACAAAGTGCCTTGCGGCGTTTTGCAAGCAAAGAACCCGAACAGCATTTGCCATTTTTGCCGCAACTTTATCGTCAACAACCACCCGCGCTTTTTATGATTAAACGAATATCGAAAAAAAATAGAATCATCGAATTACGCTTATGGAACACCGGCGTTAGCTTCACTCAACATCAATTAACCTTATTAATCGGGTCTATTAACTTCCGCCGCGGCGTTCACTCCGTCGTTAGCCTAAATTCCTCGCGACAAACTACGCTTGAAAACGGAGGAGGAACTCGGCAGTTATCACAGGATATTCAATCACAATATCAAATCAAACGTTTTTCGATCCGTTTTCATGAACGTCCAGAAAAAACTATTTATTTAAACTGGGATGGCGATATCGTGATGATAAGAGCAAATTGAAAATTTCGAACCGCGGCCGAGGGAAGGAATTCCCCATCGAAAAATGGGGAATTCCTGTCGCTGCAATTTTAATATGGGGCGCATCCATTGCAAGGGACACAAGGATTGCAAGGATTACAACCCCCATTTGTGCTACAAGGAGTGGCTGCTGGCATACACGGTGATGCTTGGGGTTGCGCATTACCATTTTGGCCGCTACCCACACATCCGTCCACAACGCCCCCCTGACAATCGCGTTTGCCTTGAAATTGTCCATCACCACTGCCCACACAACCATAAGCCATTTTATGGTTAGCATTAGGTTCAGCGACGGCAGATGGATTTTGTTGTTGCTGAGGTGCGATCGGTGTTTGATCAGCCAAAGCAATGTTTGCAGCTAATAAAGCAGTAACATGCGTAATCAAAGTGCTTTTTTTCATTCAAGGTCCCTCTTTTAAATTGGGCTCTGCACCCACACGACAGAGTCTCTCAAAAAGAGTGGCAGAAAATAAAATTTTTTGCAATACCTATTGAGCCTCCAACGCTTGTTGCAGTTTTTTTTGCAAACCATCAAATCCTTTATTACTCATCACCACAACCTGATCCTGTGGTTTTAGCGTTTCTTTTAAATGAGCCACAATCGCATCCACATTTTTAAATACCCGCGTGGGGGAAGTGATTTGTTGACAAAGTGTTTTCAGATAGGCGTTTTGTAATTCCGCATCGAGCAAAATAATATAATTTGCCTCACGCAATGCCGCTGCCATATGTTCTTCGGTATGCCCACCACAACGCATCGTATTCGAACCAAACTGTAAAACAGCGATAATCGGTTTTTGAGCGACTCGCGCGCGCAACGCTTGTAACGTTTTTTCTATTGCCGTGGGGTGATGCGCAAAATCATCATAAACGGTAATGTCATTAATTTCTGCGGAAATTTCTAAACGGCGCTTAACTCCCTTAAATTCGCAAAGTGCTGCAACCGCCATCGCCGGTGCAACACCCACATGTTCCGCAGCGGCCAATGCGGCCAATGCATTATCCATGTTATGCTCCCCCCACAACGGCCAACGCACCCGACCACACGATTTATTTTTATAAAAAACGTCAAACGCTGAGCCATCCTTTTCATGCCGTTTCAGGTGCCAATCGCTCTCTGGACCCGTAAAAATTTTTACATCGCACCATGAACCCCGCTGCAATACCTTATTCAAATGAAAGTCACCTTGTGGATATAAAATTCGACCTTTATGAGCAACGGTGCGAATTAAAAAATGAAATTGTTGTTCGATGGCAGCAATATCTGGATAAATATCAGCATGATCAAATTCCAAGTTATTTAAAATTAACGTCTTTGGAAAATAATGCAAAAACTTTGGTCGTTTATCAAAAAAAGCCGTGTCATATTCATCAGCTTCAATGACGAAATAATCCGAATCTCCCACATCTGCCGTATGCTTGAAGTTGTGCGCCACGCCACCAATTAAATAACCCGGTTTTAACCCCGCATAAGTCAGTATCCAAGTAAGCATACTGGTTGTGGTGGTTTTACCATGCGTACCTGCTACCGCTAGCACATGACGCTTGCGCAAGACCTGTTCCGCTAACCACGCAGGCCCAGAAGAAAACGGAATTTCATCATCTAAAACGGCTTCCACCGCCGTCATCCCGCGCTGACACACATTACCCAATAACACTAAGTCGGGACGTGAATCTAAATGCGTTTTATCATAGCCCGGCATAATTTCAATGTGATGAGCGGCTAATGTCTCTGACATGGGAGGGTAAATGTGGTGATCGGAACCCGTTACCTTAAAACCCAGTTGACGAGCCATAAGCGCAATACCGCCCATAAACGTCCCGCAAATTCCAAGGATATGAATATGTTTTTGCATATGGCACCACACCTTCTGAAACAAAGCCATTCTATTACGGCCATAGCTTGCTCTCAAGCAAAAAAATCTCCGATCAGCCATTCCTGAGTTTGCTTCCTTAGCTCGGATATTTCATGTTGCTTTTTGAAGATGACGGTCACACGAAGTGCCATCGCAGTTCGATGTGAAATATCCGGGTTAGAGCATCTTTTGACAAACAACGCCAATGCGTGTAGAAAGCTAAAGAATGCGGGGTTGATAACGGTTGAACGAGGCTGGCATGAAAAAAAATATCTTTTATGCACAATCGGGCGGCGCAACAGCCGTCATTAATGCCAGTGCCTGCGGCGTTATTCAAACCGCACACGCGATGCAGGATCAGATTGGAAAAGTCTATGCTGGCCACAATGGTATTCTCGGCGCTTTGAATGAAGAACTGATCGACACGAGTCTCGAATCCAGAGAAACCATTGCGGCTCTTTTTCATACTCCTTCTAGCGCTTTTGGTTCTTGCCGTTTTAAATTAAAAGATATGACGCAAGATCGCCGCGAATACGAACGATTAATCGACGTTTTTCAAGCGCATCATATTGGTTATTTTTTTTATAATGGTGGCGGCGATTCACAAGACACCAGTTGTAAAGTGTCTCAAATCAGCCAAGTCATGGGTTATCCATTAACGTGTATTGGTATTCCTAAAACCATTGATAATGATCTCTGTTTCACCGATAACTGTCCAGGTTTTGGTTCAGTTGCAAAATACGTTGCTATTTCTACACAAGAAGCGGCCATGGATGTGCGTGGCATGGCTGCCACATCCACGAAAATTTTTATTTTAGAAGTGATGGGGCGACATGCTGGATGGATTGCCGCTGCGGGTGGACTTGGCGCTAAAAAAAATGGAGACCCACCTCACATTATTTTATTCCCCGAAATTGCTTTTGAACCTGATAAATTTCTTTTAAAAGTCAAACAAGCCGTTACTCAATCCGGATATTGTGTGATTGTCGCTTCAGAAGGCATTCGAGATCTTGACGGAAAGTTTCTGGCAGATTCAGGACTAACGGATGCATTTGGTCATCATCAATTGGGGGGAGTCGCCCCCATGTTGGCAAAATTCATTAAGACGCATTTAGGTTATAAATATCATTGGGCTGTTGCGGATTATTTACAACGTGCTGCGCGTCATATTGCATCACAAACAGACGTAGAGCAAGCTTACGCATTGGGTAAAGCGGCCGTTGAATTTGCACTGCAAGGAAAAAATAATATTATGCTGACGATTGAACGACAAATCGGTCCTGAATATCGTTGGGCCATCGGCAGCGTCCCATTGCAAAAAGTCGCTAATGTCGAATTTAAAATGCCACGTCACTTCATCGACGAAGAAGGCTACCATATTACTGAGGCCTGCCGACATTATTTAATGCCACTCATTCAAGGTGAAGCCTATCCACCCTATGCCAACGGTTTACCATTGTATGTGAATTTAAAAAATCAGCTTGTCCCCAAAAAATTACCGAACATGAGTCGCTAATTGATGCCCGAAACTGAAACAATGGTAAAAGTCATTTTTTGTGGATGATTCGCGACTACCCAAGGACGCATATAATAAAGCGTGAGCTGTGTCACTTGCGGAACAACAAAAGCACCCCCCGACATTTTAAATTCAAAACTTTCGTAGCCAGGGGCGCCCAATAATTTTGAATCCGGTGCATGAAACGCATGATTTACCGCACTGATCATGTCATGACTATAATCTCCTTGCAAAACCCAGATAAAACCCGTCGTTGGATTAGAGCGCAAATTAAGCGTAAACGTCGGATTTTCTTTTTTGACAAGAATTGTTTTACTAGGATCCGAAAAAATACGATTATCTTTTGCAGTCTTATCTTCCGCACAAAGAGCAATAGAAGTAAAACTCAGTGAAAAGACTGCACTTGTTAATATTATTTTTTTCATCATACCCATTCTCCTACGGGTTGTGTCTCATGATCAGAAATAACGCCTAAATCGCGACTGCGTTTACCTAATCGCAGATTATTTTCAATCGATTCTAAACTAACTCCTTTCGTTTCTGGCAGAAAACGTTTTACAAATACCCATCCTAACAAACAAACTATGGCGTAAGTGCAAAAAGTCCCCGCTGTACCTAGCGTATCTAACAGGTATCGAAATGAAAATGTGACAATTCCATTGAACAACCAGCAAACTGAAACGGCTAAACTTGACCCTAAACCACGAATTTGCAGCGGAAAAATTTCTGAAATAACCAGCCACATCATCGGTCCTAAACTCATTGCAAAGCATGCGATATAAATAATCATGCTCAACAAAGTCAACCAACGCAACAACAAAGCGCCCGTACCAAAATGAAAAGCGAGGCTCAATAGTAATAAACCTAATGCCATTCCTGCTAAACCCAGCAATAACAATGGACGACGTCCCCATAAATCAATCAGTGGCAAAGCAATAATCGTAAAAACAACATTCGCCACACCGACAATGGCGGTGGTTGAAATAGCACCCGCTGCCGTATCATAACCCGCCATTTGAAAAATCGTCGGTGCAAAATAAATAATCGTATTAATGCCCGTGCATTGTTGAAAAAACGCAAGCCCCAATCCTACTCCTAGTACCGGAAACAACCAACGCTGAAATAACAAACGCCAACTCACTTTACCGGTCACTCTCGCCTGAATTTCTTGTAATTCGAGCTCCACATTTTCATTATGACGAATCAGTTGTAAAATTTGTCGCGCTTGTGAAATGTCGCCTTTTAGTGCCACCCAACGCGGACTGCGCGGCAAAATCAACATACCCAACAGCAATAGTAAAGCTGGCACGACACCAACACCAAACATCCAACGCCAATTACCCACATCGGCAAAATGCATGTCTACGGCATACGAGCACAAAATACCAATCGTAATGGCCAATTGATTTAATGAAACGAGAGCACCACGAAAACGTGCCGGCGCAATTTCAGAAATGTATAAAGGCGCGGTAAAAGAAGCGATTCCAATCGCCACACCAACCACAATACGTGCTGCAATTAGGGACCACGCATTATGTGCCAATGCGGAAGCGAGCGTACCAATAATAAAAATCAATGCGGTAATGATCAATAACGTGCGTCTTCCAAAAAAGTCAGCAAAACGACCACTGACTCCTGACCCTATTAATGCACCGACTAATACAGATGCCATGATCAGTGAGTACAACGCATTACTGGGTGCAAAATCTTGTTTGATAAACAAAATAGCGCCAGAAATCACTCCGGTATCAAAACCAAATAAAATTCCAGCAACAGCAGCAATACAAGCGATAAGAACAACAAAAAAGCTCATCGAATCTGAATGAGAAGCAGAGGGTCCTTTTTGCATTTGATGCATAGATGGTATTCTCCATAATAGGTTAAGCCATATTGAAACCTTCAAACTATACAACAACTGATCACTGAAACACAATAACGAGGTTGCAGGCACCGCAGTTCCCGCTAAAATTGGCACAAGAAACTGGCACAAGCATCCTTGGGTTGATACAATCGTGCCTATAAACAGCCTTAGCCCGAATATTTCACATCGAACTACGAGGGTCGGTGTGCCGCCAACGGGAAGGTCTTTTGTTTGAAGGGCGTCGCGACCAGGGAGGGTCAGGAGCGTCGAGCACAGGATGTGCGTCCCTGAAAACAAAAGACCTTCCCGTTGGCGGCAGGGCACTTCGTGTGGCCGTTATCTTCAAAAAGCAATATGAAATATCCAGGTTAGGAGTTTTTATTATGGCACTTACGCCATCATCCATGCTGCCCTTGGGGACAAAAGCCCCTAACTTTTGCTTACCCGATGTCCTCAGCAATGAACTTGTCAAATTGGACGCGGTTAAGTCAACGTTGGCTACCGTCGTTATGTTTATCTGCAATCATTGCCCCTATGTAAAACATATTCTTGAAAAACTATTAGAACTCATCCAAACGTATCAGCCGCTGGGTATTCAATTCATTGCGATTAATTCCAACGACGCTCATCATTATCCGCAAGATAGTCCTGAAAAAATGCGTGAATTAGCCCTGCATTTGAATTTTACATTTCCTTATTTATTTGATGAAACACAAGAAATCGCTAAAGCCTATCACGCAGCATGCACACCTGATTTTTTTGTTTTTGATAAAGCGCTTGCGTGCGTTTATCGAGGTCGTTTTGATGAAACGAGTCCAGGCAAGCTAAACAGTCCTGTCACGGGTAACGATCTTCGTCATGTGTTGGATAATCTATTAGAAAACAAACCCATTAACGAAAAGCAGTTCCCCAGCATGGGCTGTAATATCAAATGGAAACCATAAAATGAATGCAAACTCTTTTTCAAAGTCACTGCGTTTTTATCCATGGTTTATTCTCGCATTAGCTTCACTCATGCTTTTTTACAAGTATTTATTGCAGGTGTTTCCTTCCGTGATCACTTCGGAGTTAATGCAAGATTTTCAACTTTCCGGCGCGGGGCTCGGTAATTTGGCGGCGTGTTATTTTTATAGTTATTTAATCATGCAGTTTTTTTCAGGTTATCTCATTGATCGCTTCCCACTTAAATTAATGATCATCGGCTCGCTGATCATCAGCGCTCTCGGTGCCTTTCTATTTTCCGTTGGAAATATCTTAGCGTTTGCATTATTGGGCCGCGCACTGATGGGTGTTGGTGCCGCATTTGCTACCGTTGGTTATATGAAAATTGCCGCCATTTATTTTCCAGCGAACCGCTTTGCCTTTGTCAGTGGTTTGTTAACGTTGGGGGTTATGTTGGGTGCCGTCTTCGGGCAAGCACCCCTCGCCTTGCTTATTCAATCACAGGGTTGGCATCTCGGTTTAATTTATATCGCCCTTGCTGGTGGTGGAATTAGTCTACTGTATTTTATCTTTATCAGCGTTAAATCCAACCACTCCCACGCGTTTCCCATTCAACAACGCCAAAAAATTACATCAACGGATATTGTTCATCTTCTCAAAAATAAAACCAATTGGTATTTAACACTTTACAGTGGGCTCGCTTTTGCACCCATGGCTGTGTTTGGTGGGTTGTGGGGAACACCGTTTATTAGCACAGGCTACCACCTTACTGCGGCTAAAGCCTCCCTGATTGTTTCAATGGTGTATGTGGGCTTTGGTTTTGGTGGGCCTTTATTTGGTTATTTGGCCGATCGATTTGGGCAGCGTTTTCGTTTCATGACGATCGGGTTATTTTTATCGTTATTTTCGTTGCTCTGTGTCGTGTATTTAATCTCAAACCTCACCGGTTTGATGCTAGCAACTTTTTTATTTGGATTGGGTACCGGCGGCTTCATGATTGCTTTCTCTGTTGGAAAAGATGCCAATCCAATCTACATTGCAGCAACCGTAATTGCATTTATCAATTCAGGAGATGCGATTTGTGGCGCGATTTCTGAACCGGCCATCGGAAAAATCTTAGATATCACCAGCCAAGTGCATACAATACCAATGCAGTTTTCGTTGTCGTCCTATCACATGGCTTTTATCCTATTGCCACTTGAATTAATATTAGCATACGCATTTTTAAAATTGGCGCAGCGTTCGGTCCAACTCAGATGCTCAACGGGAACTTCAAAGCGTGCTGCGGACAAACCGTGGAATATACTGGATCCCCGATAATCACCTTCAAGCAGTGGAGCTTGTAGCGCTAATTCAGAAAAAATCTTATCGAGCAATTCTGGAGGGAATTGGGGAAGCGGACGAAAAAATCCTTGGGGTTGGAAAGGCATTCTTTCTTCTTTTTCAATAGAAGTATTCGTGTTACTGCTGATAGAGGAAACAGATGGATGCAATCGTTACTTGTATTCAACATTCACAATTTCGTAAGTCGCTAAACCTTTTGGCGTGGTTACGTCAACAACGTCTTCGACGTATTTTCCGATCAACGCACGAGAGAGCGGTGAAGAAATGGAGATTTTATTGGTTTTTAAATCAGCTTCATCCACACCCACGATTTGGTAGGTCACTTCTGTCTGGTTTTCAAGATTTAATAAAGTCACGGTAGCGCCAAAAACGACTTTACCTTCGTTTTCTAATTGACTGATATCAATGATACGGCAATTCGCGAGTTTAACTTCGATTTCTTGGATACGACCTTCAATGAAACTTTGCTCTTCACGAGCGGCATGATATTCAGCATTTTCTTTCAGATCACCATGCGCACGCGCTTCTGCAATAGCAGCAATAATGCGTGGGCGCTCGACTTGTTTCAGTTTTTTTAACTCTTCCTTTAATCTTTCCGCGCCATGAACGGTGATTGGAACAATTTCTTGCATGTTAAGCCCCCCATTGCAGAGGATGCAAGGATACCGCCGTCTAAGGAGGGGAGTCAATAGCGACTTTGGAAAGATGCAAAGTTTGCAAACTTCGAACTTCAGAAAAGGCACTGGATTTCATTGCCAAGCATGCCGCTTCACTACCAGCCACGGTTGTGGTGTAACATACTTTGTGTTGCACAGCGCTTGCTCGGATGGCACAAGAATCTTTAATAGCTTGCTCCCCTTCCGTCGTATTAATAATAAAGCTGATTTTGTCGTTTTTAATCAAGTCAACAATGTTCGGACGACCTTCATTGACTTTATTCACCATGCGACACTGTATCCCTGCTTCCATTAATACTTTTGCCGTTCCCGCCGTGGATACAATTTCAAAACCACGTTCACACAACATTCTTGCAACTGAAATAACCCGTTTTTTATCGGTGTCACGCACACTGATAAAAGCGCATCCTTTCGTTGGTAATACATCCCCTCCTCCCAGTTGCCCTTTTGCAAAAGCCTGACTAAACGATTCACCGATACCCATGACTTCACCCGTCGAACGCATCTCAGGTCCTAAAATCGGATCAACTCCCGGAAATTTATTGAAAGGAAACACCGGTTTTTTCACGGCAAAAAATTTGGGAATAGGTTCTTCAATGGCCCCTTGTTGTTTTAGCGTAAAGCCCACCATACAACGCGCTGCAATTTTTGCTAATGATAGTCCACTCGCCTTAGCAATAAAGGGAACGGTGCGTGATGCCCGTGGATTCACTTCCAACACATAAATCGTGTTATCTTGAATCGCAAATTGCGCGTTAATAAGACCAACCACATTCAGTGCTTTGGCTAACCGACACATTTGCTGTCGCAATTCATTCTGCAGCTCTGCACTTAAACTGTGGGGAGGTATAGCACAAGAAGAATCACCGGAATGTACACCCGCTTGCTCGATATGTTCCAAAATACCGCCAATCAAAACATCCGTGCCATCACACACCGCATCAATATCCACTTCAATCGCATTATCCAGAAAATGATCCAGTAATAAAGGTTGATCAGGAGAGACGATCACGTTCGTCGTCATATAACGCGTTAGTTCTTTTTCGTTGTAAATGACTTGCATGGCACGACCACCCAAAACATACGAAGGACGTACAATCAGCGGATAGGCAAATACTTTTGCTAAACGCAAACCTTCTTCAACACTGCGCACTGTTCCATTCGGCGGCTGCTTTAAATCAAGCTCATTGATGATTGCTTGAAAACGCGCACGATCTTCCGCACGATCGATGGCGTCCGGCGTAGTGCCAATAATGGGAACTCCCGCTTTATCTAACTCTTTTGCTAATTTAAGCGGAGTTTGACCGCCATACTGCACAATCACCCCTTTCGGTTTTTCAAGTGCCACGATTTCTAATAAGTCTTCTAGTGTGAGCGGTTCGAAATACAAACGATCCGAAATATCATAATCGGTTGAAACGGTCTCTGGATTGCAATTCACCATAATCGTTTCATAGCCCAATTCGCGAATGGCCATGGCCGCATGCACACAACAATAATCAAATTCGATGCCTTGGCCAATGCGATTAGGCCCACCGCCTAACACAATGATTTTTTCTTTATCGGTTTTCGGTTGGCATTCATTTTCTTCATCATACGTTGAATATAAATACTCAGTCTCAGAAGGAAATTCCCCCGCACAAGTATCCACGTGTTTAAACACGGGGTGAATGTTTAATGCGTGCCGACGCTGACGCACTTGTTTTTCTTCCACCCAAAATAAATCGGAAAGACGACGATCCGAAAATCCCTTACGTTTCAAAAAACGCATTTGGTCGTCGGTAAGATCCGCTAATTTGGTGTGTTGAACGGCTTTCTCAATTTGCACGAGTTCTTCAATTTGCACCAAAAACCATGGATCAATTTTGCAAAGGTCGAACACTTGACCGAGCGTTAACCCAAAACGAAAAGCATCAGCAACGTACCACAAGCGATCGGGACCTGGAATACGCAACTCACGTTTAATTTTATCTAAATGTGTTGCAAGATCATCATCCACCCAATGGATTTTAGGTTCAAAACCATAAACACCAATTTCCAAACCACGTATTGCTTTTTGTAATGATTCTTGAAAAGAACGTCCCATCGCCATCACTTCGCCGACGGACTTCATTTGTGTGGTTAACCGAGGTTCCGCTTGTGGAAATTTTTCGAAATTAAAGCGCGGAATTTTCGTCACTACATAATCAATGCTCGGTTCAAAAGAAGCTGGCGTACGATTACCCGTAATTTCATTGGATAATTCATCCAGTGTATAACCAATCGCTAATTTTGCCGCAATTTTTGCGATAGGGAATCCCGTTGCCTTGGAAGCCAATGCCGAAGAACGCGATACACGCGGGTTCATTTCGACCACCATCACCTGACCATTTTCCGGATTCACCGCAAACTGTACATTGGATCCGCCCGTTTCAACGCCAATTTCACGCAAAATGGCCATCGAAGCATCTCGCAAATATTGATATTCTTTATCGGTTAACGTTTGCGCGGGAGCGACCGTGATGGAATCCCCGGTATGCACGCCCATAGGATCTAAATTTTCAATGCTACAAACAACAATGCAATTATCTTTTTGGTCACGCACCACTTCTAATTCGTATTCTTTCCAGCCGATAATCGATTCATCGATTAATAATTCATTGGTGGGTGATAAATCCAAACCACGCGTACAAATTTCTAAAAATTCATCTCGGTTATACGCAATACCACCGCCGGACCCACCCATCGTAAATGATGGACGAATAATTGCGGGAAAACCCACTTTTTCCAGGACTTCCCACGCTTCTTCCATGGAATGCGCCAAACCTGAACGTGGCGTTTCCAAACCGATTTTTGCCATAGCACGCTGAAACAATTGGCGATCTTCCGCTTTATCAATTGCTTCACGTGATGCACCAATCAATTCGACATTAAATTTTTGCAGAATACCTTCACGGACCAAATCTAATGCGCAGTTCAATGCAGTTTGACCACCCATAGTAGGCAATAACGCACTGGGGCGCTCTTTCTCAATAATTTTTGCAACCACTTGCCAATGAATAGGTTCAATGTAAGTGGCATCGGCGATATCGGGATCCGTCATGATGGTAGCCGGATTCGAATTAATTAAAATAACTCGATAGCCTTCCTCGCGTAATGCACGACATGCTTGCGTTCCCGAGTAATCAAATTCGCACGCCTGACCGATGACAATAGGGCCTGCACCAATGATTAAAATACTTTTTAGGTCTGTACGTTTTGGCATACTGATCTCGGTGCCTCACGGTTGGTGTTTGGTCATTAATGTAATAAATTCATCGAATAAATAAAAAAGATCTTGCGGGCCAGGACTTGCTTCCGGATGACCTTGAAAAGCTAAGATTGGTTTTGTTCTATGTTTAAAACCCTGCAACGTGCCATCAAACAACGAACGATGCGTCACTTGCAATGTCGCTGGCAAACTCGCTTCATCCACTGAAAAACCGTGATTTTGGCTGGTAATTGCAACGGTTTTTGTTTGTAAATCTTGTACAGGATGATTTGCACCATGATGGCCAAATTTCATTTTTACCGTTTTAGCACCACACGCTAATCCTAATAACTGAAACCCTAGACAAATACCCAAAATAGGAATATCCGTTTGCAGTAGTATTTTTATGTTTGCAATAGCATCATCACAAGCAGCAGGATCGCCGGGACCATTTGACAAAAGAATTCCATCCGGTTGATAAGCGAGTACTTTTTCTGCGGATGTCTTCGCAGGGACTAACGTTATTCGGCAACCACGCTCAACGAGTAATCGCAGCATCTGGTGCTTTACACCAAAATCATAAGCAACCACGTGAAAATTTTCGTTGGCAAGGGTATTAAACTTGCCGTGCGAAAGACAAAAAATGCCTTCCTTCCATTCGATGACTTGATCAGTACTGACCACTTTTGCAAGATCTTTGCCAACAAGGCCGGGAAATTGTTGTGCTTGACGTAAGGCTTCCTCTGCATCAAGCCCGCTGAGAATACAACCCTTTTGTGCGCCTTTATCACGTAAAATACGCGTTAAACGTCGTGTATCAATTCCACTGATCGCAACAATCCCATTTTGTTTTAAATACACTTCGAGGGATTTAGCAGAACGCCAATTGCTAACGGTGGGCGATAGATTACGAATAACCAAACCCGCCACATGAACTTTTGAAGATTCGGCATCATGAGGGTTGACACCGACATTGCCAATATGAGGATACGTCAGGGTAACGATTTGCCGGCTATAGGAGGGGTCCGTCAGAATCTCTTGATAACCCGTCATGGCGGTGTTAAAAACGACTTCGCCTGTGGTTATACCGGGAACCCCGATGGAATACCCCTTAAAAACACTCCCCTCGGCCAACGCTAACAGCGCTGGTGGATAACGATTGACAAACGTATCCAAGCTCATGCGGGCATTCAACCTATCATTAAATTGACAAACTTGCCAAGAATAATCGATTCAATGCGATGATTCAATCATTTATTCAGGAATTCCCCATCTTTCGATGGGAAATTCCTTCCCTTTCATTGACGCGGGCTGCAGGGGACCTGCATCCTCGCGATCAAGGGGGAGCGCGCAAAGCCCCCCCTGGATAATCCCCCACTGTTTCAATCTTTTGTTTTCTAAAACAATAAGTTGCCAGATAATAAATCTGTGGAATTGCTGTTTCAGTCTATGCAGGGAAACTTGCAAGTACGGTTTTTAGAGGAGTCGGCTTACTCGACCAATAGGGTTCCCGTTGAGAATAGCGCTATACTTCATTCAAGATATTCGTTGTAAGAATCCCCGGGCTTGTGCCTGGGATATTTTTGCCATATGAAATTTCGCCCATAAAGAGGATGTTATGAAAAAACAAATAGTAAATGCAATGAAGGCCACCGGACTTACAGTCATCATCATAATGGCTGGTGCCACGCAAGCGAACGATGCATTCAACAATCCCAGCGTTACAACTAAAGATTTAGGCCCATTTGCCTTGTCTGTTAAAAAGTTCACTGACAAAAATGCGCTGAACAAGCACCATGAGCATCTACTGCAGCAGGCAAATAACCCTGAACTTTCCGTTATTGAACGTTATACCTATGCCATGCTACTGGGAATCAATGAACCCACGCCGCTGACACGACAAATGGCCATTGAAGCACTTGGGAAATTGGAAAACGACCCTAACTTAAGTGTTCGTGATCATCAAACCATTAATAACATACGAAATTTAATGATTTACAAGCAAAATCAAATGAAGCAATGACGTTCAACGAAAAGTACGTGTCGCATTGACAAGAAAAAGGGAGCGTGCGATAGTCTCCCTCTTGATAAAGGGGCAACTGCATGAATATCCTTAATTAATCTATTAGTAATAAAGGTCGATTAGCGCGGACACGTCGTCATCCACCCAATCAACATTCTGCAGTAAACGTAGGTCCGGCCATCCAACCTCATCACAGCGAGATTTCACCATGGTAAGCATTTCAAGTAAACGATCATTAAGCGTTTTTAGCTTAGTCATGATCAATATCATTGCCATCGATAGTCTGCGCAATTTACCGGTGAATGCCGTCAGTGGTTTTACCATTCCCTTTTATTATGTCGCCGCTTGCTTATTCTTTTTAATTCCCTGCGCGTTGGTCACAGCCGAACTTGCCACCCATTTCCCTAAAACAGGTGGTGCCTATGTATGGGTGCGCAATGCGTTTGGGGAACGCGTGGGTTTCATGGCCATTTGGTTACAATGGATTTACAACGTATTTTGGTATCCAACCATACTCGCTTTTGTTGCTGCCAATATCGCTTACTTTATCGATCCCAATCTCGTGAATAATAAAACTTACATGATCAGCATGATTATCGGTTTATTTTTAATTGCCACCTTTTTAAATTCGTTCGGGATGAAAACATCCAGTGCCGTTAGTATTTTCAGCGCTATTGTTGGCACCATCATTCCTATGGTCATCATTATTTTTCTTGCACTGGCGTGGGTGCTACAACACAAACCTCTGGCCATTACCCCCTCTTGGGGCAGCTTCATTCCTAACTTATCGCAGTCAAACAATCTCGCTTTTATTGTGGTTATTTTGTTTAGTGTGTTCGGATTGGAAATGTCGGCCACTCACGCGGAATCAGTAAAACACCCAGAAAAGGATTATCCTAAAGCATTACTTTATTCTTCTATTTTTATTGCACTCAGTTTAATCTTCGCGTCTCTAGCCATTGCGTTCATTGTTCCACCCCAAATGCTCAATATCATTACGGGATTAAATCAAGCTTTCGCGTTATTTCTTGCCGCTAAACATCTTTCTTTTTTACTGCCCTTTTTGATTCTCGCCATTATCATTGGTGCTTTTGGCATTATGGCGGCATGGGTGATTGGACCCACTAAAGGGATGATGGTAGCAGCGGAAGACGGTGCTTTACCAACGTTATTCAGTCGACGCAATCGTTTCGATAGCCCCATTCAGATTCTTTTACTGCAGGCACTCATGGTGATTTTAATTTGCAGTTTATTTGTTTTTATTAAATCGTTTAATACGTCTTATTGGATATTAAGTGCATTAACCGCGCAACTCGCCATCCTTTTTTATGTTTTATTTTTTGCAGCTGCCTTTCGTCTACACAAAAAATTGAAACCCAATCCGCATGCTTTTACGTTGAAGCGCTGGGTTATGTGGCTTTCTTGCCTCTTGGGAATACTGTCTTGTCTCTTTGCTTTGATTGTAGGATTTATCCCACCCACTTCTATTGAAATTCATAATGTTTATGCTTACGAAGCGATACTCATTGGTGGTGTCGTTATTTTTACGATACTCCCTCTTTTTATTAAACGCAGAAAAAAGAATACCATCGGCTCAGAAATCTGAAGGATAAAAGCATCATGCACTCTTCAAATGATTCCAGCACGACACATCCTATTCTCTCTATTTATGCACGTGGTTTTATGCTTTCATTAACGCTTTTTATCAGCACGTATCCCGTGGATTTTTCTCGCACTTGGTTACAACAAAAAAATACTGACCCTAAAAATTTGTGGTTATTTCTACAAACACACGGGGCACGAAGTTTATTTTATGGATCAACGCCCACTTTCTTACGCACGGTACTAAAAGAAACGGGTTATCGTAACTTGATTCGTGATATGGGTGGTTCTTATTTCAGACATGTATTTCCTGATTCCATTATTCTGCCTCCTTTAGCAACTGGACTTCTTTTAGCAATCGCCGACACTGTCATTTTAAATCCCGTAGAATTAGCAAAAAACTTAGCGATAGCAAATCCAGGTATTTTTGCTCGTTACCCCGCAGAAACTTATCCACTTTATGCAAAGCGCTGCGTAGAAAATATGGGCGGATTGCAGCAATGCTTCCAAGGTGCGCAAATTACTTTTTTACGCAATACGGCTAACCAACTGAGTTTATTGCTCGTTTCTCAAACCATGCGTGAAGTGTATTTAAAGAAAAAATTTCAAAAACAAGCCACTCAACAAAAATTAACGCTTACCGAAATAAGCGCCATTGGGATTGTGACGGGAGTGGTCGGATGGGCAGCAACCACTCCTTTTGATGCTCTAAAAGCAAAGGCGCAAGCAACTCTCAAAGGAAGCCCCCTTTTGCACGGGCAACGCCTTTCTTCTTTCTATTTTCGTCACGGGGGTTGGTATAGCCTTGCTTACTATACACTTTACGCCGTTTTAACCAACATCGCGATGGAAGCAGGGCATTTTCCATCAACCAAGCCCCCCTTATCCACGAAACACGCCTCTTTATTTTCATCTCAAGCGGCTTTGGCACTCCCTTCACCGGCATCAAATGAAAATATTTTAAAAACAAAAAAATCCCCCACCGACAGAAATACGTAACAAAACCGTTTATTGAGCAATTCGAAGCTCATCCCTCTCCTCCCCAACCACAGGTTCAGATGAGTTATTTTCTACTGGTAAACTAGGCTCAGTCAGACGCTCTGGGAACTTGCTTTTCATGACCGAATAAATACAAGTCGCTATGCTGTTCACATGGTAAGGCTGTTCAGAATGAACTAACAACTCGAACCAGGCTCGCATACAATCCTCAACAGCTTGACGAATTGTCTTAGGAAATGTCAACTTCTCTATATGTTGAAAAACATTTTGATCATCACACTGAATAGAAGTAAATGTATGGATATAGAACATCGATAAATAAACAATTGGAAAAAAATTATAATGCCCAACAGTCGGTATATTATTAAGTACCTCGCTAACTACCGTATAAATAAATTCTTTTGTCGAACCATTTGATAAAATAGAAGTAAAAGGAACGGCCTGTTGCAGTAAATTTTTTTCTTCTAAATATTTTAAACGTTCAGACTGAAAATCATAAATATATTTTGTGATACAAAGCCCAACTGCCCATGAAATGGTATCTTTATTATTCGGGTTGTTGAGAAAAGTTTCTATTTCTTGAGAGGATTCCTTCGAAAGATGAATATTAAATTTATTGATCACTGCGAGTTCGCGAAGAACAAAAGCTAGCACCGATACATCCCCAAAACGAGAAAAATCAAAGCTACGTTCTTTATGTAAAAGAAACATCAATTGGTGATGTGAAGAAATTAATTGTTCTTTATCCAACTCAATGATAAACCCTTTATAAGTATCAACACGCATTGCTCGTAATTTCAAATGGGGATCACAATAAAAGGTTAAATCAAATGGGTATTCCTTGTACGATATGGAAAAGGACATCACATATTTATCATCTTTCTCTGACGGCGTTTTTTTATGAATTAATGAATAACCTTTTTTTGAAAAAAAACTCCCTAAGCTCGAAAACAACTTAGATAAATCATTCTCATCTATTGGCCGAATAACAATGGCTAAATCCACATCTTTTTTTATGATGGGTGGTTGATCGCTCACAAAAGCATCTTCGATGCATTCTGTTGCGAGACTCCCAATAAGGTGAAATTTATTTTTTTCGATACCAAGAGAGACTAAAAATTCATTTATCGTTGATTTTATTTCATCAATTATTTTTAAATCAGATAGCCTCAGCAATATGGATTTAATTGCAATTTTTACAATTTCATCGTCACTTAGAGAATATTTTTCAGCAATCAGTAAAAATTGTTTTATTGATTGATTCCAATAGAGGCGAATATCATTCCGATCAAACAGTTCGTCGTTTTCATATTCATAACGAACATTGGGTATTTTAATTTTTCCATTTACCCCTGTGATAAAATATTGTATTTTTTCGAAATAAGGATGATCATTATCAAGTTGATTAATGAGTATAGAAGCTATGTTATATAGCTGTTGACTTGCCGACGGGAGATTTTTTTTGTCAATCATCGATTCGACCATTTTATCCATCACTTCTTTGTTCACGTGAATAATCTTTTCACCTTTTTTGCGACATAGAGGTGGAATTTCGTTGGGGATCGATTCCGGAATGATTTCAACAGATAATGACTCGGAAATAACTTCGGGTGAATTATTGACAGGTTCGATAACTGCTTCAATTTCTTTTTCGTCACCCGGATTTTCTTGCTTTTTCTTTCCCTTAGGGTGCTTATTTTTTTTCTTTTTCTTTCCCTTTTCTTTTTCGATAACTTCTATTTCATTAATAGCGTTAGAAGAATCATTAACCGGTTCTTCTTCCAAAAAACATTTAACCATTGTATTTTTCTTTAATTCTGAAAAATGGCTGATTTCTATATTTTCCAGAAGTATTTTTTTCCATTCAAGATAGTGACCCTCATTTTTATTCTTAAGTTCCATGAAAAAATCAAAAACAACTTCAAATGGCTTTTTATCAAATTTAAATTTATTTATTTTTTTAGCATGCAATAAACAATATAAGTACCAAAGGCAAAAATCTTTTCGCGCAGCCTTAGGAATAGTTATTATTTTATCGATACGGTCCAACCTATATTGACCATATGAATTTAATTTTTTTGTGATATCCCTCAAATAAGTTGAATCATTACAACGGGCGACGATCAGTTCAGCTGCTGGTTGGGCAGTACGGTCAGCGATTTGTTCGAATAAATTTGATAAAGCATTTTCATTTTCATTAAAATTGTGACATAGGTTGTCAACGAAAATTTTCTCAATTTTATTGATCGCTTTTTCTGGCAGTAAGAGTTGGATGTCATAACGTGGAGCCTTGTTGCTCAATAAATTAGCATAAAGAAGCCTGCAACGACTGATGATGTTGGGGTTAAGTATAGACCTCGAGGAGAAAAGGGTACCAGAATTGCGTTGTATCGCTGTCTTTTCATTGCCACCACAATTTAATAGTATGCCTATCATGAGACCTATTAAGGCCTCTTGCGTTCTAAAGTCTAACTGAGTGGGATTCAATCGCGCTCGCCTAAGGGCTGTTACTGCCAAAACACTCTCTTTTAGCTCTTCATCTTCAAGACGACTCTCTAATTGATCGAGGTCAATGCCCTTTAGAGGATCTGCCAGTATGACTCCATTGTGGTCAAAAACCTTATAAATGCCGGCATTCTCACGAGAGAGATAGATTGAACCAGGTACATGGGGTTCAGATATTAATTTGAGATCATATTTTAAAGGTTCTCCCCAACTCTTGGGATCAGGAAGATAGTTGAACAAATGGGCAATCGGTGGCAACCCTTTGTCATCAGCCTTGTTGAGTAGGACTTTTAATGAGTCTCGATCACCATTGTACAGGTAGAGAGTGTTAATAAACAGCTCAAGATCAAATGTAGAAATCGATTTAATTAAATTTTCATAAGCTTTTTCTAACAGTATTGCCTTATGCATATGCTTCACCCATTCTCTTTTTTTTACATTGCTGTAGTATAATGGTTGAAGATTAAGTAAGTATTTTGTCCCAATGATAATGTTTATTTTTTTTCAGTAAAAAAATCTTTTACTGCTGCAAACCACGATTTTGAATGGGGGCTGTGGTCTTTGCTATCATCTTGTAATGACTGGGAAAAAGCTTTCAGCATTTCTTTTTGCTCATTCGTTAATTTGACGGGGGTTTCAACGACAACCGCACACAACAGATCACCAACGCCACCACTACGTAACGCTTTTACCCCTTTGCCACGCAAACGAAATACTTTGCCCGTTTGCGTTTCAGCTGGGATGATCAGTTTAACGGGGCCTGCCAAGGTTGGAATTTCAATTTCGCCGCCTAAAACCGCCATCACAAAATCAATGGGAATTTCAGAATGCAAATCATTTCCCTGTCGCGAAAAAATAGCGTGTTTTTTCACATTCACTTGTACATATAAATCACCCGCAGGCGCACCGTGTTGCCCCGCTTCACCTTTACCCGCCAAGCGAATGCGATCCCCATTATCCACACCCGCAGGAATATTAACACTCAGTGTTTGTTGCTGC
>MGOZ01000004.1:37057-47342 GCA_001797285.1 Coxiella sp. RIFCSPHIGHO2_12_FULL_42_15
CCACGGCAATGCGGGCACGTTTGTTGTACCGTTAAAAAACCATGGCGCATATGCACTTGACCACTGCCATGACACGTTTGACAGACGACAGGGGAAGTTCCCGACTTAGCACCACTTCCTTTACACGTTTCGCAATTAACCCAGGTTGGGATTTTAATGGTTTTAGTAACCCCATGAACAGCTTCTTCCAACGTAATGGCTAACTCATAACCCAAATCCGCACCACGTTGTTGCCGCGTTTGCCCTCCACGCCCACCAAAAATATCGCCGAAAATATCGCCAAAAATATTACCGATGTCATTAAAATCAAAACCACCCGCCGCACCACCGCCAAATTGTTGGTTCACACCCGCGTGCCCAAAACGATCGTAAGTTGCACGCTTTTGCGGATCCGATAAAACTTCGTACGCTTCTTTCACCTCCTTGAAACGCGCCTCTGCTTCTTTATTATTTGGGTTGCGATCGGGATGATATTTCATTGCCATACGACGATAAGACTTTTTAATGTCTACATCATTCGCCGTTCGAGCCACTTCTAATATTTCGTAATAATCTTTTTTTGTTGTCACAGCACATTAACCTGTCCGTAAATCCCATAAAAAGTCCCCACCCTTCCTGTTGGAAAAAAGAGTGGGGAAATACAATGCTGGTTGATCACTCGTTATTTTTTGTCGTCGTCTCGAACTTCTTCAAATTCCGCATCGACCACATTCTCTTTACCGCCACTGCCTTTTTGTCCTTGGCCCGCGTCGGAGGAGGATGTTGCGCTTGCACCATTGGCACCATCCGCTTGTCCGCCTTTCTGTGCGTACAAGCGTTCTGCCAATTTGCCGGATAAGTCGGTCAACTCTTTTGTTTTCGATTCAATCGCGTCTTTGTTGTCTTGTTTCATGATGTCTTTGAGTTCTGTAATGATTTTTTCAATCTTACCTTTTTCATCTGCTGAAACCTGATCACCGAGCTCTTTGATCGATTTTTCGGTTGCATGAATCATCGAATCCGCTTGATTACGCACCCCCACCAATTCATGGAATTGTTTGTCGACTTCTTTATTCGCTTCTGCGTCTTTCACCATACGTTGAATTTCTTCGTCGGACAATCCACTGGACGCTTTAATCACAATCGATTGCTCTTTACCCGTTGCTTTGTCTTTTGCGGATACGTGCAGAATACCGTTCGCATCAATATCAAAGGTAACCTCGATTTGCGGTACACCACGCGATGCGGGTGGAATATCGGACAAATCAAATCGACCCAATGTTTTATTGGCCGATGCCACTTCACGTTCCCCTTGCAATACATGCACGGTCACTGCCGTTTGATTGTTCTCAGCGGTTGAAAACACTTGCGATGTTTTAGTAGGGATCGTGGTATTTTTCTCAATGAGTTTTGTCATCACGCCACCCATAGTTTCAATACCGAGCGATAATGGTGTTACGTCTAATAACAGAACGTCTTTTACTTCACCGGACAACACGGCACCTTGAATCGCTGCACCCACTGCAACCGCTTCATCGGGATTCACATCACGACGAGGTTCTTTACCAAAAAAACCTTTCACCGCGTCTTGCACTTTTGGCATACGCGTTTGACCACCAACCAAAATAATTTCGTCAATTTCAGATGATTTAAGACCCGCATCTTTCATTGCAATTTTGCACGGCTCAATGGTTCGCGTGATGAGATCATCCACGAGGGCTTCCAATTTCGCACGCGTCACACGGATATTTAAATGTTTCGGGCCACTGGCATCCGCCGTAATATACGGTAAATTCACATCCGTTTGTTGGCTAGACGATAACTCGATTTTTGCTTTTTCTGCCGCTTCTTTTAAGCGTTGCAATGCTAACGGATCATTATGCAGATCCATGCCCGATTCTTTTTTAAATTCATCCGCTAAGTAATCAATTAAACGTAAATCGAAATCTTCACCACCTAAAAAGGTATCACCATTCGTCGCTAATACTTCAAACTGATGCTCACCATCCACATCCGCAATTTCAATAATGGATACGTCGAAGGTACCTCCTCCCAGGTCGTATACCACAATTTTATGATCGCCTTTCTTTTTATCTAAACCATACGCTAATGCAGCTGCAGTTGGTTCGTTAATGATGCGTTTCACTTCTAAGCCCGCAATTTTACCCGCATCTTTTGTGGCTTGACGTTGCGCATCATTGAAATAAGCCGGTACGGTGATGACGGCTGCTTTGACTTCATGGCCCAAATAATCTTCCGCTGTTTTCTTCATCTTGATGAGGACTTGCGCAGAAATTTGAGGCGGCGCTAATTTTTCACCGCGCGCTTCCACCCACGCATCGCCATTATCGGCTTTGATGATTTTGTAAGGCACCATGCTGATGTCTTTTTGAACAACCTTGTCGTCGAATTTACGGCCGATCAATCGCTTAATCGCATACAAGGTGTCTTTAGGGTTGGTAACGGCTTGACGTTTTGCGGCTGCACCGACCAAAATTTCATCTTTGGTGTAAGCAACAATCGAAGGCGTGGTTCGCGCACCTTCCGAATTTTCAATCACGCGGACTTTACCACCGGTTTCCATCACTGCCACGCAGGAGTTGGTGGTGCCTAAATCGATCCCAATAATCTCGCTCATTCTTTTTCCTCTTTGTTCAACATTTGATAATATTTGTGAATTCGTTATGTTTTATTTGGGGGCAAATTTCACCATTTCAAGCCTTAGCCTGCAACAACCACCATCGCCGCCCGTATGACCCGACCATTAAGTGCATAGCCTTTTTGAATGGTGGTAATCACCGTATTGGGCTCGGCTTTAGCCTCTGGCTGCATCGAAACCGCTTCTTGTTTTTCAGGGTTAAATCGCTCACCCACCTGAGGGGCTATTATTTCAACTCCATGTTTTTTCAAAGTTTTTATGAGAAGGTCCAACGTCAACTGCAAACCTTCTCGCACGCCTCCCGCTGCCTCCAAAGAGCAATTTTCGAGCGACCGCTCAAGGCTATCTACGATGGGTAACAAATCATTCAACAATTTTTCAGCACCATACCTATGAGCATTACTCACATCACGGTCAGCACGTTCTTGAATATTTTTCAGTTGAGCTAAAAGGCGCAAGTTCTTATCTTTGAGCTCATCGATTTGTTGTTCCGTGTGAGTCAGCTGCTCTTCTAACTTTTTTCGATCTGGAAATTCAAGGCCCAAATCATCTTCATGAACTAAACCTTCGGGTGCTTCCATTGTTGCTTCGGTAGACTGTTCTTCAGTGAACTTTTTCCACTTGTCTTTGCCTTCGGATGCTCCTGGTGAATTTTTATTTTTCATAGCAATACCTTTTCATTAAAAATAAAAGACCCGCTATTTTGCGGCACCCCTCTAAATATTGGTGCATTTTAGTCAGATTCAACCCCTACACCGCAAGAATAAAAAATGATATCCTAAAAGACTCACAGGTCACGCAAGCAAGTAACTCAAATGACTGAACGGCACTTCAAAAAAATCGCACTGATCGGTCGCGAAGGCGTTCCAGGCGTCAGTGAAACACTGGTTGCTTTAATTGAACACTTGCATGCTGCGCGCTGTCATGTTGTGGTCGAAGAAAATACCAGTCACCTGCTACCAAAGCAATCCATAACGACGGTTACTGCGGAAACGTTAGCGCAACACACTGAATTATTGATTGTTGTGGGTGGTGATGGCAGTTTGCTGAATGCGGCTCGCTTAGCCGTGGATCATGACATTCCCGTGTTGGGAATCAATCGCGGACGACTGGGTTTTTTAACGGATGTTCATCCCAATGAACTTGGGCAAATCAATGCGATTTTACAAGGCCAGTATATCCGTGAGTTCCGTTTTTTATTGCAAGCCCAATTCAAACAAGACGGAATTGTGGCACGAGATATTGCGTTAAACGACGTGGTGTTATTACCGGGCGATATTGCGCAAATGATCGACTTTGATGTTTTTGTTAATCAGCAGCTCGTTTGCCACCACCGCGCCGATGGCATGATTATTGCAACACCCACCGGTTCCACGGCTTATGCATTATCAGGTGGAGGACCCATTTTATATCCCGATTTAAATGTTATCGTGTTAGTACCGATGTTTCCACATACGTTAAGCAGTCGTCCCATTGTTATTAACAATAACACCACGATTACTCTCAATATCAGTAAAAACAATGAAATTTCACCCTACGTCAGTTGTGATGGTTTAAATCGAACGGCGGTAAGCCCAGGCGATGAAATTATTATTCAGAAATACCCAAAACAGTTACAACTCATTCATTCGTTAAGCTACAATTATTTCCATACGCTGCGCACTAAACTGCATTGGGAAAAACAAGCGACGCGGAACTAAGGACCAAACATGTTAACGGATATTTACATTGAAAATTACACCGTGGTAGACCGCCTCCATTTGAATTTAGACTCTGGCTTTTCTGTATTGAGCGGTGAAACCGGCGCGGGAAAATCGATTATTGTGGATGCCATCAGCCTCGCATTGGGCGCACGTCTGGACACAAAAATCATTCGCAAGCAGGAATCTCGTTGCACCGTGACCCTTTGTTTTGATGTCAGCACCATTCCATTAGCGCGAGAATGGTTGGAGCAACATGGATTTGACGATCACCAGGAATGTATTATTTCACGCGTTCATCAAAGTGATCATCGCTCGAAAATCACCATTAATGGCAAGCCATGCCCTTCTACGTTATTGCGCGAACTTGCGCCACTCCTACTGATTATTCACGGTCAACATCAATCACAAACGTTGTTGCAACGCGAACAACAACAAACCTACGTGGATAGCTATGGAAAACACCATCATTTACTACAGCTATTACAGCATAATTATGCAGAATGGCGAAAAAATCAGACTGAACGTGAGCATTTAAAATTTCAAACAGAACAGCGCGACGAGCAATTAAATCTTCTGAATTATCAATGGCAAGAATTAGAAGCGTTAAATTTACAACCCAACGAATGGCAAGAACTGCATGAGGAACATCAACAATTACATCACGCAAAACAGCTGATTTATAATTTGAATCAAGCAATCGATGTCACCATCGAAAATGAAAAAACCTCGACAACCCACTTACTGCAATATGCGATTGATCAACTGCAACTGTCGCATAAAAATAACCCGCAATTAAAAAGCATTATTGAATTATTGAATACAGCTGCTATTCACGTACAAGAAGCGGCCGATGAATTAATTCATTACCGCGATGCATTGGACCTCAGTCCCGAGCGTCTCCATTACATTGAGCAGCGGCTCACCCAAATTCACGATTTGGCACGCAAACATCACGTGGGTCCCGAAGAATTGCCTGACGTTATCCAGTCATTACAACATCGCATTGAGCAATTAAATTCCTCTGAAGAACGAATGATGGCGCTTGAAAAACAAAGCCAGCAATTGTTGAGCTTTTACCAACACACCGCCAATAAGCTCAGCCAATCACGACGACGAACAGCGACCGAAATCAACAAAAAAATCACCCACTACATGCAAAATTTAGGAATGCATGGTGGTGAATTCGAAATTAAATTCGACCCGCATGCGGAGCTGATCACCGCTTACGGTTTTGAAAAAATCAGTTTCTTAGTAAAAACCAATCCAGGACAACCGTTATTACCACTCGCCAAAGTGGTTTCTGGTGGTGAATTATCGCGTATTTCTCTGGCATTGCAAACGATCATTTCAGAAAAAGAAAATATACCCACGTTTATATTCGACGAAGTGGATGTAGGTATTGGAGGACAAACCGCAGAAATCGTAGGAAAATTGCTGCAAAGTTTAGGAAAACAGGCACAAGTGCTTTGCATCACGCATTTGCCACAAGTCGCGGCTCAAGGACATCATCATTTCAAAGTGAATAAATTCTCCACGAAAAATAGCACAACTACAACGATCGAACCACTCACTCGTGAGCAACGCGTTCATGAAATTGCGCGCATGCTAAGTGGCAGCAAAATCACCCCACAAACCTTGCAGCATGCTGAAGCGTTATTAACATAACTATAGCTTTTCAGATAAATATAAGGAGATATGAAAATGAAATGGAATGCTCTGCGCTTTCTCTCATTAGGCGTATTGATCGTGTCCAGCGTGACACTCGATTTTGCATTTGCAAAAGAATCACGAAAATTCCCACACGGCTGCCGTGAAGTCGGTTTTGACTTCAGTGACGGTCATTTGCAATTAAAAATGATTGCTCCCGACGGTTTGCAACAAACGCTGTATTTCATTCACAATAAAGCTCCTTTTGATATTGCCTTAAGGAATGCACAGCAATCAAAATATATTCCCACTTACGAAAAATTGTTTCCGCAAGATCGCTGGGCGAGTTTCGGTAGAGACGTTGATGAAATTGCACTAACGTGCACCACACCCGATAATCAATTTTTGAACTGCGGTGAGGTTCTTGAAGTTTGTAATTACGATAATGTGAAATTTCCAGAAACCAATATTGGAACTTACTGGGTCACCAATCCGGGGTCACTCCAGGAAACCATACAAGGATCCATCCGAAAGGGAATATTATTGCGTTGGTAAGTGATCTCGTCCCGAAAAATCTGAACTATTCCACCTGATTACTGACAAGCCGAACATAGTCCGTAAATTGTCAAGCTATGATCGGTCATTTTGAATTTCACTTTTTCGGCGATTTGCTGTTGCCGCCGTTCGATCGTGCTGTCCATAAATTCTTGTACCAAATTGCAATGTAAACACACCAAGTGATCGTGATGCTGACCATCGTCAATTTCATAAACGGAACGACCTCCTTCAAAATTATGACGACGCACTAAACCCGCTGTTTCAAATTGCGTTAAAACACGATAGACCGTCGCTAGCCCTACATCTTCCCCCGCATCTAAAAGTTTTTTATAAAGTTCTTCTGCGCTCATATGATGCGGATCTGCCCCTTCCAAAATCTGCAAGATTTTTATGCGCGGCAAAGTCACTTTAAGGCCTACTTGGCGTAAATCTTTATGCTCCAACACCCATCTCCTCTCTCATCAAAGAGCTATAGTGTTTCAGATAAATATGTTGGTAAAAATAAACTATTTTAATTGTCTTACTGGCAATGGTGCCCACTTTCAAGCTTCCCTCTCCCGCCTGCGGGAGAGGCTAGGAGAGGGTTGGCTTCTAATGGCACGATCATTTTCACCAACATATTTATCTGAAAAGCTATATATTAGCTGATTTTTAACCGCATGTGTACCTCAGCGCAAAAGTCTAGCCTGGATATTTCACATCGAGCGGCGAAGGTCGGTGTGCCGCCATCTTCAAACAGCAACATGAAATATCCGGCTAGCATTCGAGACGAAATCCGTTATAATCGTCACGTTTCATTGAGCCTCAGGGAGTTGTCTATGCTACGCCAAAAAATGTTGACCTGCTTCGCACTTGCCAGTATTTTCACCTTATCCAGTTGCTATCGAGTTCCAGTCCCTCAAGGCAACGTTCTCCCCGAACAAAAAGTACATAAAATCATTCGCGGTATGACAACCAGCGACATCATTAGGATTCTAGGTTCACCGGTGCTTCACAACACCTTTGCTAACAACCAAGCTGCTTATGTTTATACCTACAAAACCAGCGGCAGCACAATGACATTAAAACGTGCAATTTTTTATTTGCAAAACGATCGTGTCGTTAAAGTAACGTTTGACGCAAATACGAATGGGCAGCCATTACCACCCCAGAATGTCTAAGCAACCATACGAACCCCAGAGTGAGGCTTTCTGAAAAATTACGATTTTTTGGCACGTAGCCGGCGCGCCTGTTTGGGATCTATTTTTAACGGGCGATAAATTTCGATGCGATCTCCAGCATGTAAACGCGCATCCAGTGACACGAGTTTGCTGAAAATACCAACACTGACCTGAGGATATTGAATTTCAGGAAAACGCGGCAAGATAGCAGAACGTTGAATAGCCAAAGCAACGGTACAATTCACTTCGACTACTAGAGGAATCTCAATTTGCTGGTCAGGAGTGGCATAGGCAACCGTCACTTTCATGCCGTGCCACTTCCATACACTTTTTCAGCTCGATGACAAAAAGCATCCACCAACGTTGTTGCCACCTGATGAAAAACGGGGCCGAACATCAAGCCCACAATTTTCGTTGAGAATTCAAATTCCAAGTCTAAACTGACTTTAGAACGCTCTTCACCGATTGCATCGAATTGCCAAAATCCTTCTAGTTGCCGAAAAGGGCCATCAATTAAACGTATTTCAATCATTTTATGCGGTTGGAGACGATTCAATGTGGTGAACGATTTACTTAAGCCACTGCCTGAAAAGGCCAATGTAGCTTTAATTTCGTCTTCCGTCTGGCTAAGAATATGACTCTCCGTACACCATGGCACAAACTCTTTGTAATTGACGACATCGTTAACTAAGGCATACATTTGCTCTTGCGAGTAGGCAATGATTTTCATTTTTTTTATTGAAGGCATAACAAATTCCATACCATCTCTAAGATTCGGCCAAGCGTAAAGATACCAGGCCATTGTTAATTTCGCAAAAAATGTCGAGAGAAAGCATTCAGATATGCTACTATAACGTCCACCATGAGCAAGAATAAATCCAATAAAGATCACGAACGCTTGATCATTACAAACAAGAAAGCGCGCCATGATTATCATCTGGAACGGTTTTTTGAAGCTGGGCTAGTGCTCGAAGGCTGGGAAGTTAAAAGTATTCGTGCAAACAAAGTTCAAATTCGCGACAGCTATGTGATTTTGAAAAATGGCGAAGCTTGGCTGATTGGAACGCACATTACTCCGCTCAATACCGTTTCTACCCACTTTCAACCCGATTCACAACGCACCCGCAAACTCCTTCTACATGAAAACGAACTGGCGAAATTGTTTGGCGCCGTCAATCGTCAAGGTTATACGATCGTGCCCGTCGATTTGCATTGGCACAAAAATCGCGTGAAAGTTGAAATTGCGCTTGCGAAAGGTAAACAAGCGCATGATAAGCGAGAAACACTGAAAGAGCGCGAATGGGATCGGCAAAAGCAACGCATCTTAAAGCGTTGAGTGACTTAAACCACGCACTCTATCGGAAGTTACCGTCGCCGCTCTGAAAATATTCATTTTAAATCAATTAGTTGCTAATTTATGTTCACCGAAAAATTCTCATGTGTTACACTTGTAAAGAAAGCAAATTTTCGATAGACTGCAAAGTTCATCTTAAGGGGGCGACCCGGTTTCGACGTGGGTTACAAAACTTGAGGTGCATGCCGAGCGACGTAACAACGCTCGTAAATCAGAAGTTACATAAATATAGTTGCAAAAAATGACAACTACTACGGTGCAGAGTTAGCCCAAGCTGCGTAAGCAGTGAAAGCCTTCTCGTCTGTCGCTTAATAACCGACAACACCCCATTGCCTCGCCGTGCTTGTGCGGAGAGTCACAATGGTCATCACTCACAAGCTCGTTATGGAATATGGCTCGTACTTCTGTAATTAAAACTTGAGAGCTCGCTTTCGATTTTTCCTGCACGTCGGATAGTCGATCGTTAAATGAAAGACGGTGATAAGCATGTAGACCCAATGGCAGCGGACTTGCGGACGCGGGTTCAATTCCCGCCGCCTCCACCAAATTCTGATTCAAAGACTATGGTGGGCCCCAAAAACTGGACAGTTTTATGCATTAGCAGCCTAATTGCGTCTAAGGAAAGTCCGATCTTAGTTGAGTGGCGGGAAATGAAAATTTTGCGACAGAACCCCATTTATGCCTAGAGGTAAATCACACGTCCGATATGACCATTGTAATTATGTTTCATACGTTCATATTGTTTGTCCTGCATGTCAAAAGAGAGCTATTGCAACACTTATAATGGAGACGGGAGAGCCTTATCGGGGCGTCCTTTTTGGCGATATGCAATACTATGAATTAAAGAGTTGGAAAATTTTATGCGAATCATGCCCATTCAGAATGGAAATCCCATTTCCAAAAGAAACCTTTAAAGAAAAATATAACAACAAAGTCTATGAAGCCGTATCATGCGGCTCTCCTTACGTAGGGCTTGGAGAATTTTATTACAAACTTGATTTTATGAATTTTTGGGCTTACAACGTTGACCATTTGGATGCCATCGTAAAATATTTAGAATCTACATTGGGTAGAGACAACTCCTATAACTTTGTGATTTCCTCATATTTGCGCAGTGATTGGAAAAAGAATAAGGAAAAACTTTTGAAGTTAATTCGAGGAAAAACGACCTGGATTAAATAAACGGTTCTGTCGCAAAATTTTAATTCCCCGTCACTCAACTAAG
>MGOZ01000005.1 GCA_001797285.1 Coxiella sp. RIFCSPHIGHO2_12_FULL_42_15
AGTATTTTACTTCGATTTAGCTCTTGTGACCAACAATTATTTTACTGAAATTGTAAAAGTTGTTTCGTACATGTTCCTAGGCTATCTTAAAGGGATATCAATGAAGCTTAATAATTACTGTTATACGTCTTGATAATTAGGAGAAAAGGTTATGAATAAAAAAGTTATGGAAATTTACGTTTATGAAGGTCTTGGTTTTCCTATTGAGTTACATGATGTAGAGATGATGTTGTTTGAAGGTGAATACCATCCGAAAATTGATGTGAAAAAAGTTTCAGATTTTGCTATAAAAAACCTTGTTCTTCAAAAAAATCGGTTGACTGGTAATCAGATAAAATTTATTAGAACTTTTTTCTCAAAAAGTCTTAGAGATTTTGCAAAAATGGTGAATGAATCCCACATGGCTGTAAAAAAATGGGAGGATTATAAAAATAAACCTACCAACATGGATTTTAATGTCGAAATTATGTTGAGGCTTTATGTATATGATCAAATTATTATAAAAATAAAAGCTAATAAAAAAGAAAAAATTAAATTTTATGATAAATTTGAAAAATTAAATGATATAAAATCACATTGGAAAAAAGCCGCATAGATTGAACGATCATCTAAGAGAGAGGAGCCACTCTTGTTGATTCTCATTAAGATCTCAAAAATCACCAAGAGAAATTAAATGATGAATTTCTTCCGTTATTAAAAAACAAGTGATCTTGTTCGCTAACACCCTTGATCCGCTTATTTCATGTCCAAACTGGCGTTGCCGTAGTTGCCCTTGTGTGTCAGAATAATACTGTTCAGAATTTTTTCCGAGTTCTTGGTGCAGAAGGATACCTTCAATGACAAAGCAACTTTTGTTGAAGCACTCACTTTTTGCTGGAGTTGTGAGTTTTATTTTGGCGTCGCCCATGATGGTGGTTTATGCAGCTAATAACCCCTATGCCCAAGTGGTGTGGGTTACTAATAGCATTGCTTGGCCATATAACGAAAAAACGTATGGAAATGATTCTTTTCAGTTAGGGGATAGTCAAAATGAGGATACTCTTTTATTGCAAACAGCGGCGCGGGGGTATCATTTTCCAGCATCATTTGCGTTTGCTGTTGCTAGTGCCGCTTATCAATATGAAGGAAATCGGCAAAGTCCAACGATGAATTGTCCTGAGGGAGTCGGTTGGTCGATGTGGGATGTATTTAGCGAAAAGTACAGTTGGCTTAACCCACAGGGGACAAATGTCGCGAAAGTACCACCAACCTCTAAATACACCAAACCTAGCGGCGAGCAGGCCGTTCAGGGATTTTATCCTTCATATTATTTACAAGATTTAGATGCAATGAAAAAGTTGGGAGTGAATTATTATCGTTTATCGGTATCATGGCCGCGATTGTTTCCACGTGCCAATATGACAAAACCGGATCCGGCGGGGGTGAAATATTATGTAACGATTCTAGAAGAATTAAAAAAGCGAAATATTCGTGTGCTCATCACCCTGTATCATTGGGATCTCCCCGCGTGGCTTTATAATTTTGGTTCATCAAAAAAAATCGAAAAAAACAAGACGTATGGTTGGCTGGATACCCACGAGGCCAAAGACAATTTGACGTTAAAAGAATTTCAAAAATACGCAGCGGCCAGTTATCGTTTATTTGGGCCTTATACTCCTTATTTTTCTACGTTTAATGAACCGTTGACTTTCACCAACTCAGCCTTTACGGATGGTGTTCATGCGCCGGGACGCTACGGTCGAGAAGAGCTACAGGCTTTAGACCCAGAGCAATATGGAAAAAATCTCGATGATTATTTAGAAAAAGTTCCCTACTTACAAGCCATCAACGTGATAAAAGCGCACTATATCGCGTATAAGACTATTCATTCTATTTATGAACATGACAAGCATCGCTATTCAGAGGCGCCTAAGGTTAGCATCGTTCTTAATTCAGATTGGGCAGAGCCCTATCGTATCTTGTGCGATAAATCAAAGAAAAAATGTCGATACCATCCTGACGATATTCGGGCTTCCAAAAATAATATGGATTTTATGTTGGGGTGGTGGTTAAATCCCGTGATGTTTGGGACCTGGCCGAGGAGCATGCAAGCAATTTATTCCAATCGCATTAAAACCATGGGATTGTCTTCTAATCGAGAAACCTCCTGCCTGCGTGAAGATGGTGTACCGGTGATTTGCGATAGAAAAAATAAAAATAAATTAGCGGAATACATTCGCTCGGGTGGCGCACTGGATTTACTGGCTATCAATCACTATACCGGATATTTCGTGGTTGATTTTGATTATGCAAAAACACATTATCAAGAGATTCCAGGGGAAAATGCTGTTCCCTATAATCAATATCATGTTAGCCCCAACCAGTTACAAAAAGGTTGGTATTCTGACCAGCATGCGTTTATCACGCAGTTTCGCTATCGAAAGCAGGGAACGCAGGGAGAAAAGCCACACGCAGTGAAAACTAACCCGAATCAAGCGCGTGTTTATGTGATTGGCTCTTCCGGAAATAAGCCATGGTTACGTCAAACTTGGTTTGTTTATCATAAATTGCTGCAATACATTTATTTTTATTACCTGCAAAATTCAAAAGTCACCAAGATGGGAATCCCTTTTTCCGCTTTGGGAATTTATTTGACGGAAAATGGCACTTCAATTCAGGGAGAAAGTCAGCAGAAAACATTGGATGACGCCAATCGAATTCAGTATGTGCTAGGAAATCTAGCGGCCGTACAGCAAGCATTGGATGAAAAACTTCCTGTTAAACTTTATACTTATTGGTCGATTACCGACAATTTTGAATGGTCGGAAGGGTATGACACCCGTTTTGGTCTTATTCGAATTAACTATGAAGATAATTTCAGACGTGAGCCAAAATATTCTTATTATTGTTATCAGTCAATTATTACGAACCATGGAAAATTGTCAGACCGCTGTCAAAGCGGACTGCAACTCGACAACCAGCGACGAGAGTCCTCGCTTAAACGTTAAAACGAAACAGCATGACATCACCGTCATGGACAATGTAATCTTTTCCTTCTAAACGCCATTTTCCCGCTTCTTTTGCGCCTTGTTCGCCTTTGTAATGTAAATAATCTTGATAACGGATGACTTCGGCGCGAATAAAGCCTTTTTCAAAATCGGTGTGAATGACACCAGCGGCTTCAGGTGCCGTGGTGCCGCATTTAATTGTCCATGCGCGTGCTTCTTTAGGGCCAACGGTGAAGAACGTTTCTAAGCCAAGCAAATGATATCCAGCACGAATGACGCGATTTAAGCCGGGCTCTTGTAAGTTGAGACTCGCGAGAAATTCCTGTTGTTCATCGGGTTCCAACTCAACAATTTCTGCTTCAATCGCACAACAAATTGCAACCAGATCAGCGCCTTCTTGGGTTGCAAATTCGGTAACACGATCCAAGTGCGGATTATTTTCCATCCCATTCTCAGCCACGTTGGCAATGTATAACGTGGGTTTTACGGTTAGAAATTGCAAACTTTTCAAAAACGCTTTTTGCTCAGGATCAGCATCGAGTGTTCGCAGTAATTTTCCTTGATCTAAATGTGCTTTGGCTTTTTCTAAGAGTTCAACCTGTTTTTTAGAGTCTTTATCGCCGCGCTTCATTTCTTTTTGTGCTTTTAGCAATGCTTTTTCCAACGTTTCTAAATCAGCGAGTGCCAATTCAGTGTTAATGACTTCAATATCTGCAATAGGATCAATTTTTCCAGCAACATGCGTGACATCATCGTTTTCGAAGCAGCGTACGACGTGCGCAATCGCATGTGTTTCTCGAATGTTTGCTAAGAATTTATTTCCTAATCCTTCTCCTTGTGAGGCGCCGGCAACGAGCCCTGCGATATCAACGAATTGTACGGTGGTTGGGATCATTTCTTTGGAATGAGCAATCGCTGCAATGTTTTTTAAACGCACATCCGGAACAGGAACAACACCGACGTTCGGCTCAATCGTACAAAAGGGATAATTTGCCGCTTCGATGCCCGCTTTGGTTAATGCATTGAATAAGGTGGATTTGCCTACGTTCGGTAGGCCGACAATACCACATTTAAAGCCCATGTGAATGTTTCCTCGTCAGTGGAGTCGTTGCATGACTTTGTTGATTTCACCCGCAACGATGTCTGGAAGCAGCGCGATGCTGTCATCGATGCCTTGTTGGATCAGTTTAAAATCGGCATTGGAGGGTTTTCCTAAGACATATGGCGTTACTTTGTCTTTGTGGCCTGGATGACCGATACCAATGCGTAATCGTAAAAACTGGTCGGTATGCAAATGCCGAGTAATATCGCGCAACCCATTATGCCCGCCATGGCCCCCATTGGTTTTCAATCGAATTTGTCCTGCAGGAAAATCTAATTCATCGTGCGCGACGAGCACTTCTTCCGGCGTAATTTTATAAAATTGTGCGGTGGTAATAACCGCGAGGCCTGATTCATTCATATAGGTCGTGGGTTCGAGCAAAATGCATTTTGCACCGTTAATGTGGGCTATTGCAATGAGGCCATGAAATTTATTTTCAAAACGCAGTGTGGCGTTATATTCGGTAGCGATTTTTTCGACAAGCCAAGCACCGACATTATGCCGAGTTTCACTGTATTCAGGGCCTGGATTACCAAGCCCAACAATAAGTTTAATTTCAGCCAAACCGGATTATTCCTCAGCTTTTGTTTCGCCGCCCGTTTTCTTCTCAGTGTCTTCTGCAGATTCACCCTCTGCGGAAGCCTCCAATGCTTCTGCTTCAGATTCTTTTTCAACGCGTGGGCGATGAACGCTGACAATTGCTGGATCGTGATCTTCGGTGAGCTCTTCAGTGAGTTCCACGCCGTTGGGCAATTTAATTTGCGACAAATGGATGGATTCATCCAAATTGGCTTTAGAGACGTTAACTTCAATATATTCAGGCAGGTGTTCAGGCAGGCATTTTACTTCGATATCTTTCATGAGATGCGACACGATACCTCCTTGGTCTTTGACGCCAGGGCACGTTTCTTCACCAATAAAATGTAAAGGGACACGCATGATAATGGCTTCACCTGCTTTAATGCGTAAAAAATCAATGTGTGTGACTTCTGGTTTTAAATGATGGCGTTCAAGCGCTTTTAAAACCACTTTTTGTGGTTTGCCATCGATAAGAAGGGTTAAAATATGCGAATAGACGGATGTTTGATTCAATGCTTTCATCAAATCTTTTAACTCAAGCGTGATGGTTTCAGGCGCCTCATCGGCACCATAGACAATACCGGGGACTTTCTTGGCTCGACGTAACTCGCGAGCCGCTCGTTTGCCTGTAGTAGATCGATGGGTTGCTGCAAATTCAAAGGCTGACATTTTAATCTCCAAACTTTCAATAATTTATGCTTAATGCATGGAACCTAGGCCTATGAGCGAACATGGGTTTTTTCTGCCATCCGCTTGAGGAATCAGGCATTTTACTTATCTTTTTTAAAAAATGCCATACTTTAATCCACGATAAACATAGAGCTGACGGACTCTTTTAGGTTGATTCGGCTGATGGTTTCTGCCATCAGTTGGCTCAGGGAGATCTGCTTTATTTTTGGGCAATTCTGAGCCGCTTCGGAAAGGGGGATCGTGTCGGTGACGACGACGCTGTCTAATGCAGAATGGGTAATATTTTCGATCGCTTTCCCAGATAAAACGGGATGTACACAATAAGCAGCAACGGTTTTGGCCCCCTTTTCTTTCAAAGCGATTGCGGCGTGGCACAAGGTCCCAGCGGTATCCACAATGTCATCGACGATGACGCAATCTCGGTTTGTCACGTTACCAATGACATTCATCACTTCAGTTTGATTCGGGGTGGGGCGCCGTTTGTCAATAATGGCTAAATCAATATCATTTAATGATTTGGCGATGGCGCGTGCTCGAACGACGCCGCCGACGTCGGGTGATACGATAATGGGATCTGGGTAGCGTTCCAATAAATTATCTTGTTCAATCATTGTGTTACTTGCATACACGTTGTCAACAGGGATGTAGAAAAATCCTTGGATTTGATCTGCGTGCAGATCAACGGTAATTAATCGGCAGAAGCCAACGGCTTGTAGCATGTCAGCAATGATTTTGGCTGAGATCGGAACTCGCGAAGAGCGAACGCGTCGATCTTGGCGGGCATAACCGAAATAGGGGATGACTGCTGTAATACTTTCTGCGGAGGCGCGTCGTAATGCATCCCCCATCAAAATGAGCTCCATGAGAGTTTCGTTGGTGGGTGTGCATGTGGATTGTATTAAAAAGATTTCGCGCCCACGGACGTTATCTTGAATCTCAATGCGAATTTCGCCATCGCTAAAGCGGCCGATAAAGGCCTTACCGACAGGGATATTAAGATGATCAGAAACTTTCTTTGCCAAGTCTGCATTGGCGCTGGCATGAAAAATGCGAAAGTTATTAGACACGATAGATCCTTTACTTTTTAATCAATTTTGATTTGGGGTGAGTTTATCACAAATGAGGGGGTTGCGACGAATATTCTTTGTTGGCTGGGGCGCTAGGATTCGAACCTAGGTATGCGGAGATCAAAACCCCGTGCCTTACCGCTTGGCGACGCCCCATCAAAACTTGGGTTCTGCAGAACACAGAGTCGCAATATTAGCAGTTTTTACCGGAGTGTCAAATGCTCTCCCCTTGAGTCGCGGTCGCGCGGCTTTGCCGCGTAGGCGAAATGATATCAGGAAAATAAAAATACCCCGCTGCTTACGGCGGAGATTTTTATTTTCAAAAACTTTCATTTTACGGGTTGAAGCGCGATGCGCAACGAGCTATAATATATTATGATGATCAAGTCATGGAAACATAAAGGCCTTAAACAATTTTATGAAACTGGAAGTACAGCAAAAATTTTGGTTCAACATGCTCGGCGGCTTGCCATCATACTACAATTGCTAGATGCTGCTGATAAACTGGAAAAATTAGATTTACCCGGTTTTGATTTTCACAAATTAAAGGGCCAATACAAAAAATTTTATGTTGTAAAAGTGAATGCCAATTGGCGGGTCATTTTTCAATTCGATGGTGAAGACGCGGCATTGGTTGATTATTTAGATTATCATTAATGAGAGGTTTTTTTATGACGATTTACCAACCATTGCATCCTGGAGAAATTATTAAAGAGATTTTGATTGACGGCGCTCAATTATCAGTAACTGAAGCTGCGAATAAGCTCGATGTGAATCGGACTACTTTATCTCGTCTTTTAAACGGTCATGCGGGCATTAGTTCTGATATGGCACTTCGTCTTTCTAAGTTGTTGCCTAACACAGATATCGTTTTTTGGATGAATATTCAAAGAGATTATGACATTTGGCAGGCCAAAAAACGCCTGAACAAAATTCACGTCAAGCCACTCGATAAAGCGGCTTGATTCGATGACCCAACGTGATCTTTGTTTTTTGAACATTAATTTTTGTTTTTGACACCAGGAGGAGGTGCAAGAGAAAATAGATAGCATGAAATATCCGAAAGGATTTTCATTTCGCCCCGTGCTTATCCACGTCAATGGCGTCTCCGACGATCTAATGGACCACGACTATTTCACCCATATTATTGATTTTAGCCAACTCTTATTAGGGGATTAGGGTGTGCCATCAATTAGCTAACTGGCTTAGACTCTGCGCCTAAATTCGTCATCCCGAAAATCGCGCAGCGATTGTCCGGGATCCAGAGAGGAAGGCAACTTTATCTTTCAAATAAGGAGATCGTCTTCCTCGCGTCACCTGCTTTGCCGCAGAGATACATTCCAATTTTTAGTGGCGATTTTAATGATAAGTCCGTGACCAACGAGTTTTATGGTGCGAGGCAAGTCATATTGTTTGACATTCGCATAATGAGAAAAGCTGACTTGCCAGCCTTGCTGGGTTAACTCTGTTAAGTGGCCATAGGCATCGCGTTGGCTGCGATACGGTGTGGGTGCGGGTAGTCCGCGAATCCAATAGGCTAAATTTGAAATTGGTAAACTAAAACCAAGGCGTTGCTGCATTAAAATTTCGGGTGATGATGCGCTCGTGGTTTTTTGTTTGGATTCCTGCAAGGTGACGGACCCCGATTTGCCCTCGATCAGTAAACTGTAAAGATTGAGTGAACTGTTAATTTGAATGCGATAATTCGGACCCATTTGTTGCCAGGTATAATTGGCGATGTTGGATTTTGAAGGTTGCTGCACACTGAAAGCGCCATCGATGTTCCAATTTTTTAACTGTACCAATTGGGTTTGTCGTTTTTGCCACGATTGTTTGTCAAAGTGTGCGTTTTGTGGGGGTAGTGTGAGTGTTGTGCAACCGCTGAGTAAAACCGCAAAAAGGACAATGAAGAAAAGGGGTTGTTGGCGCATGGTCAATCCTTAAGGTATTTTAGCCGTCTAGCCTGGATATTTCCCGTTGGCAGCACACCGACCCTCGCCGTTCGATGTGAAATATTCAGTCTAGTTGAGTTAGCGTGTTTATGCTACTTTGTTGATTATGAATCATCAACACCTCATCGAATTACCCGCACCGAGTCCAGACGCCCGACAGCACAGTGAGCGTTTACAAGCCATTATTCTCGATGAAATTGAAAATGCGCTTGGCCACATCAGTTTTGAGAAATTTATGCAAATGGCGTTGTATTATCCGGGGTTAGGATATTATCGCTCGGGGGCGAAAAAATTTGGTAAGGGCGGCGATTTTGTCACCGCGCCAGAGCTATCCCCTTTGTTTTCTCATTGTGTGGCGCGTCAAATTCAGCAGGTGCTACAACATGATTCCGCGGGTTGCATTTTAGAAGTGGGTGCCGGCAGTGGCGTGATGGCGCTTGAAATTTTGCGTGAATTAGAACGCAGAAAAACATTACCCGATTGCTATTACATTTTAGAGGTGAGTGCAGAATTGCGTGATCGGCAATATAAACTCATTGCTGAGCAGGCGCCGCATTTTATTGAACGCCTGCAATGGTTGGAAGCATTGCCGACCTCACCCATTTCAGGGGTGATTGTTGCGAACGAAGTTCTTGATGCGATGCCCGTACATAAATTTAAAATCGAAAATGGCATTAAAGAATTTTATGTAGGTTGCAAAGAAGCACAATTTCATTGGTCCGTTGGATTGCCGTCTCATACCAAATTAATTGATGCGATAGAAAATCTCGCGGTGAAATTTCCACAAGGATATGAAAGTGAGATTAATTTATTATTAACTCCGTGGATCAAAAGTCTCGCCGCTGTTTTACAGAAAGGCGTTCTTTTACTGATGGATTATGGTTTTGTGCGTGCCGAATATTATCATCCTGAGCGTTCGATGGGAACGCTCCTTTGCCATTATCAACAGCGTGCGCATGATGATCCGTTGATTTTTCCAGGAATCCAGGACATCACCGCGAATGTGGATTTTACGGCGATTGCGTTGGCGGGTGAAAAAGCAGGACTGGATGTTGCGGGTTTTACGCATCAGGCGGCATTTTTAATGAATTGTGGTTTGATGGAATTTGCAACGCAGAATGTGGATTATCGAGATCACTATCTATTGGCGCAACAAATTAAACGCTTGACCTTGCCGTCTGAAATGGGGGAACGTTTTAAAGCGATTGCGCTGGGTAAAAATTTTTCAGACGCACTAATCGGATTCCAGCAATTTGATCAGACGGGGCGTCTTTAGCCTGAATATACTAAAAGCGTTTCAAAATTAGGTGCCTCAAATGACCAACAAGAATTTTTTTTAACGCGGAGTCGCAAAGGTGCAAAGAACGCAAAGGGAAGAATAATATTTTTCCCTTGCGCCTTTTTACCTCTGCGTCTCTGCGTTAAAAAAATAACTTAACGCTAGCAGAGGGTTGTGGCAAAGCCTAATTTCTTCCTGGGTTGGGTATACACAGATCACAGTTCTAACATCGCCCCAGTCTGAATCTAGCAAGCCGTTTTCTTTATCCAGGTCCAATACGTAAAAACAAAAAATAATAGTTGAAAAACATCTATTTCTTGATAAGATACATTATCTGTTGGTTGGAGACTTGTTGGAAATGAATAAAATTCGACGCCTAAGCTTAGCGCTTCAGTTTATTTTTGGAATTCTTTTTTTGTGGTTACCCATCTACACATTCGTATTTTGGCTGAGTAATGGATTGCCTTTTGGAGCCCATTATCCCACCAATGTATTTCTTTATAACGGACCTGCTTTGCCATATATTTGGATGTTGCCATTGAGCGTTAAAGTGTATGGTTTTTTGGTTAACATGATTCCGATAGGCCTGTACATGATTGTTTTGAGTTTATTGGTCCGTTTGTTTTATCTGTATGCTCATTATGGGGAAATTATTTCTATGCGAATTGTTTCTCTCTATAAAACCATCGCTTTATTTTTATTATCGGTTCAAATTATTCGACCTCTTTATGGCATGTTAATCAGTTATACATTAACATCGGCCAACCCACCTGGACTCCGTTTTGTTTTCTTCGGTATTTCTTTGCAAGATGTAATTATGATTTCTATTATTTCAACGATATTACTTATTTCTTGGATTATTGAAGAATATCACGAACTAAATGAAGAACAAGGGTACATTGTATAATGGCGATTATTATTAATGTGGATGTCATGCTGGCAAGGCGAAAAATGCACTCAAAGGATTTGGCAAAAAAAATCGGCATCACACCACGTAATTTTTCATTATTGAAAACCAATAAAATTAAAGCGATTCGTTTGTCTACTATAGACATGATTTGTAAAGTGCTGGAATGCCAGCCAGGGGATTTATTTACTTTTATTGATGAAGATGAGTAGCATTGCCGTGCGACTCATCTTCCAGGACGGCTGCTGTATGAGCGTTTTTTAAACATGCAGCAACTGAATATAAACTTAAACGTGAGGAGTATAACATGTCTATTTGTTTCTTCCTATTCCTTTCATAAATATTTTATTTCGTTTTAATTTCAATTTATAAATCAAATATGAAAAGCATCCTAATAAGTGATGTGAAAAGGAATTTTTTTATGAAAAATTTAGCACAAAAAATAAGTCTATTCGGGCTCTTTTTATTAATTTCAAGCACAAATATTAAAGCAGAAAATGCTATTTCTGATTCCGATAAGAAACCGTTTGTATATCAATACAAAGGCTGGTATCTCGATACCGAATTCGGTACAGAGTTTAATTCAAATTGGAATGAGCGTACCGTAGCTTTGGACTTGGGTTATCAATTTAATCGGTATTTTGCGCTCGAAGGAGGATTTTCATATGCCTTTGGAACAACGCATCTCCAATATTATTATAATAATAACAATTATTATTATCATTATGATAATTATATTTATGATTCCTGGTGGCGTGGCGATATCGCTGCAAAAGGTATTTTACCCGTGACATCCAAAATCGATTTATATGCAAAATTAGGAGTCGCTTATACCGGTTTTTTTGGTGTTACCCCATTAATTGGTGAGGGAGTTTCGTTTCATCTTTCGAAAACGGTATCGCTTAATTTAGGTGTTAACCATTTACTCTCTACACTTAGCCCCAGTTCGTCACTAACTTATGGGACTCTAGGGATTGATTTTAAATTTAAATAACCAGGTGATTTTGAGGTAGCGAGGAAACTAGAGTTGGCTCCTTCTCTCTTATTTCCTTGCGTCTCATTGTCCGCGAGGGTTTCCCGAGCAGGCGAAATTGTTACAGGAAAAATATCCCATGGCTTGCCACGGGGATTTTTAAATGAGCTTTTGCTCGATAACGTCCAAAAAATCTCCGGCAATATTGAGATTAAATATTTTATCCAGCTCGCGTGCGCAGGTTGGGCTGGTGACATTAATTTCCGTGAGAAAATCTCCGATAACGTCCAGGCCTACAAATAATAAACCACGTTTTTTGAGCTCTGGCCCCACTTGTTCGCAAATCCATAAATCTCGGTCGGTTAATTCTTTCCCTTCGGTGCTCGCACCAGCGGCTAAATTACCGCGAAAATCGCCTTTATGCGGAATGCGTGCTAATGCGTAGCCGATGGGTTCGCCATCGATGAGTAAAATGCGTTTATCGCCGTATTTAATTTCTGGAATAAAACGTTGTGCCATCACCATCTGCGTTTCTTGTTGTGTTAACATTTCAATGGTTACATTTAAATTTAAATCGGTAGCCACTAAATGAAAAATGGAATGCCCTCCCATCCCCCCGAGCGGTTTGATGACAATTTCTTTCTCGTGATTGGCAAATTCAAGTAAATGTGATTTTTTCGCGGTGACAAGAGTATTCGGGCAGCATTGTGGAAACCAGCTTGCAAATAGCTTTTCATTTGCATCACGTATGCTAGAGGGATTGTTGACAACGAGTAATCCTTTGGCTTGTGCTTGTTCCAAAAGATAGGTCATGTAAATGTATTCCATGTTGAACGGGGGATCTTTACGAATGAGCAAAACATCTAATTCCACCAAAGGTTGTGTGAGGGTGTTTAGAATGCCAAAGGGTGAGGATGTGACATCATCGACAGAAAGCTCACTCATTTCCGCCCACGTCAGCCCCGCGTGCAACCAAATATCTTGCGGCTGCATATAGAAAATTTGCCAATTTCGTCGTTGTGCTTCCAGCATCATTGCGAAAGTGGTGTCTTTGACAGTTTTGATGTGTTCGATCGGATCCATCACAATACCCATTTTGACGTTCATTGTATTATCCTTGATTTTTGAATGCCGCAATTTCTTTCGCCGCGGCTAATACGGCAAGGCGTGCAACCACTCCATAAGCATAAAAACGATTCTGTGCTTTTTCTTTAGGGGGTGGAGTGTGACAGCTGTTGACAAAGGCGAGTGGCTCAAAATTCATTCCGGGGGAATTTAAATTTTCCGTTGGGCCACGACCTGTATGGACGCGATAAAATCCACCCACCACATGCCGACCAAAATGATAAACCACGGGTTCTGCTACGGCATGATTTTCTCCCCATGTTTCCTGCGTGTAAACGCCTTCTTGGATAATGGCTTTCGTTACGGATTTTCCGCCCTTAATGGTAGACATTCGTGTACGCTGTTTGCGATTGAGTGTCAGCAATTCTTCGGGGGATTGAAACATCATGACCGCCATGCCATAAGTACCTGCATCTGCTTTCACAACCAAGAAAGGATCTTGTTTTATTTGATATTGTTCGTATTTGTATTTCACTTCATTTAAGAGATGCTGTGCACGCGTGTATAAACACGTTTGCCCTTCTTGTTTCATAAAATCCACTTCAGGGCATTTATCGAAAAGTGGATTCAATAACCAAGGATCAATATTCAGTAACAACGCAAACTCATTACAAATGATTTGGTAATATTCGAAATGTTCGGATTTCAGACGGTTTGACCAACCCAGTTTAATGGAAGGCATAATGGTTTGTTCTACCCCTTGTAATATTTCAGGAACTCCTTCGCTTAAATCATTATTTAAAATCACGCAACACGGGAAAAAATGGTTAACACCGACTTTGTTGTTTTGACGAATGAGCGGTTCTAGCGTCAGCGAGGCCCCATGGGCAAGCATTATTTTTTTGGGTTCCGTTACGCTCGAATCGAGTGAACCGATCCTTACATCAAAACCGGCTCGTGAAAGGATTTGATAGAGCATGCTTAAGCTTTCAAAATAATGAATATTGCGCGAATGGCTTTCTGGGATGAGTAATAAGCGTGTGACATCTGAGCAAATCTCAGCTATAGTGGCTTGCACCGCTTGAATGCAAAGCGGGATAAAGTCGGGATTAAGATTATTGAATCCCGCAGGAAACAAGTTAGTATCCACCGGGGCGAGTTTATAGCCTGCATTTCGCAGATCAACAGAGCTATAAAAAGGTGGGGGAGTTTTTGTCCATTGAGTTCGAAACCAAGATTCAATAGTGATTTGATGATCGAGGAAAATTTTTTCTAGTGCCATCAGCGGGCCGTTTAATGCCGTGGATAAGTGGGGGATGATCGAGTTTGCTGGCATGGAAAACTCCTGAATAATGTCCGCAGACGGGGTAAAATAAAAATCCCCGCGGCAAGCCGCGAAGAATCAAGTTTAACGTAATAATAAACTATAACGCTGTGATCAGTCATCTAAAGTAAAAGATTATGAAGTGGACAGGTAAAATAGTTGGCGCTCTGATTGGTTTGATGTTTGGACATCCCTTTACGGTGGTGATGGGGCTTTTTATTGGACATCTGTACGACATTGGATTATTTTCCAAATGGTTTGGCCTACCACAAGCAGGGCATCATCATGCCCGTGTTCAAGAGGTTTTTTTTAACAATACCTTTACCATTATGGGGCATTTGGCCAAGTGCGACGGTCGTGTTTCTGAAAGCGAGATTCGCATTGCGCAAAATGTCATGGATGAAATGAACCTCAGTTTGCACATGAAGCGTGAAGCGATTCGTTTATTTAACGAAGGAAAAGTCATTGGATTTAATTTAGATGCGGCATTGCATGAATTACGTTCCGCCTGTTGGAATCGACCCAGTTTATTACGCATTTTTATTGAAATTCAAATGAAAATTGCTTTTGCGGACGGACAAGTTATTTCGCCTGCCAAACAGAAAACATTACAATACATTTGCCAGCAATTGGGAATTGGGGCATTTAATTTTTCGCAATTCGAGCAACGCTATCGAGCGGAACAGAATTATCAACACTACCGTGCGCATCATCAGGTACCCAATCCTCAAGCGCATTTATCAGATGCCTATAAAGTATTAGGCCTTTCTGCGCTTGCCACCGATGCGGAAATTAAAAAAGCCTATCGACGCTTGATGAGCCAGAACCATCCGGATAAATTAATGGCGAAGGGGTTGCCGCCAGAGATGATTAAAATGGCGACCCAAAAGACGCAACAAATAAAAAAGGCTTACGAGCAAATTTGCGCAGCGCGTGGTGTGAAATAACGAGAGGATTTTTTGTCATGAAAAAACAAATTCTTTCCGCGTCGATTTTATCCGCTGATTTTGCGCATTTAGCCAATGAGGTGAATGCGGTTTTACAGTGTGGAATCGATTACATTCATTTTGATGTCATGGATCATCACTTTGTGCCGAACCTAACTTTTGGCGCAGGAATTTGTTCCGCATTGCGTAATGCGGGTATTACCGCACCGATTGATGTGCATCTCATGGTAGATGATCCTGACGTTTATATCGAGCCCTTTGCAAAAGCAGGTGCATCGCTTATTACGTTTCACCCGGAAACCGTCACGAATGTCGAAGCGGTAGTCGATAAAATCAGAGCTCACCAAATGGGGGCCGGGTTGGTTTTTAATCCTGATAAACTCGTGCGGGTGAATGAGATTCTCGCGCGTAAATTACAGATGATTTTGTTGATGTCGGTTTTTCCCGGTTTTGGTGGGCAACCATTTATGCCGGAGGTTTTAGAAAAAGCGCGCCAAGTACGACAGTGGATGAACCAACACCAACTCCACGCGTATTTAGCGATTGATGGCGGCATCAAAGTCGATAATATTGCGGCGGCTGCGCAAGCAGGGTGCGATTATTTCGTGATTGGTTCTGGCTTATTTTCCGCAAATCATTATCAAGAACGTGTTGCCGATTTTCGAAGGCAATTACGCTAATACATGACATCGTTAACTTTTCATGATGGCCTAGTTTCTTAAGGTGTGTCATCTGGAAACTGAAATTGATTGAAAAAAAACAACTCAGTGTGGCGTGATTGATACAATCACATTATTTGAAAGATAAAGTTGCCTTCCTCTCTGGATCCCTGACAATCGCTACGCGATTTCCGGGATGATAGTATGGACTCGCCTACCTTACTAAACGGCATCAAATTAATGTGCCAAAATTGAG
>MGOZ01000006.1 GCA_001797285.1 Coxiella sp. RIFCSPHIGHO2_12_FULL_42_15
GGGCGCAGCGGGTGCCGCCGCTGGCGCGTGTGCGGGAAAATACGGAGAAAAAGCGTTGGGAAAATCCTTGCTATCACGCTCTCAGTTATTCCGCGGCAAAACCATGCGAATTGACCATGAGAAACTCAAACAAGATTCAACACCCAACATCACCCCCTAACCTGGATATTTCACATCGAACTGCGATGGCCGGTGTGCCGCCAACGGGAAGGTCTTTTGTTTAAAGGGCGCACATTATATTTACCGCACAATGTACGGTAAATAATATTGGTTTCCGCGGTGAATAATCGATATAATTGACGCATAAAATACGGAGATTATATGTACATCCATGAACGTAAAGACTGGCCAGATTTTAGCTTGGATCAGGCGCAGCTTTCAGTATTGCTTGCTGAAGTAAGGCATTTACAAGGACGTTTGCTGGGTCGAATGGAAGCGCTGGGTTTTCGATTGCGAGAAGAAGCAACACTGGAAACATTGACGCAAGACGTGATCAAAACGTCTGAAATTGAAGGCGAAACATTGGATTTTCAGCAGGTGCGTTCGTCACTTGCAAGGCGTTTGGGATTAGATATTGGCGGTGCGACCGCTCCTGCCCCACGCAATGTAGAAGGCATTGTAGAGGTGATGTTGGATGCTACACGTAACTACAGCAAGCCACTTACCAAAACGCGGCTCTACGATTGGCATGCGGCACTCTTCCCAACCGGCAGGAGCGGAATGCAACATATCACGGTAGGAAGATGGCGCACCGAAGCGAGCGGGCCTATGCAAGTAGTTTCTGGTCCAATAGGACGAGAGAAAGTGCATTATGAAGCGCCCGGCTACAATAGGCTGGATAAAGAAATGCTCGCCTTCATAAAATGGTTTAATACCAAGCCAGAGATTGATTTGGTCATCCACGCCGCCCTCGCACATTTCTGGTTCGTGACTATCCACCCGTTTGATGATGGGAATGGACGTATTGCGCGTGCACTGACAGACATGGTGCTAACCAGATCAGAAGGCAGCAGTCAGCGCTTTTACAGCATGTCCTCACAAATTCAGCGTGAACGTAATACCTATTACGACATTTTGGAGAAAAGCCAAAAATCAACTCTTGATATAACGCCATGGATTGAGTGGTTTTTGGGTTGTTTGAAGCGTGCTATCGAGGCGTCGGATAATACGTTGGGGTCTATCCTTATCAAAGCACGGTTTTGGGAAGCATACGTCAGCCACACCTTCAACCAGCGTCAACGTGCGATGCTTAACCGACTTTTAGATGGCAACTTTGAAGGTAATCTCACTTCCTCCAAATGGGCCAAAATGAGTAAATGTTCGCAGGACACGGCTCTGCGTGATATTACCGATCTAGTTGATCGCGGTATTTTGGTAAAAGATAATGCGGGTGGACGTAGTACGGGTTATCTGCTCAACGTTTTAAAGTGAGTGGGTATTTCATTGGATTAAGCTTGCTTAAGCGTCCAAGCTTCTTGTAAATGACACAGTTGAATATGATCTTGGTGATCCAAATCAGCGATAGTTCGCGCCACCTTTAAAATACGATGATACGAACGTGCAGAAACATGAAACTGCTGCATTGCTTTGTGAATAAATGCTTGACCTTCTTTATTCAACCGACAAACTTCGGTTAACTCCGCATTGGCTAACATCGCATTTAATTTTTCAGCGCGCGCTAGTTGTTTCTGTCGCGCTTCCAACACGCGCGCTCGAACCTCTTGACTGGAAGTCCGTTGCTGCGGTTTTTCTTGCACCAAAATCCCCGGCTCCACGGGTGAAGTCGTAACAAATAAATCGATCCGATCCAGCAACGGCCCGGATAACCGTTGTTGATACCGTTTTACCTGATCGATGGTGCAGGTACAACGTGAATCACCTTCTTGCCAATATCCACAGGGACAAGGATTCATGGCGGCAATTAATTGAAAACGCGCCGGGTATTGCATGGAATATGCGGCACGCGAAATAGTGACCATGCCTGCCTCCAGCGGCTCACGCAAGGCTTCTAAGCTCGCGCGATTAAATTCCGGTAGCTCATCTAAAAATAAAACACCATGATGGGCTAAAGAAACTTCGCCCGGTTTTGGAAAACGGCCACCTCCCACTAACGCCGCATGCGAAGCACTGTGGTGCGGCGAACGGAAAGGGCGTAATAAGTAATGTCGCTCATCGCCATGGGGTGCGGCAACAGAGTAGAGCGAAGCCACTTCCAATGATTCACTTTCTGAGATGGTCGGTAATATCGTCATGAGTCGATTCGCCAACATCGTCTTACCGCTACCCGGTGGGCCTTTCATTAATAAACTGTGCCCACCGGCTGCCGCAATTTCTAAGGCACGCTTCGCTTGATATTGCCCGCAAACATCCTGCAAATCTAAAACATTTTGCTCCTTTTCAAGAGCCGCGGAAAAAATATAAGGGGTTAGTGAGCGGTATTCAATGAGATGTTGACAAACCGCCAACAAATCTGGTGCCGTAAATATTTTTGCCCCTTGTACCTGAACAGGGATACACGGGAAATTTTCCGGCAAAATAATACCTCTGTTGGAATCACGCGCTGCGATAATCATCGGCAAAACACCGCTGAAAGCGCGCAACTCGCCTGACAACGTCAATTCACCCCCAAACTCATAATGGGCTAAATTGCCCGTTGAAATTTGCTGGCTCGCCGCCAAAATTCCGAGCGCAATCGGCAAATCATAACGCCCCCCCTCCTTTGGTAAATCGGCCGGAGCTAAGTTTATCGTGATGCGTTTAGTAGGAAATTCAAATTGACTATTGACAATGGCGCTGCGAACACGGTCTTTGCTTTCTTTAACTACCGTCTCTGGCAAACCCACGATGGTCATTTTCGGCAGGCCAGGCGATAAATGGACCTCAACTTCAACCAGCGGCGCGTGAATGCCCAAATTTGCCCGGCTATAAACGACGGCGAGTGACATGTCGTTTACTGCCCACGATGCTCCATGTGCTGAATTTTCTTTTCCAGCTGTTCGAGCTTTTCACGTGTACGGTGCAGCACTTTCGTTTGTGCATCAAATTCTTCACGCGTCACTAAATCCATTTTATTAAATGCACTATGTAATACGCTTCGAAAATTTTGCTCGAGATCTTTTGGCAAATTTGTTAATCCTTTGGGTAGTGCATCCACCAGTCGTTGCACAATGTCATTCATGGATTTGGGATCTATCATGATGGTAAAACCTTTATTGTCATTCCGTATTAGTCATCATTGTAGTCTATTTTCAACTGAAGGGAATACCGCACCTACTACGGTCTTAACGCATATTGCCATTAAATCTTCTATATTATACTGAGACGTTCAATCACTCTCATTCAAAGGTCAATATGCTTTTCAACCATATTCTCGACACTATTGGTAAAACCCCTATTGTGCGACTGCATCGCATTGGCAAGGACTTACCGTGTGAACTCTATGGCAAATGCGAATTTTTCAACCCAGGTGGATCAATTAAAGATCGCATTGCTCATGCCATGGTGGAAGCGGCCGAAAAATCTGGCCAAATTAAACCGGGCGACACCTTAATTGAACCCACATCCGGAAATACCGGCATTGGTTTAGCGCTCGTTGGCGCGGTAAAAGGTTACAATATTATTATCACCATGCCAGAAAAAATGAGTCACGAAAAGGCCGTTGTGCTGCGAGCGCTAGGCGCTAAAATTTATCGCACACCAACCGAAGCGGCCTGGGATTCTCCCGAAAGTCACATTTCTCTCGCCAAACAATTACAACAACAATTACCCAACGCACATATTCTTGATCAATATGCCAATCCCAATAATCCAGGCATTCATGAAGCAACAACAGCACAAGAAATAGTAGAGGATATGGGGGATCGTTTAGCGATGGTCGTCATGACGGTTGGAACGGGGGGCACGATTACCGGCGTAGCCCGTCATTTGAAAAAGGCCAATCCACGCATTCAAATCATTGGCGTGGATCCTATTGGTTCGATACTGGGGGGTGGTGATTTGATTCAGCCGTATTTAGTGGAAGGAATCGGATATGACTTTTTCCCAGAGGTATTAGATAATACCCTGATCGATCGTTACGTCAAAATAAACGATGAAAATTCTTTTCGTATGGCGCGTCGTCTTATCCGAGAAGAAGGATTGTTAGTTGGCGGCTCATCCGGTGCCGCCGTGTGGGCCGCACGACAAGTCGCCACTTCTTTGAAAAAAAACCAGCGCTGCTTGGTCATTTTACCCGATGCGATACGGAATTATTTAACAAAATTCGTGGACGATCATTGGATGGAAAAACATTTCGGAAAATCCCATGACACATAAAAAATTGCAAATTGATACCTTAACGATACACGGCGGCCAATCTCCGGATCCAACCACAGGCGCTGTGATGCCACCGATTTACGCGACGTCAACTTACGCGCAATCTTCACCGGGCGAACACAAAGGTTTTGAATACTCGCGCACGCAAAATCCCACGCGTTTTGCTTACGAGCGCGCTTTAGCCAGCATTGAAAATGGCGCCCACGCTTTCGCTTTTGCTTCTGGTATGGCCGCCATTGCCACCTTTTTAGAAATATTACAGCCGGGCGATCATGTGATCGTGATGGATGATGTTTACGGTGGCACGTATCGATTATTTCAAAACGTACGGCGTTTTTCCGCAAATCTTGAATTTAGTTTTGTGGATGGTACTCAATTACACGCCGTAGAACAGGCCATTCAAGCAAATACCAAAATGATTTGGGTAGAATCGCCCAGCAACCCCATGTTACGCATCATTGATCTTCCCACGATTGCAGCACTCGCCCACCATCATCGTTTGTTGTCGGTGTGCGACAATACGTTTGCAACACCGATTTTACAACAACCCTTAACGATGGGTTTTGATGCCGTTATGCATTCTGCAACAAAATACCTTAATGGTCACTCCGATGTGATTAGCGGAGCGATTATTGTTGGTGAAAATGCCGTCCTTGCGGAAAAAATCCAGTTTCTACAAAATGCCGTCGGTGCCGTTCCCAGTCCTTTTGATTGTTTTCTTGCTTTACGTGGTATTAAAACCCTCGCACTACGGATGCAACGTCATTGTCAAAGTGCACACGTTCTCGCGCAATGGCTGAATGATCACCCTCTCGTCAATAAAGTTTATTACCCAGGATTACCTTCACATCCGCAGCATCTTCTCGCTAAAAAACAAATGCGTCACTTTGGTGGAATGATTTCTGTAGAATTAAAAGCGGATTTAGAGCAAACAAAAAAATTTCTTTCCGCCTGTCAGCTTTTTCAATTAGCCGAAAGTTTAGGGGGAGTGGAAAGTTTAATCGAACATCCTGCCATAATGACACACGCGACTATTCCTGCAGAAAAAAGAAATGCACTCGGCATGACCGATAGCTTTATTCGTTTGTCCGTGGGCATTGAAAATGTGGCCGATCTGCAACACGATCTTGAACATGCTTTTCAACAAGTAAAGGGATCCACGAAATACCAAGCCTAGACAACCATTCCTGCTGAGTGAATAAAAATCCTCGGGCTTACGCCCAGGGTATTTTCCCATATGATCTCAGTTCGGGGTTTTTATTTTAATTGCACTCAAGAGCAAATGGACCTCACTTGGCTTGACCTAACGTGTAACATAAGGTTTTTAACAGAAGGTTTCCGAAATGAAACAACCTCCTAAACAGCTATTTCCTTTTTTATGGCACTTTGTGAAGCCATACCAGTGGTACTTTATCGGGATGATGGTAACGGGTCTGATCTGGGGACTACAAACCACCGCAGCTCCTTATTTACTAAAATTAATTATCGACGGTATCGCTAATTACTCGGGAGATAAAGCTCAGATTTTTAGCGTGGTAAAAACACCTGCTATTTTATATACACTCATGTTTGTTATAGCCACATTTAATTTCCGAATAACAGACTGGTTTATATTACGCGCACTTCCCAGTATTCGAAACGACGTGATTGTTACTCTATTTACTTATCTGAAACAGCACTCACATCAATACTTTCAAAACCATTTTGCCGGTAGTCTGCTGAATAAAATAATGGATATGCAATCGGGAACCGTTTCCATTTTACAAAAGCTCGATCAAACTTTTTCACAAATTTGCGCTCTCATCATTGCCATGGTCGCCATGTTTTTTGTTCACACTATTTTTGCTGTCATATTGGTCGGTTGGGCTATTTTATTTACCTTAGCCTCACTCAAATTTACACAACAAATCAAAAAACGTTCACATGCCTTTTCAAGCAGCAAAACAGTCACTGCGGGTAACATCGTTGATAGCATTAGCAACATTATTAATAGTCAACTGTTTGCACGTCAACATTTTGAAATAGCGCGCATTAAAAAAGATGTCGCTGACACCGTCGCTAAAGATCGAGATATGCAGCGCTATATCTTGTGGATGCGTATTTATCAAGATATTTCCATTATTTTATTGATGGGACTCATGCTATTGGCTTTAATCATTATGTACAGCAAAGGATTAGTGACGGTCGGCGATTTTGCCTTTGTTTTATCGGTTTCTATTGCGATATTTCAATCGATGTGGTTTTTAGCCAGTCAATTTGTACAATTTGCTGAAGACTTAGGACAATGTTCACAAGCGCTCACCATTATCAGCCAACCCCACGACATTGTAGATACACCCAACGCTGTACCACTTAAAGTAACAAAGGGAAAAATTGAATTTGAAAAGGTGACTTTTGGTTACGACGCTCACAAGTCGTTATTTGAAAATATGAACCTCGTCATTGAAAGTGGACAGAAAGTCGGTTTAGTCGGATTTTCAGGCAGTGGAAAAACTACTTTTGTAAACTTAATATTGCGCGTCTTTGATCTTAAGTCTGGACGAATTCTTATTGATAACCAGAATATTGGCTTGGTCACTCAACATTCTTTGCATCAATCCATTGCCATGATTCCACAAGATATCAATCTGTTTCACCGCAGTCTAATGGAAAATATTCGCTATGGTCGTCTCGATGCAACCGATGCTGAAGTCATTGAAACATCTAAACGTGCACATTGCCATGAGTTTATCAGCCAATTGGTGGAAGGTTATGATTCACTAGTGGGTGAACGTGGCATTAAACTTTCCGGTGGACAAAGACAACGAATCGCCATTGCTCGAGCACTGCTAAAACAAGCACCTATTCTCTTACTCGATGAAGCAACTTCTGCGCTGGACTCTGTCACCGAAAAATATATTCAAGAAGGATTTCAGTCATTAATGCAAGGTTGCACCACCATCGTCATCGCACATCGCCTATCCACACTTGCAGACATGGATAGAATTATCGTATTTGATAAAGGACGAGTTATCGAAGAGGGCAATCATAAAGATCTACTCAAAGCCAATGGTCATTATACTAAAATGTGGGAAATGCAAGCGGGTGGATTTTTGCCGGAACAAGAAAACGAATAAAAATTCAGATGAGTAAATTAATGGTAACTTCTCAATAAGTCTGGGCGGTGCCCTTAGTTTTATAACGCAACGGGCTAAGAATGGTGGCTTATCCAGTAGCCTGCAACACCCCTGTAGGTACCCATTTTAGAATCAATGGATTAGACTATGATCCATTATGAAGTGCATTATCCCATTTTGGGGTTACCTCGTGGACAGAATCTTCGAGAATCATCAAGTCCCACTATTACCAGCCTTGATTCAGCAAGTTGCTGTACTAAAATAAACCCTACCCAGACTTATTGAGAAGTTACATTTTTCTCATCTAACTTGTTGATTTTATATGAAAAAATTTTGTCAATGCGTAAGTCCTAGATTCAATATTAGCCAGAAAAAACATGTCAAAAAGAATGCTACGAGTATTGAAAATAATTTTCTCGCAGTGTAGAATGAGGTCATTGTTAATTTAAATATGAGAGAAATTATATGAAAGACGTTTTAATTAAAAGTGTATTAGAAAAAATACTGTCATCTAATCACCAATCCAGATGTCAGCGCACCTGCGGTGGTTGTGGTGTTTAATTACTCATAATAACCAAAGCTCAGGCTAATCATAGGAGCACAACACAATTAATTTGTTGTGCTCTCATCTTAATTTAAAGTCATGAGGTAAACATGGTGAACTTAAACAAAATTTTTGAATACAAAAATCAAGCTATTTTCAATCGATATACAACCTCTTATCCTAATAATCAATTAAACGCCGAAAATGCTTTTAAAGAATTAGCTAAATACCTTTGGCTTACTTACAAGCATCAAAAAGATAAAGAAACTTATCCAAATGAAGAATCTTTAAATTTTAATTGTAGTGTTTTCTCGGAGATGAGCGAAATTGATGATATGTGGCACACTTTCTTATTATTCACAAAAGATTATATGAATTTCTGTCACACTTATTTTGGTTGCTATATGCATCATGTCCCTACGGAAGAAGAGAAAAAATTATTTCGTGAAGAATTAGAAACAGATCTAGGTCGATATTTGTCTTATGTATATGATCACTTAGGCGCTGATACTATCAAAACATGGTTTCTAAAAAATGACAGAAAAAACTTGGCTTGATAGTTGGAAAAATTCAATTATTCCATTTCATCGAAAAGAAATATCAGAGCATCTCATCAATTATATTTCTAGTTTTGTCGCAATTCCCTGCTAACCTGGTATACTTGCCGTCTAAATTGACCGGCGGAGACCAATCAATGATCAACTTTAAGGGAAGGCATTTTATGAAGGACATCATACTCATGGTGGTTCGTCGGTACAGTGACAATGAATAAAAGTGGCTCCAACAAAGCGGCAGTTGAAAAAATTAATTTACTATTTTTTCTTTTCGCGTTTTCAAATTGTCATTCGACAAATAAAATATTTGAATAATATGGTTGAGCAGGATCATCGCGGAATTAAAAAAATTACTAAGCCCATGATGAGATTTAAAGCGTTTCATTCTGCAGAAGCAACGCTTGCAGGAATCGAGCTTCACCGCATGTTGAAAAAAGCTCAGTATATTGACGACGGAAACTCAACTGTGTTTGAGCAGTTTTATGCATTAGCAGCCTAATTGCGTCTAGGGAAAGTCCGATCTTAGTTGAGTGGCGGGAAATGAAAATTTTGCGACAGAACCAAAAATATTTTTCAGTTACATGGGATTGACAACATGGGGAAGGCTGTTCTGAAAAAACGAATCCCTCGTGATCAGTTATCTGCTTATGTAGTAAGCACAAAAATTCAACTGATAGGACAATTGAGTTGGATGATGCTGGATTGATTAATCAAGAATTAATGATAAAACGTAAGCGTTTGGCCAAACACACCTTTTTAATTTAAAAAATTTTGTGCATTCTATTCTTCGTTGA
>MGOZ01000007.1:0-18958 GCA_001797285.1 Coxiella sp. RIFCSPHIGHO2_12_FULL_42_15
AAAGTTGTTACCGCAAAATTTACGCCTCGATTAGGGGAATGTACTTCGTCAAACGCTTACGGATAAATGTCTTCTCTGCCTCGGAACAATGATCGAAAAAGTACAATCTTATCAGCGATAGGAGAGCGATGGGTGATCATGCTGTAATTTCGCCTCTATAACTGTAATACATTTTCAAGCTTTTGGATAAGTTCCTTCTTTTTATTTTCCGGCAGTTTTTTCACGTTCATCACCTTCCATTGTAGTGCGGGTAAATTTTCAATGCCTGGAATATTCAATAAATCCCACTGTGGTTCTCCTTGTTTTACAGATAGCAAAAATCGTCTTTCACTATGAGTTAATTGACTACTGATGGTTTCTATTAATTTTTCCCTTGCTGCGCTGAGCTCTTCATGACTAGTTGGTGTTAATGTCATACCAGAAAACTCTTTTTCGAAAGTTGATCGGATGTCTATTAAATTAGGTTGCAATAATTCATGCATTGGCCTTGGACTGCTTGCTAAATAAATTATAAAAGCCTGACGAATTTGATCAGTAATCCCCTCATTCTCAAACAGCAATTTAATATCAAATAAATCACGAGCATGTTGTCGATCAAGAGCAGCACATATTTTTCCTGCATAAAGATCTGCTGTTGACAATACTTTAATATCTACCAAATTACGCTCAAATCGATTCTTAGCTTGATTGCAAAGATCAGTTTTAACAGGAGAAAAAACACTGCCACGAAGAATTTCATTGGGTTCTACAACAATTTGAACGTTTTGTTGTGTTACAAATAATTTTGTTAATCGCCTATCACGAACAGTAAAATGCTTAATAACTGCAGCATTGGGCAGGTGCTGCTCAATATTCAACGCGATCTTATTTAATGCCGCTGCTAAATGAGTAAGAGTAATTTCTCGTGACTCTAAGGGCAGATAAGTCAGATCTATGTCAACTGAGAGTCTTGGCATATCGCGTAAAAACAAATTAATAGCTGTGCCGCCCTTTACGGCAAAGCAAGATTCTTTAGCGATAAAAGGCAAGGCATCTAATAGCAATGCAACTTGCTTTTCATAATAATTATTGCTCATGGTATTTCTTCTTCATTATTATCTTCTGTTGAGAACGATGGAATAGACAGCAAATATTGTGGATAATATTTCCCGCCACCAGCTATACTCCGCTTCCCTTTGCCCAAATTAATTTTTTTTAATTCAAGTCGCTTGAACCACGGCTGCTGTGTAAGGTCAGCAAATAATAAAAATAAACGCTTTACTTTATGTGATAAACAGCATTCTAATAAAGTTTGTACTATTTCGTACCGTAAAGAAACTAAGCCTTCCATAATCTTATACGCCTCATTCAAGGAATAAAAATCAGGTACTCCAGCTAACATTTCTAGTATTGCGCGTTCAGGGGTAGATATTTTTAAACTAAAAACATGATCATTAGGTTTAAATTCTGTTAACCCGATGCCTGCTTCTGAAAATAATTTATCACGATGTAACCGCATCGGCTTATCCCATGCATATTCATTACACCATTTGGGTAGTCTCTCTGTTTTTACGCTGGCATGCCAATAAAGCTCCGTAAACTGTTGTTGAGGCGCAAAAGCAAGATAATGCGCCTTCCCTAGGAATTGCAGTGCACTTTTCGCCCCAATATGAATGGGCAATTCAAGCTGCTTCTGCAATGCACAAAGCGCCCCCTGCCAAGTTACTGTGTCACCACTCCTTGCATAGGCACCATGTCCTATTCGCGTTAACCAATTTGACTCAACGTAACGCTTTACCAAGGTATAGCTGTATCCCTGTTGGCTTAGCCAATGCTGAGTAATAGCCAGATGTGCCTGGATTTGCTGCAACAGCTGGTTTAATTTCTGTCTTTTAAGTTTACTCATAGTGTAGTAATAATACTTATAATAAACTAATTTTAGCAAGCTTTTTAAAAACTGCATTATAAGTAAAGGTTTTTCTGATTTCTATATAGTGACTTACGTGTAGGGATTTTGTAACGTAGTGAGGCTGATTTCCAATCCATTGAGACTGTGTTAGGCCGTTTATGTTACAAATGCGCATCGCAAGGTGTTGATTTTATGTTGTTTATAAACGATAATCCGGTCTCATAATCCTTTGGTCCAAGGTTCAAGTCCTTGTGGGCCCACAAAATTTCTCTTTTTATTTCAAATAGTTAAAAAGAGTTTTCACAAAACCACCTTTTTCATTCTACAAAATTGTAGGGATTTTGTAACGTATTTAGTTTGAAATTAAATCAAAACGATCCTTATTTTAGGCAAATAAGCCTTAAAAATGCAGCGACCAGGGGATTTTACGTCCCAAGAACAGCTCCGCAAATCAGAAAATCACCTGCAATAAATTAATTTCTTTTTTTATACAATTTAATTTGCTTCCCTTCCGGCGTAAATAGCCAATCCCAATCATAACTACCTAATGGCGTCTCACCCTTGAAGCGATAACGATGCTGATTAACAATTAGGTCACCCCTGTACGGTCCAGATTGCACAATACGCAGCTCACTGCCATCCGTTACAAATCTCAAATGCTTACCATCAACATCGACAGCATGAACAGCACCAGACGTCACCCACGCGGATGCCTCAAAATAAAGCGTCTTACTATCCGGTGAGAATTGTAGGTTATGCGGATCAATAATAGTTTTGAATACTTCTTTACAACTAAAATGAGGTTCCACCAATAATTTTTTATTCATTTTTTTGGTATTAATAATCCATACTTCATCCGCTCGATCACCTTTTGCAGAAAAATAAAAGCAATCACTAGGGATAATATAATTACTCTTTTTGACAAATGCGATCCAATCACCACTTGGAGACTCAATCAGCTCAGCTGATTTTGCATCATGAATCAATTGTGCTATTTTCACAGCATTTTCATGTTGCATATCTCGTGCGGAAATCGTCGTGAAAAAGCCAAGTAGAAAAATAAGTACTATTAATATTTTCGGCATATTAAATTCTCAAGTTTTTCTTGAAACAGACTATTTGGTGGAGTTCTTAAAAATTGATGATGCAATTTTGATAGACAAACTTCTAACTCAACGCCTCCTTTCTCAGCTAAGCTAATACATTCTGATCCGCTGATCCAGTTATCTTCTTTCAGACAATATTGATAACGACTCTTACCAAGTGCTTGAATAGCAGAAATTTGATATACTTCTACAGTCTTTCCAACTTGATATCCCTCCATTTGTTGTATTGTTTTCCAAAATTTTTCAAATTGATTTTTAGTGAACTTTTTAATTGGCGTATCGTCATAGATACCAGTATTTTTGCGAAGTAATGCTTCATATTTTTTTGTCGGATTTTCTTTTGGCGGGGCATAACTGTAAATCATTTCGTGAATCGAGGCATTACCATACGTTGTTATCAGAGTATCAAGCAATGATGCATGCCCAGATTTGTCATCTGGAAAAATAGCAAAATGATGCGTCTCACCAATTTGATTATGTTTTTTACTGATTCGACCAGACCAAACATTGCCCGGATTATGATTACGCCATGTCCAGGTGCCGCCCGAAAAACGAAAATGTCTTCCGTCTGTGTCTGTATAGATAACACTGTGATACATCCCACCAACGGCTCTAATAAATTTTTTCATGCTTCAAATCATCCTTTAACTCAGGTTGCACAAAAACGTCAGTAATTAATTGTTTTGTTTCAACAAGTACCTGATGACACTCAGGCAAGTCCTTTATTAATATACCTAGTGTAGATTTCCAGTACTTATGTGCTTCATTCAGCAATTCTTCCGTAAAAAAATCATCAATTCGCTGCCAAAATACGTTACGATGGCTACACTTTTCTTTTAAAGTCTCAAGCAGCTTTTCTATAGAAATATTGGATTTATATCCTCAAACCCTGGGCGTTAGCCCAGGAACTTTACGCAATGGGGGTTTCCCAAGGGGGAGAAAGCGAATTCTCCCCCTTGGGTCGCCGTCCGCGAGGGTTTCCCGAGCAGGCGAAATTCATATGGGAAAAATACCCCGGGCGTAAGCCCGGGGATTTTTATACTTTTTCAGCACACACCACAGGTCATAATAGTCACGAGCTCTGGGGCGATTCCACCCACGAGCAACTAATTTTTGATGGGTCTGAAGTAATGCGCGTAATTTTTCAGCAATAATTTCTTCAATCGGATAACAAACAACAATACATTCCAGTGCTTCTTCATAATTATGTAAAATCGGTTTATATTCAGGTGGCAATATTACGGGTTCATCGTGGGTTATTTCAATTTTAATACGGCACATCGGCGTTGGTTGCCATGGAAATTTTATGAAAATATTAAATGCATCTTGGCCATTAGGGTGAGGCGCACGCTCTGGATTACGCTTTAATTCAAGTTCAAAAGGACCATACTGTAAAAGGAATTCTTTTGAAATAGCAATTGCGTTCTGTAATGATTCTTCTAATTCCATTCCTTTCGGTGCATTAATAGTAGAAAAATCCAAGTCTTCAGAGAAGCGATAATCACCAAAAAATATTTTCTTTAATGCTGTTCCACCCTTGAAAATAAGGCTCTGAGACAATTTCGGGTGCTTTGATATTCCCGCTAGAACATAACTCAATGCATAGTCTTTCTCAATAACATGTTGAGCTATTTTTTTGGAACGACATTCATTTTGTAATTTAATTCGCAATGGCTTCATTTTTCTACATCCATTAAATTATTTTGAATCATCCAGCGCTTATCACAATGTCCCACTGCTTTTTTCGTAGGATCAAGACGACAATAATAATGAATAGAAGCCTCTAACAGTGGTTTAAGAATATGCTCCTCCACCCCAAAATACTCCAGCGACCACCCTAGTCGTTTAATGACAGATTTTTTCCCATATCTGAGCGCGTAGTCAACTAACTTTTGGATGTTTATATTTGTCACAACATTCTCTAATAAACCTAATGCTTCCCCCATACCACCAAACATTTTTGGGGAAATAAACACATCAAGCAAAGTACGCTCTTTATCAGTAACAGATACTTGTGAGTGCTCATCCAACCAGATTTTTTCGATACCAAAAAAATTTTTTCCTAGTACATTAATATATTCAAACCGAATGCCATTAATTTTCCATGCATGTTTCTCTTTTAATGTTGCGCTTTGTTTTTTACGCATAGAGGGCGTAATAACTTTACGGGTTGTGGATGCAGTCACACATTGAGGTATTTGCTCAGTTAGACCATGATGTTGCAAAGCAGACCAGTGGCTAATGGCAGAAGGTTGAATTAAATGAGTGGCTATGATGAAAGGATGGCTATTCATTTCCTCAGCAAGTAGTGTATGAATGACATATAGTCCACGGCGCAATCTTGATATTTGCCTTCTTTTGGCCAAATTGGAAAGTATTTTGTTCAGTTGGTTAATCGGTATATTTTCTGAAACAGCTACTGCTATAGCATCTTGTTTATCAAATACGTATTTCCCTTGCAAAAGAAGTTGCTGTAACAGACGAACGCTCTGGCTTTTTGTAGATTCCCGAGATTGCATATAATGCTCATAGTTTATTATATTCTATGCTTCAATAATATCCTAAAATGGGTATTATTGCAGTATATTTTAATCATATTGATTTATAAAGTGAAAGCTATCGTGTAGGGATTTTGTAACGTAGTGAGGCTGTTATCCAATCCACTGAGACTGTGTTAGGCCGTTTTTGTTACAAATGAGCATCGCAAGGTGTTGATTTTATGTTATTTATAAACGATAATCCGGTCTCATAATCCTTTGGTCCTAGGTTCAAGTCCTAGTGGGCCCACCAATTAAATCAAGGCTTCGCGGGTTTTTGCCCGATTTCCCCAAAACCCACTTGCGGGAGTTTTGCGGAACCTAGAGCCCTACCTTGGATCACCCTTAACGTGGGTGTGCTCACTTGTTTTTGACACACTGTATTGGCAGCATCAATTAAATTCTTAATCTCAGCATTCGAGTAATGCGTGGTCATCCGACTGGATTTATGTCCCAGAAGATCTTGTCGATCTTCGTAGGAAACACCAACAGCTCGTAATCGCCGACCGAATGTGTGTCTTAAATCATGGACGCGCACATCGGTTAATTCTGTACGAACACGAGCTGCTTTCCAGCCATTTGTATTCATGGCATACATTGATCGCCAAATACCACGATAACAATGCGCAAATACAAAACGTTTATGTTTATTGCGTTGCCGTTCAACAACCGCTTTCGCAACATCATTGAGAATCACCAAACGAGACTCCCCATTTTTGGTGCATTTAATTGCGTTACCATCACTGCTTTGATAGTAACCAGGAAGTTCAAACACACTGGTGTTAAGCTCAGGAATTTTTATTTCCCACGCCCACTCCAGTTGGCAAATTTCCTGATCACGACAACCGGTATTAACAGCGAACAAAGCCATTTCTTTTAAAAGAGCGGGAAGCTCTGCAAAAAGACGGTCTTGTTCGTCCCAACTCAAAGGCCGAGGTGCGCGTTTATCATGCTCTGGCAACAGATTAATTTTAGGTGGTCGTTCTAACCACGGAATACCCTCTTCATCGAGCCATTCACTCGCCGCCTGATTGAGCAAATGGCGAATGACTTGAAGAGCATAATTAATAGTCCGATTTTTCAGCATTTCCTTTTTACGATCTTCAATAAAGCGTTGTAGGCTACCCATATGTATTGACTCTAGCGGCTGACCACTGAAGTAAGTATGTAGCCGCCCTAACTCTTGTATGTCTCGCTTAATTGTCTGTTTGTCTTATTAAAAGCAACATACCGTTCAGCCGCCTCTTCAAAGGATCGTTTCTGCCGCACACCAAAAATTTTTATCTGTCGTATTTCTTCGGTACGTTTTGCAACGACTTGTTCGGCTTCTGCTAAAGAAGCTGTTCGAGTGCTTTCGCAAATGCGTTGCCCGAGGATTTGTTTATCAATGTGCCAGACCCCTTTTCTTTTGTAGAGACCTGGTGTTCTTTTGCGGCCCATAATGTTCTCCTTATGGTTTTGGACCGCCCACTGCGGGATTTATATTCGTCCGCCCAGGCGTTTAAGTCAAGTAAATCAAAAGCGATGCCTTGTTTGCCGATGGGAATTTCGATAAGGGAGGGCCTCACGTCTTGATTGAATCGATGCCGATCCATGCCAAGATATTTTGGTGCATCCCTCATTCGAATCAATCGAGGTAACATAAATTATTCCTTAATGAATGTAGCGGTATTCGGCGTAATAACTGCGTTTTCCATCTGCACGATAAGTCGTATGCATATGAGTCGCTATCGTATAGCCGCGTTTTCTAAGATCGTTTATTCGTGCAGCTAAACGATAAATATTATGTTTTTCGATAGCTTGTGCGGCTGTTAATGGCGATTTTTTTAATTCAGCTAAAATAATTTTACATTGACTCATGGGGTTCTCCTGTGATGCGAGATTTCAGTTCCATCATTTTTTGCTTGTAAATTTCTCGAATTAAAATTTTGTCATTTTCAGTTAATAAACTGGCGAGTTCTGCGGCTGATTTAAGTTCAGATTCACGGTTAGCGAATTTAATTTTTTCGGTTACTTGTTCTAATGTAATGGGCGTCGTGCCATTTTCGGTTATTTTTTCCGTTAATCCCAATTTAGTTTTAACGGATTCTATAGCGCTGCTGGTAGGTGGAGTAACATCAATATAGTCATTCACTTCTTCAGCCATTTGAATTCCGCGCAAGGCATCCGGAAAAACATCTCGTAATGCAAAACTACGCGCACGTAGTTGGCGCATGCGTTTGGGATATTGCCGCCAGGGGCCCTCTTTACTAGCAAGACCAGCACGGATTGCATCATTTTGGCTGAAGGTGGCAATATGCTCAGGTTCATTTTTACGTTTAATTCGGCAAATAGCCGTTTCATTTTCTTCGGTTTCTTGAATATATTCAAAATCAGGATGCGCTTTAACCACTGCCAATAAAGCATCGCCCCATAAACAAGGTCGACCATTAATAACCGCAATATTTTGTAGGGATTGCAAAGGTTTTAAGCCTAATTCCATACCCATTTGCACCGCAATTAAAACATCACCGGATTTTCCGCTAAAATTTTTAGGCACAATACTGCTGTCAGCAAAGAAATTTTAGATGAACCGAAAATTTTGGGCACGATTGTTTTGAATAGCGGCCGTTGCTTACGTATTCATTCAGAAGAAGCGCTACGCTTTATTTTGCAGGGGGAGAAATCATTATGATGCCGACCTACACGACACCGATTTGGCTTTACCCAAAGCCTATTGATTTCAGGAAACAGACAGACGGAATCGTCATACTGATTTCAGATCACTTGAAATTAAACCCCGTCTCAGGGCAGTTGTTCTTATTTCGCAATCGTCACGCCAATAAAATAAAAGTTTTATGGTGGGATAGAAATGGCTTTTGGTTATGCTACAAACGACTCGAAGAAGGGAAATTAAAATTTCCCGCTGTTTCAGATCAAGCGCTTGAGCTGACTCGCGATCAACTCAGCTGGCTATTATCTGGATTAGATTTTACAAAGAAATTTCAGTTACCCGAAGTCAAGGCAACGAATTTTTATTAGAAAATTCGAAAAAAAGATGCGAAAACCACTATTTTTATAGTATAATCTTCGCATCTTAACTTGGTTAAAATCAAAAGCATGGAATTTTGGTAGATTAGAGCCTATTAAAGCTTAATTTTTTATTAGACAGCGTGCGCTGGCCCTGCTGTACCAGTGCCCCAGCCTTCCACCCAGCTTCTTTTGTAAAAGATGGTCGCAATCGTTTTATTATTTGCGAGATTATTCAGTTATTTCTGATTAATAACGTCTTCAATCCGCTTTATTTCAGACAGGGTTTTCTCAAAATCAGGCGCATCACCAAAAAACATGTCAGTCATTCTTTGGCTATCTTGCTTTAGTGATTCAATGAAGGCCTCATTTGGATATAACCGCATGCTGCCAATTTTTGCTTCGTCATAGTTTGCCCACTTGGATGGAAAGTAAATGACTTTATTCTTAACCACATCGTTTAATAACGCGATGTCTCGCAGGGCGTCTTGAGTGAGATTTTTCTGGTCGAGCATGGTAATGTCATAATAATGGCGGAACATTCGGCTAGGGAGTGGCTTTTGCAGGTCGCGGTGATACTCGGCATGAAGCAATGTTACTTTCTCCCAAAACGTTCTCTTGGCGGTTAAAGAAGTTACTTTTATCACTGGCGGTGCTTCAAACAATTCAGGTAAAAGCTGTTGCGCGTAAGTTGTTAGCGTTTTTGACTCGCAAGGGCTGTTGTCGCCACGAGCGCCAAATTCCAGTTTGATTGAGATATCAATGTATCCATCTGATATTTTTTCCAGACAGCTTGGATAGTGGAAAATAAGACTTTGCGCATCTTTGTCGTCAGTAGTTAATTTCCATTCTGTATCACTAAAATAAGGGGAGATATTTTTTCTAAATTGTTCAGTTAGTATTGGATTAACATCAGTAGCTATTTTAATTTTAACTGCGTCACTCAGCTGCTCTAAGCGTTTGCCACGTTGACTTGGTGTCGCAGCTGAGATTGGATCATTGTCACCAGTGATGCCGATATATTGTTTTGCCAGCGTTAAGTCAATATCTTCCGAAAAGCGGTCAATGATGTTGTAGCATTTTGAGAGGGAGGTGCCCCCTTTGAAAGTAATGTGAGGTGAAAGAGCAGCGCTTGAAAATATCTGATTGAGTGTCCAGCATACCCAAAAATCTTTTTCAATAATAATCGGGTTTCGAATGTTGGGGGAACGATCCGTGGCTTCTTGGAATAGTTGCGCTCGTTCAGTTCTAGATGCAGAAAGCAGTTCTTTCATTTTATTTTCCTATGATTTTTAAGATGAATGGAATTATCCAGGCCGGCAATTTGGCCATATTTTTTTTAAGTTGCGATTTGTCTTTTTGAGACAGAATTTTTTTGCATTTTTTTACCATATCATCAGTAATGCCATCTTTTCCCAGGTGATCTAAGGCATTAATAACTCTTACGGTGTTAACACTCAATGGGGCGCTGGGTATTAATTTTGAGTGTTTGAGTGTTATTGGGTATTTGCCTATTTTTTTTTGCGTTGAGCTTCCTGATGTTATATAGGTCGACTTTGCCGGTACTTGAGTATCTAGCCCTAGTAGATTGGCAAGTCTCGCGCCGCTTGGCTGAATGTTGTCGCCTGTTTTCAAGGCAATTGCTTTGGCTATTGCATCGGGATTTGCGGCAAGAACACCCAGCTTAGGGTGTTGTACCGGAAAATCATATATGCCATGACTTAATTTGCGAATAATGCCTTTTTTTAAAAGTCGGTGGAGCGTGACGGCAATGGTGACGCGAGGGGCAAGATCAATGAAACTCTTGGGCGTGAATACCCATCCGCGTTGTTTGCCACGAATGCGTCGTAAAATAAGATCGCTGGCCGATTTCATGAGCTTTCCTTTGTAACTTTAAATACAGGATAAAAGTTACATTTAAATATAATTATAATCGTATAACTGATTGACTTATAAATATAAATTATAAAAATAGTAATTAAGTACCTATTGATATTATAGCAGGCATATTAACATATTCAATGGCTATTTTTTGTTTTTGCTGTTATCGGTTAATTGTCGGAGCTTTTTTTCCCAGGCTTCAAGTGCATTTCTTTTCTCGGCGTCATAGCTGTGGCAGTCATAAATCGCGGTGATGGCATTATCAGCAGGGTTCAATACTTACTTACTACCAGGCGAGGTGTGCCTATCGTCGTCATGTTAGTGGCTGCGATTCTTCTCAAGTCGCGCGGTGTGAATGGTGCGATATCTTTATTTAACGAGACTTGCAAGTTCTCGTGCTCGATTGGGTGCTTTTGCAGCCCAGGTAGAGTTTAACATCTCCTTGGCAGCTTCAACACAATCACCCGCTTCTAGTGCCGCCCACATGTGTTGAAAACGCAGGATGCCATGAAAGCCTAGGTTGAATGCCATGTCAGCTAGGGCAATTTGTTTTCGAGGATCAAGGTTGCAGTAGGTTGGTATGGTTTTAAGTTGAGCGGTAATTTTTTGAATATCATTATCGAGCAAATAAAACGCCTCCTCTTCGGATAGACCAGCATCATCAAGATTGCGACCAACGCCGATGGTGAGTTTATCAACGGTATCACGGTAAGGTTTTAGACGGACCCCATACGAGGCCCCTGCCTGATTCTGATTAAAACTCAGAACTTGGTTTATAAAAAGAAATGAAATTAGGCAACGTCCCTAAAGTTTACGTGGCGTGGTGTTATATATCCTTAAATAAAAATTATTTTGTTTTTTTTCTCAATTTAACACTTAATTAATTTTTACCCAGTATGCTGTTCCTATGAAATAATCAACCAAAGAGGCTTGACGGATGAAATTTTTCAGTCAATTCACCAATAAAATCAAAAGCTTTTGGGGTCGCTTTGTTGTGTGGGTAAAACCCCCCAGGCCAGGTGCCAGAAGTGAAGAACCTGCAATAACAACCCCTTTTTTAATTTCGGAAGCAAACACTGATAACGGAACAACGCCTTCTTTATCGGATCAAGTAATGCAAAAACAAGAAGTGTCTCCACTTTCTGAAACAGCCCATAAGCGGCAGTCCTCACTCCCGATGAGATTCTGGAATAGTCTGTTTTTTAAAAAAAACCCACCTGTAGAAGAACCCCTCAATGCGCAGGTGCAAACGGTGCTTACTCAAGTACTGGAGCCGTATTTATCGCTTCAAGACAGAGATACATTCACCAAAACATCGAGCATTTTTAGACAAGATTGGTTGCCTCACGTAAGACGAGAAAAGCTGATGCACCGCGTTCTTTGGAACAATCAAAAGGAAGTAAAAGCGTTGCTTGAGCAAGCAAAAACCCACCCCGAAAGATTAACTGATTTACTCTGTAAGCCAGTAGTAAATGAAGTCACAGAACTTTCGGGCAAGTCTTTTAAAGAAAGAACCCCTTTTCAAGCGGCGCTCTGCACGGGAAATGAAATACTGTGCGAATTATTTAAAAGTTATTTTGAACAAATTCCCGGCGGTTTGGAAGCAATGCAAACGCAAATTAAGGCAATCTTTCCAGAGGGAATAGAGGCCCATATTGAGAAACAGAAAAAAGAAGCGTTGAAGTTTAAGGAAGAAACACTCCGGCCACTGATCACTACAATAAGTGCAGCCAGCGCAACTGACGTAAAAACGATGTTAAGCCAAAAGCAGGCTGATTCTGAACTTGGCCAAGCCATTAGAGCCTTTCGAGAAAAGATTAAAGACTTAAGCATTAATAATAAAAAAGACCCCGTGTCCAACCCATTTTATCTGCAAGAAGCATTTCACCTGTATGATGAGTGCTTTAATACCTTTACGACATGGGATCAAAGAGATTTATTCTGCATTCAAGGCATTGGCTATGTTCAGTGTTATTCCCCCGCCCGTGATCTTCAGGCATTCGCCCAGGGCCTCTATTATTTGGTTGAAGAACGAAAGCCTTTTCTAGGTTCTTTTAAGTTTACGCACGCCTGGAATAGTGTTACCCATCTAGAAATTAAAATGAAAGATTTTAGATCGTTGGGATTTGATTATTGGGGTGGAGGAGGCGTGGGGGGGGCCCGGACCCGGGTGCCGCTGGGACTTGGGGCGGGTTGCCGGGCCGCTCGCATACTCGAGATTTTTATCAAGCAAAAACAACAGGCTTTACTACAAATTTTGTGCGGGGATTGCAGAGGCCAGCGGCCAGTTCCGTAATGGCTTGTAGTGGCAGATAACTGCTCGGCCGACGTTGGCTGCTTCTGTTTCCCAACAAGACGCAAGGTACCTCTCGAGTTGAATTTTCCAGTAAATTTTGTTGGTACGCATGAATAAATTCACCGCGCTGAAATTCACTGGAATCATATTCCGCTGCCATTACCCATTTCGCAAAGTCTGCCATTCTGGGTAAAGATTCCGTTTGGTGGGATTAAATGAATGGTTGAATTGCGTGTGATATTTTTAGAAATGGGTGAGATTTTTTATAAAAATCCCCGGGCTTACGCCCGGGGTATTTTTCCCATATGAATTTCGCCTGCTCGGGAAACCCTCGCGGACGGCGACCCAAGGGGGAGAATTCGCTTTCTCCCCCTTGGGAAACCCCCATTGCGTAAAGTTCCTGGGCTAACGCCCAGGGTTTGAGGATATAAAAGCGTTATAAAGTTATGGTCAGAAAGCCTTGCTATTTTAAATCGCAAAAATGTTTTGAAAAAAATGTTATTGCCGCTCTTCTTTGGATGAATTGTCTGTTTTATTTAATTCTGAAGACTGACGAAAAAAAAGAGATGGGTTTTACACCCACTATGAAATACTTTGAAAGAAGTATAATTATTTTTTAAGGTTTGTCAAGAGTTAATTTGTCCTTTTTCGCTGCTACTTCCGAAGACTGTTCTGAAGCTGTTAGCTATCCGTCAAGTGCCATTTCAACCAAAAATAGGACATGTCGATTGAATCGACACGTCCTGAGAACGTGTCGATTTTTTTTGATTTTTTCGACACGTTCTATCAAAGCAATTAAATCAATGGGTTACTTGCTTAATATTTGCACCAATCGAGTGTTGATATAGTATTGTTCCTTACCCACCCTCTCAACTCTCAACAATCCCAGCTCCTCCAACTGTTTTAAATAGGCTGCGGCCGTTTGGCGTTTAGCGAGGCCCACATCTACGAGAAATTGAACCTTTGAATAGGGATGCATAAAAATAGTCTCAATCAAATCCTTGCTGTAAATTTTAGGTACCTTGGTACGCACTAATTCTCTAGCTTTATCCATAGCTTCTAAAATGTTAACAACTCGTTCTTGTGTTTCCTTAGCAGTGACTTCAACAGCATCGAGCATATAACTAATCCACTCAACCCAGGCTGAATTTTCAGTAACGCGACGCAGACACTGGTAATACTGCGCCTTATTTTTTAGAATGTAGTGACTCAAAAATAAAATTGGGTTGTCAAGCAATCCCTTTTCAACTAGAAATAAAATATTAATAATTCTCCCAGTACGACCATTACCATCAGTAAATGGGTGAATGGCCTCAAACTGATAATGCATAATTGCTAACTTAATTAATGAATCAATATGATCGTCAGCATGAATAAACTTTTCAAGATTTGATAGTTTGTCACGGATAATAGACTCACCTTCAGGAGGCGTGTAAATAATTTCTTCTTGGCTAGCAATTTTAGTGCCTGGGACTTTGCGAATACTCATCCCTGTTTCTTTAATAATAGATACTACTTCAATAAATAAATTCGTCGATAATGGTTTTGTCTCTAATACATTTAAACCGTGCCATAAAGCTTCGCGGTAACGTAAAACCTCTTTTGTTTTTGGATCTTTCGTTAAGCTTTTATCCGCGGCAGCTCGATAAAGCTCATCGTTAGTGGTAACAATATTTTCAATTTCAGATGATAATCTTGCCTCTTGAAGCACAATGCCATTAACTAAAATATCCTGATTTGGAATTGATAAAACAGCACCCTTTAGCTCAGCAAGACGACGGTTAGCATTGATCGCTTTACGCAAGATTCTCGGATCATCAAGATCAATTTTGGGTGGCAATAAAGGTAAATCATTATAAGGTTGGTTACGGTCCATAAAATTTTCCTTTGAATATTAAACTTTTTTCATGTCCATCAGCACTCTCTATCGTGCCAAATGTATTTGATGTAAGGTAATTGGGCCACAGCCTGTGGCCCAATTGGATAATGCAAAGCAAATCGCCTCATACGCTTTAAATTGGTGACAGAAAACCCCTGTATTCCAGGGAAAACCTCCCGCATATCATGCGAAAGCTGGGTTAAAAACCCTTCTCCCCATTGATACGCTTTTTGCTTTTCAATAAGATCGGCGCCAACCTGCCAATAGAACTGCACTAATTCCACATTCACAGCTAATGCTGCTCGCACCTGCGCTTTGCACAAGCGCTCTTTAATATCAACCAAAAAATTTCTGTAGTTCTTGTCCAAAGTTAATGAGTCTTCCTTCTTCTCTAAAATTTTACTCATTGATCACCCCTTCTTTGATTTGGCGCTTGGATGGCAATAGTAAAACATTCCTGTGTTTCTCACTAACCAAACTCAAAATATAATTCGTGATTTTTTGCATAGGCTCTCGCAAGCGCTCAACATCCATAACGATATAACTTGCGGTAACATCCGATTTCATTTTATGATTGAGCAAATGCTTCAGTGCGTAAACTGGAATATCCAGAGATTCCGCAATGGTGATAAAAGTACGGCGCAAATCATGCAAAGTAAATTCGATACCCGTCAATTCAGTAATCTTGGTCATCGTTTTACGCGGTTCGATAATATAACCGACCTTGCCACTGCCAGGAAATACGTACTCATTTATTTTATGCTGAAAACACCGGTTTAATAACGGATGTAAATAATCGGATAATGGCAAAACATGGGGTTGATTATTCTTAGTATCCGGGATCGTAATGGTCTTACCGTGTAAATCAACATGCTTCCACTGCAAGCGAGCGCCTTCTTCGCGTCGAAGTCCAGTAAAAAGCATAAATAACAAATAATCTCTGACCGTATTAACACGAAGGCCAGCATGCGCGCCCTCTAACGTGGCTACAGCAGCATACCATTTGGGTAATTCATGCAATTTAATTAACGTTTGCCGACGATCCACACGATACCAAGCTTTGGTGTGTGATAATTTATTCACAGGATTGTACGTAAAAATAGGCTTACCATCTTCTTTTTCATATTGATTGATTGCAAAATTAAATAAGGCCCTTAAAACCCGCATCGCGAGATTGGCTCGAGCATGGCTCGCTTTTCCTAATTCCGCATGACGCTTAGCCACCATTTCTTTACTGATGCTGGATAATGCCTTATTTTTCCAGTCTGAAAAGGCAACCTGCATGACACGCTGATAATCCAGTACGGTGGTAGCTTTCAAATTTTTTCGGGTTTTCAAGTACTCATTAAATACTTCAAGTACCGTAATGTGGCTACGCTCAAGCTCTTTTTTTTCTGCCAAAGGGTCAATTCCCGTCGCGATTTTACCTAATAATTTCTGAGCTTCACGCCGCGCTTGCTCCACCGTTATTTCTGGATATTTGCCTAAGGTAATTCGCTTCACCACACCCTTTATCCGCTTTTCAATAATAAAAGATTTAGCGCCCAAGGGCGTTACACGCAATGCAAACCCCTTGAGTTCATCATCACGAATAAAAATTTGCTGATTATCCGGGGAAGAAAAGCTCTCGACTAATCGCTTCGTCAACTTCATATTTATTTCTCATGTAGACGCCATGTAGACACAAGGCTTAAAAAGCATTCCAAGACTGTAGAATGCATTATAAGGCATAATTTATTGATTTCAATTAGTTTTTATAGAAATATCCAAAGATTTCAAAGCGCTTAAAAGGTGCTAAAAAGAGCAAATTTAGAACTCATAATCCTTTGGTCCTAGGTTCAAGTCCTAGTGGGCCCACAAAATTCCCCAATAATATCAAGTGGTTACACAAGAACTCTTTTTCCCAATTTATCCCCCAATCGCTCCTTGTAGGGAATTTGTCACGCAAATTCTCGAAGCCGCTTCTCTTAAATGCGCACTCGAGAGATGTGCGTAACGCAATACCATACTAAAATTCGACCAGCCACCCAATAACTGCAACTCCTGTAAGCTCGTTCCATTTTGCACATGCCAACTCGCCCAGGTTTTTTAACTGGTATGATAACATTCATTATCATTCTGGCATTTTATTTTTAAAACCAGCATCGGTTCATTTGGGTCAAGCGGATGAGATTTTAAAAAGAAGGCATGAAATCTTGTTGAATGCTTATGAGAAAACCCCAGCGCGTTTCAACCACAAAATGCCAACGTTAAAAAAATTAAAGCCCGTTTACATTAACCCGCCAAAAGACAAATTGGGGGAGAATGAATTTACAAATGGAGGGAATTATGGCTTAATTTTACTTCAGATTTTATACCGGATGTTATCAAAGTGTTGGAGAACCTCTTGCACTGTATATTTGCCATTGTAGGGAATGTCAAAAACAATCTGCTTCGGCTTTTGGCATAACGCTTGAAGTTCCACGTTCCGGTTTTAAAGTAACACAAGGCATACCTAAATATTGGTGTCGTTGTACAGATAGCGGACGAAAACTCAAATGCGCATTCTGCCCGATCTGTGGATCACGCCTTTGGCATGAATCTGATCCTATATCAGAAACGATCTCAATTAAAGGTGGATCACTTGATGAGCCGATCGATGTTTCTAATGCAGTTCATGTTTGGGTTACTCGAAAACTTCCAGGCATCATCATACCTAACAGCGCGAAACAATTTCCTGAAGATTAATCATATAAAACACTTTAGATAGGATAATATGGCGTTACAACTGCCCAAACCCGATCAATTTTATTCTCTTGATTAAGGCGCCATATTCCACATACACAGCGATGTCGTAGCTCACCAGTTTTTTTGTAAATTGATGATGAATAAAAATTCACAGAAATATGGTTATCAACACCTGCTACAATTTTTTTAATATCAATGGTTGTATTTTGATAATTATTTTTTTGCCACTTTGCTTGTTTGACAATATCATTATAGGCCATTGTAAGTTCAATCGGCTGTTTATTTTCATCACTTACACAAACAGTTTCTTCAAAATCGTTTGCATAAAAATCATCAATCTTACTTAAATCATTACCCTGCCAAATATGAAAATACATTTCTTGAAAAAATTTTTTTACGTCCATTTGATACCTCATTAAATTTATTTCATGCCGTTCCAATTTCTTTCCTGTTCCAGTAACCACTGTTTACGTGAGAGACCACCACCGTATCCGCCTAAATCGCCATTTGCATTGATAACGCGATGGCATGGGATAACAATAGCAATTTGATTTGCACCATTTGCGCGTGCAACGGCACGAAATGCAGTATCATTTCCAACTACTTTTGCTATATCTAAATATGATCGAGTTTCACCATAAGGAATTTTTTTTAATGCCTCCCAAACACGTTTTTGGAAAGATGACCCGATTAAAAATAGAGGTGTTTTAAATTCTCGCAGCTTACCATGAAAATATAAATTTAATTCCTTTTCTATTGTATTAATTAGTTCTGTGTTGCCAGGTATGATAGCAGATTTCGTTCGTTTTCTGAGTCGTTCGACTTCAAGTTCTAAGCCACGACGATCAATAAATTCTAAAAGGTAAAGTGCTTCTTCGTCTGTGATAGCGATCATGGGACCTAGAGGTGTGTCCAACCATGCTGCTTTTAAAATATTACAATGATCTCCCAATGATGGCGGCTTACCCATGATGCGATAAAATGCATCTCTAAAACCACTACCCGATTCATATCCACTTGAAACTTGAGCATTGATTACTTTCTCCCCTCCTCTGATTTGTTTCATTGCAATTCCTAAGCGCCGAGCTCGAGCATATTCAACAAACGTCATTCCAAATCTTTTCTTAAACTGACGACGAGCGGTTGATGCATCAATAGATAGATTTTTGAAATCGCTATCTTTCCAGCGTTTTTCTGGATTTTCTTCGATTGCTTTTACTAACCGTTGAATAAGTTCTGAAACTTGGTTGGGATTGGAAAGTGGCTGACAACGCTTACAGGGTCGATAGGAAGCCAAAAGTGCATCCTTAGCTGTCTTAAAAAATTCACAATGGGAGAATTTAGGTTTTCTTGCAGGACAAGTAGGACGACAAAAAACACCTGTAGTTTTAACGCCTACGTAAAAGATACCCTCATATTTAGGATTTTTCGAAATCAGCGCTCGGTAATATTTTTTTATATCAGAAATCGTAATCATTATTGTTACCAATCATTCAAATAGGCGTTATTATAAGGTCCTTATCAGTCTTCCACCGCCGAAATTTAGGCATTAATTTTTTAATATTATGATCGTAGTTGGAGCAATTTACTCTTTTTTAATTCTTTATAGCGAAAACAATTCGTTGTGTGATCATT
>MGOZ01000007.1:18979-19552 GCA_001797285.1 Coxiella sp. RIFCSPHIGHO2_12_FULL_42_15
AAATGCATAGCAAATTGTTGTACCGACAAATTTGAAACCCCGTTGTTTCAAGTCTATAGATAGCTTATCGGAAAGCGGTGTTGAGGTTGGTACTTGGCTGTGATTTTTCCAATGGTTTTGGATAGGGTTGCCGTTTGTAAACTGCCAAATATAGTCCGAGAAACTATTATCCCACTCTTCTTTGATTTTCAAACAGGCATTTGCATTAGTGATGGCTGCCTGAATTTTAAGTCTATTGCGTATAATTCCCGGATTAGTGAGCAGCATGTCAATTTTTCTTTGATCATATTTCGCAATCTGTTTGATATCAAATTGATTAAAAGCAGATCGGAAATGAGTTCGTTTTTTTAAAATAGTTAACCAATTCAATCCTGCTTGCATGCCTTCTAAAATTAGAAATTCAAATAACAAGCGATCATCATAAATTGGGACGCCCCACTCATGATCATGATAATCTATATAAATGGGATCCTCATTAACCCATGCACAACGTATTTTTTTCTGCTTCGTCATTTAAAATCTTTCCTTTTATTATGAGCTGTTATAGCTCAGATGAAGACCAATCTCACGGAA
>MGOZ01000008.1 GCA_001797285.1 Coxiella sp. RIFCSPHIGHO2_12_FULL_42_15
CTCCCGCCTGCGGGAGAGGCTAGGAGAGGGTTGGCTTCTAATGGCACGATCATTTTCACCAAAATATTTATCTGAAAAGCTATGCGTGCCGTAAGACAAATGTCAAATAACAGAAAATGCAAAATGACACAGCGTAAATAACGTACCCGGCAAAACACCCAAAAGCAATACCGCAATTCCGTTTAAAGTGATCGCCACTAAACTCCCCGTACTAACACGCAAATCATCCTTCACGGACGCTGTTTCCGTCGGGCGTTCGAAATACATGACTTTGACCACATGTAAATAATAGTAAGCCCCAATAATCGCGAATAAAATCGCAAGCACCGCAAGCCATACTAAATGCACGCGAATGAGGGCTTCCAATAAACCTACTTTTGCGATAAAACCGACCAGCGGCGGCACACCCGCTAAAGAAAACATGACCATCAGCATAATGAACGCTAACCACGGATGGCGATTGTTCAAGCCACGAAAATCATCGATGTTTTCGACTTCAATGCCCGCACGATTCATTAACACGATAATACCGAAAGCGCCCAAGGTCATGATCGTATAAGTAATGGTGTAAAACAGACTGGCGGCATAGCCTCGTGGCGTCGCACAGATCACCCCTAACAACATATAACCCGCATGTGCAATAGAAGAATACGCCAACATGCGTTTAAGATTCGATTGCACAATCGCAGCAAAATTACCCAGGCCCATGGATAAAAGCGATAACACGATTAACATCTCTTGCCATTGCACCTGCAGCGCAGGTAAAGCGCCAACGAGCAAACGAATCATCATACCAAAACCCGCTATTTTGGGTGCGGTAGAAATAAATAACGTCACAGAACTCGGCGCTCCATCATACACATCCGGCACCCACATGTGAAAAGGCGCAGCGCCCAATTTAAAGGCAAGACCTGCAACCGCAAACACCAAACCAAAAATAGCAATGTTGTTGCTGCCAATCGGATTTAAAGCAAAATGATCTGCAATTTCTCGAATGTCTAACGATTGCGTGGCACCAAAAATCATGGAAAATCCATACAACAACATTCCCGTGGCTAACGCACCGATAATAAAATATTTCATCGCTGCTTCAACACAACGATTTTCTTTTTGACGCATCGCGACCATGGCATACGTTGGTAGCGATAAAAGTTCAACGCCCAAAAATATTGTCAATAAATTGTGTGATGAAACCAGAATCATCATGCCAATCGTTGATAACAAACCTAATACATAAAATTCATTGGCCGAAATTTTACGAAACTCATTGTAAAGCCGCGAATAAAGAAAAGTAAAAAACACCGCGATCAAAATAAAAACTTTTAAAATAACGGCTAAAGGATCGAGCACAAAACTGTTGTGAAACGTTAATACGACTTGTTTAAAATCAAATTCCACAAACGTGAAGAGCGTTAACACGAGGGTGACTACTAAAGTGCATTGCGCAAGATAAAACGTTACTTTTCGGCCGTGCTCAGCAAACACCCCCGTCAACAAAATGACTAACGCCATTACCGTCATAAAGATTTCTGGGATAATAGGCACCACGTTATTGGAAGTGGGATTCATCACACTGTTTCTCCTAACCTAAATGCGACTGCATGCTGATTTGTAATAAGTTACCCACCGTCGCGTGAAAAACATTTAACAATGAATGGGGATAAACACCAATCCAAACAACCGCGATGGTCAACATCACAAAAATTAAAACATCCACCCCTTTCACATCTTGCAGTTTCTCAACCGCTTCGTTGGTGACAGGGCCAAAGAACACACGTTTATACATCCATAACGTGTAAGTGGCACCAATCACGAGCGTCGACGCTGCGAAAAAAGTAACCCAAAAACTCGCCTTAAAACTGCTGAGGATCACCATAAATTCGCCCACAAACCCCGATGTTCCCGGTAAACCAACATTGGACATCGCAAATACCATAAAAAACGCGGAAAAAATCGGCATGGTCTTTGCAATACCTCCAAAATGGCGAATATATCGCGTATGGAGTTGCTGATACAAGATACCAAATGCCAAAAACATCGCACCGGCACCAAATGCATGCGAGAGCATTTGCACCATGGCGCCTTCTAATCCCAAATAAGCGGCTTGCCAATTTCCCGTGCGGTCAACAATTAAATAAATCAGAAAGCAACCGAGCGTAACAAATCCCATGTGCGCCACCGATGAATAGGCAATCAATTTTTTCATATCGGTTTGCGCAATAGCCACATACCCAATGTAGACGATAGCAATTAACGACAACACAATCATCAGCCACTGCAAGTGCCGACACGCATCGGGAACGATGGGTAAACTAAAACGTAAAAATCCGTAGCCACCTAATTTCAACATTAATGCCGCTAAAATCACCGAACCACCCACAGGGGCTTCAGTATGCGCGTCAGGTAACCAGGTGTGCACGGGCCACATCGGAACTTTAATCGCAAACGCAATCAAGAAGGCCACAAAAATAAAAATCTGTACATTCATGCTCATGTGCATTTGGTAATAATGTAAAATATCAAAGGTTTGCGAAGTCATTCGCAGATATAAAATCGCCATCAGCAACAACGCCGAACCAAAAAAAGTATAAATAAAAAATTTAATCGCGGCATACGAGCGTCGTTCCATTCCCCAAATACCAATGCTGAGATACATGGGGATTAACATCGCTTCCCAGAAAAAATAAAATAACATGGCATCCAATGAGGTAAACACACCCACAATAGCCCCTTGCGTTACTAAAAAGGTCGCCAAATATTGTGGTACTTTCACTTTAACCATGGTCCAAGACGCCATAACAACCAAAAGGGTTGTGAAGCAGGTTAACACCACGAGCGGCATGGAAATACCATCCACCCCCAAGGAATAATGAATTTTTAACGCCGGTATCCACGTCGCATATTCGGTAAACTGCATGGCTGCCGTACTGCCATCAAAATCCAAATACATCGGTAAACAAAGCGCTAAATTCAAAACAGAAATCGTCACCGCCAGAAGACGTGCTTGTTGCACTTGCTCCGGTTTACGAAGTGCTGCAACAAGAACGGCGCCAATAATCGGAAGCCAAATTAAAACACTGAGTATGGGTATGTGTTGTAACATGAATTTATCCCACTAATAACCAAAATAAAAAGACCAATAAACCAATGATCATGGCAAACGCATAATGATATAAATAACCGGATTGCAGAAAACGAAAAAAGCGTGAAATGCGCGAGACATTTCGCCCCGTACCATCCACCATATAGTGATCGATTAATTTTAAGTCGGCATTTTGATAGAAAAAATTGCTGAGAAAGCGTGTACCACGCACAAAAAAGAAATGATTAAAGGCTTCAAAGCCATATTGTTTGACTAAAAAAGTATGTAAGAGAGGAAAATACCGCTGTAAAAAGATCGGAATTTTCGGCATGATCATGACGTTCAGCCACGCCATAAAAATACCCGCCAACGCAAACCAAACAGGGACACTCTGCACCGCATGGAGCGTCATCCTCCACACTCCCTGAAAGCTCGCTTGCATTTCACCCAGCACCTGATATTGCGGCAACACGGTTACACTATCCCCCAACAAATCGGGAGTCGCATACAAAAACCAATGAACCAGGAGTAATCCCAACACCAGAGAAGGAATCGCCAACGCCATCAAGGAGCCGCGTATCGTCCACGCGGTTTCGTGTAAATGACGGCGAACGTCTTCATCCATACGTTCTTTCGTATGAAATGCCATAAAATAGGCACGAAAAATATAATACCCTGTCACAAAAGCACCGATAAGCAAACACCCATATGCATAATGGGCACCTGGCAAGGTCGATAAACTCACGGCTTCGATGATAGCATCTTTCGAATAATAACCCGAAAAAGGGGGAATCGCGGCCAGCGACAACGCACCGATTAAAAAACAAATCCCTGTGAGCGGTAAATATTTTTTGAGATTTCCCATTTTTCGCAAATCTTGTTCATGATGCATAGCAATAATCACCGAACCAGCCGCCAAAAAAAGTAAGGCTTTAAAAAAGCCGTGATTAATTAGATGAAAAATTCCCGCTGAAAAAGCAGAAGCCCCATCCGCCGCCATCATGTAACCCAACTGTGACATGGTGGAATACGCAATCACGCGTTTAATATCGAACTCCACAAAAGCCAGTAACCCAGTCAATAATGCCCCGGTCGCGCCAATGATTAACACGACACTCAATGCCACTTCGGATAATTCAAATAAAGGTGACATACGCGCTACCATAAAAACACCCGCCGTCACCATGGTTGCCGCATGAATGAGTGCAGAAATAGGCGTTGGACCTTCCATGGATTCGGGTAACCACACGTGCAACGGCATTTGCGCGGATTTTCCCATTGCACCGATAAATAATAAAATACAAATCACCGTCATCACCGACCACGCCGTATTGGGGAAAATGCTTATCGTCAAACCGCTCACGATATCCGCATGGGAAAAAATCGTTTGGTAATCAAGACTGCCAAAATAATCGAGAATCGCTGCCAACCCTAATATAAAACCAAAATCACCCACCCGATTGACGATAAACGCTTTTAAACTACCTTGTGCCGCGGATTCTTTTTCAAACCAAAAACCGATCAGCAAATAAGAAACTAAACCCACCCCTTCCCATCCGATAAACAGTTGCAAAAAATTATTCGCAGAGACTAATAACAGCATGGAAAAAGTAAACATGGAAACATAACAAAAAAAGCGTTGATCACCCGGATCCCCTTCCATATAACCGACGCTGTAAATATGCACGATGGTCGCTACCACCGTGACTAACATCATCATAACGGCCGACAAGCGATCAATCATAAAGCCCATATTGAATTCATATTTCCCGCTAAAGCCCCAATGATACAAATTGACGTACAACGATTGATTGTCGACGGTCACGGTTTTAAAAATCATCGCGGCACCGATGCACGACACCAGCATCAGCAAAATCGTGATCCAGTGCGCGCCTCGTTTTCCAATGGATTTTCCACCGAGACCCGCCACCAAACAACCCAGTAAGGGCGCAAAAACGGTCATCAGCGTTAAAATATATAAAACCTGCACGTTAACCCCTTAGTGTATTCATTTCATCAACATTAATATTGCCGTTGTTGCGGTAGAACAGCACCAAAATCGCTAAACCGATCGCGGATTCTGCAGCAGCAACCGTTAAAATGAAAAAAACAAAAATCTCCCCCATACCGACACGGAGATACTGTGAAAACGCGATAAAATTAGTATTGACGGCCAGTAGCATTAACTCAATCGACATGAGTAATACAATCAGATTTTTTCGGTTAATGAGGATGCCCGCAAATCCTAAGCCAAACACCATCGCTCCTAAAATTAAATAAGCACTCAACGGTATCATGATTTTTCCGCCTTCATTTTAACAAGGCGTAAACGCGTTTGCTTTTGTGCCTTGTGTTGTTCATTCAAATGCTGCGATTTTGTTCCTGGTTTTCGACCATGAAAGGCGAGCGTAATGGCGGCCACGATGGCGACTAATAAAATTAATCCAGCGATTTCAAAAGGTAAAATATAATCGGTATACAGCAAAGTCCCCATCGATTGGGTGTTGTTATAATCTGAACCGAAATGGAGTAACGTTTGATGCGCCACTCCTAAATGACGTGGGCTAACGGCAACCACCATGAATACGACTAAAAGAATCATTGCTACTAAACCCAGTGGCAAATAGCGTACGAATTTTTCTTTCAAATAGGAAAGATCGATATTCAGCATCATGACAACAAACAAAAACAACGTCATGACGGCGCCCACATAAACAAAGATTAATACTAACGCCAGAAACTCTGCTTGAATCAACATCCATAATACCGCTGAAGCAACAAATGCTAAGACTAAAAATAAAATGGAACGCACCGGATTGCGTGCAGTAATCACCAGCGTCGCCGCTGTGACTAAAATCACGGCAAAAACGTAAAATATCACTGGGTAAATGGGAAATACCATGTTGTTTTAAACCTCTTTTTTTCCTGGATCCCTACCGATAGTCTTTATCCTGACCCCGCGTCTGCGCGAGTTGCTTTTCATAGCGATCGCCGATCATCAACAGTTTCTCTTTCGTTAAAATATTTTCACCCCGATTGGCAATGTGATAATGCATTTCCGGGGTCACAACCACGGCGTCAACGGGACACGCTTCTTCACAAAATCCGCAATTAATGCACTTAAAGGCATCAATATCGTAACGCGTTGCACGACGTGAACCATCTTTTTCACGTGGGCCTGCTTCAATGGTAATGGCTAATGCGGGACAAACGGCTTCACATAATTTACACGCGATACAGCGTTCTTCACCGTTGGGGTATCGACGCAAAGCCAACATACCACGAAAACGGGGGGACGTTGGCGTTTCTTCTTCGGGATATTGAATCGTCACTTTACGTCGGAAAAAATAGCGTAAAGTCACTCGAAGACCTTTGAGCAGTTCCCACAGAGTGAAGCGTTTTATGATACGTTTTACGACTTGCATGCAATTCTCACTTAAACCAATATCCAATATGAAATTGTACCGCAAGGGCAACAATCACCAACCACACCAATGTAACCGGAATCAGAATTTTCCAACCTAAATACATAATTTGGTCGTAGCGATAACGCGGAAAAGTAGCGCGCATCCAAAAATACAAAAACATAAAACACGCCATTTTAAGCACATACCAAATCACACCCGGCACCCACGCGAAGAGCGTTTCTAAACCGGGTATGCCTTCAAACGGAGATAAATACCCTCCTAAAAAAATGAGTGCCGCTACAGCACTCACCAAAATCATGTTGGCGTATTCGGCTAAAAAGAAAACTGCAAATCCCATACCGGAATATTCTACGTGAAAACCAGCAACGATTTCGGATTCTCCTTCCGCGACGTCAAAGGGTGCACGATTGGTTTCCGCAACACCCGAAATCCAATACACCACAAACAAAGGTAATAACGGCAGCCAATACCAATGCCAAAATCCACCGTGTTGACGTGACACCACTTCCGATAAATTCATGGTGCCCGTCGCCAATAAAACGCCGACCAAGGTAAATCCTAACGCGATTTCATACGACACCACTTGCGCGCATGAACGTAACGCACCAAAGAAAGCGTATTTGGAATTCGACGCCCAACCGGCCACTAAAATTCCGTAAACTCCCAACGAAGTCATCGCAAATAAATATAAGATTCCCGCATTCACATTCGCTAATACCCAACCATCCGCAAACGGAATAACCGCCCATGCGGCTAATGCGGGGGTAATCGAAAGCATTGGGGCGATCACAAATAAATATCGATTAGACGCCGAAGGAAAAATCACCTCTTTATGCAATAATTTTATGGCATCGGCAATGGGTTGAAAAAATCCACGCCATCCCACACGATTCGGCCCAATGCGCCCTTGCATGTAACTAATGACTTTTCGTTCTGCCCAGGTGATGTAAAGCACCGCCACCATCAACGGTACCAAAATAAAAATGATTTTTACGATAATCCAACTGAATGTCAGTATCTGATCCATCACGATGACGGCCCTCGCGTTAAGCGGATCGGCATTTCCGTGCTGCCAAACCCCGCGGTTTCTTCTAAACCGGCCGGCAACCACACGGTATTATCCGTCAAACGATCATTAATGACTAAAGGCAACTCGATGCAGTGATCCTGTTGTTGCGCACGAATCCAATCACCCGCTTTAAAATTTAATGCTGTTGCCGTTTTTTGATTTAATGCCATCGCGCGATCTTCTTTTTCCATTGTTTTTTGTAATGGTTCCGAACGTCGTACCAAAGAATCACAACGATACATCGGCCATGCGGCTAAACGATATAAGGCTTCATGAGGCTCATGATGAGGTGTTATGGCTTCTGGTACATACGCCATCGCTTGCATCGCTTCAACCGCCTGTTTAATTTCCGCTTGCACTTCATGCACGGTTTTATAGTGAAAACCGTCGACTTCAAAAAAATTCGCTAATACGCGCAATACTTTCCACGCCGGTTTGTGGTCATCGTGCGGCTCACTGGCGGCAGCGAAACTTTGCCAACGTCCTTCGAGATTGACAAAGGTTCCTGCTGTCTCTGTGAAGGGGGCGATCGGTAAAATAAAATCAGCGTAATCTCGCATCATGTCAGAAACAAAGGGGGTCAAACACACGACTAAACCCGCATGATGGAGCACCTTAAGTGCGGTTTCTGGAAAAGCACTGTCGTATTCGGGTTCGGTATTCAATAAGAAATAAGCACGTACCGGTTTATTCGTTAATAATTCTTTGGCGGTTCGGCCTTCTCGTTCGACTTTTTGTAACGCGGGCCCCCGATGGGGAACGCAACCGGCTAACCAGGCACCCGAGGTATTTGCTCCTTCGGTTAATAAATTCACGCTGGCTTGTGATAATCGCGCAATAAGATGGGCATAATATCGTATTGCAGCCGCTGCCGGATGATTCAGCGCATGCTCCCCTAAAAAGAGCGCCACTTTTTTGTGTGAAGCTAAGGTTTTTGCGATACGCCGACCAGTGTCGCACGGTTTCACATCGGATAATTCCGCCATCGATGCTTGCGCTTGATCCGCCAACGCTTTGGCAATTTTCGCCAATGCAGTGACCATCTGTTGCGGGGGCACAATGAATTTATCCGTGACCGGAAAAGTGAAGGCATAATCCACGGGATTAATGGCAATAACGGTTGCGCCTTCCCCACTCGCTTTATTGATGCGATGCGCCACCAGCGGCTGTTCGTAACGAACGTTTGAACCGATTAAAACAATGGTATCCAAGGTTTCCATATCGGCAATAGAAATATTGATTTTTGGGTCTGCGGCAAAACGCGCTTGATCGGAAAAATCATGTTGACGCAAACGATGATCGATGTGCGGGCTCCCTAAAGCGCGCATTAATTTTTGCAATAAATACAGTTCTTCAATCGTGGAATTGGGTGAAGCTAACGCCGCAATTTCATCACCACTGAATTGTTGTTGAATCGCGCGTGTACGATCCACAATTTCATCGATGGCACGTTGCCATTCCAATTCAACCCATTCCCCATTGCGATTCACCATCGGTTTTTTCACACGTGAAGGATGGTAAATGGCATGCACACTGAAACGATCACGATCGCTGATCCATGTTTCATTAATGGCTGCGCATTCACGCGGCACCGTGCGCATCACAAAACGCTGGGGCTGTAAAATGCGTCCACGGCTGTGCACGAACAAATGACTGCCTACCCCATCGTGCGGCGCAATGGTCGCATGTTCGTGATATTCCCAACCACGTCCGGCATAACGAGCAGGCTTATTGGTGAGGGCTCCCACTGGACAAAGATCAATAATGTTGCCGGATAATTCTGACTTTAGAAAATGCTGGACGTATGTGCCAATTTCCATGTGTTCGCCACGACCCGTCGCGCCTAATTCTCGTAGGCCCGCAATTTCTTCACCAAAGCGCACACAACGCGTGCAATGAATGCACCGCGTCATCCAGGTTTCAATTAAAGGCCCCATATTTTCACTGGCAACGGAACGTTTGGGCTCATCGTAATGGGAGTCTGCGCGGCCAAATCCCATGGATAGATCTTGCAGCTCACACTCTCCACCTTGATCGCAGATGGGACAATCGAGCGGATGATTAATCAGTAAAAATTCCATCACGGAACGCTGCGCTTCTAAGGCTTTTTTCGAACGGGTAAATACTTTCATGCCTTCCGTAATGGTGGTTGCACAAGCCGGTAATGGTTTACCCACTTTTTCCACTTCAACCAAACACATACGGCAATTGGCTGCAATCGAAAGATTTTTATGATAACAAAAACGCGGAATATAAATCCCCGCTTCATCAGCCACTTCGATAATCGTCGCCCCTTCGATGACCGATAATTCCTGACCATCAATTTCTATTTTTACCATCGCATTTTTACCATTGCTGCAACCATTCCCCATATTTTCCCCACCCAAATTAGCAAGCGATTGATAATCCTTGCGTGATGGGGGATTGTCAAGGGGGAGAATCGCGATTCTCCCCCTTGACCGCAAGTGCGGGCTTTGCCCGCGCGCCGCGTATTATCAGGAAGCAATTCCCCATAACAACGTTATGGGGAATTGCTGACCATACATCGACCATGTTCTACATGGTATTTAAATTCATCGTAAAAATGTTTTAGCATACCACCCACTGGCCAGCTGATCGCTTCACCAAAAACACAAATGGTACGACCTTCAATGCTTTTTGCCACCTTAGCTAAACGATCTAAATCCACCATGGTTCCTTGGCCTTCTTCAATTTGTTTGACCAAGCGATACACCCAACCGGATCCTTCACGACACGGAGTGCACTGACCACAGGATTCGTGATAATAAAATTTAGAAATACGCATGAGCACTTTCACCATGCAAGTATGCTCATCCATCACGATCATACCACCGGAACCTAACATCGATCCGGCTTGCACTAAACTATCGTAGTCTAAGTGGGTTTTTAGCATGATTTCAGCGGGCAAAACCGGCATGGAACTCCCACCCGGAATAACGGCTTTTAATTTTTCACCCTTTAACACACCACCCGCCATATCCAACAGTTCTGTAAATGGAGTGCCTAAACGAATTTCATAGTTACCCGGTTTATTCACATGACCACTCACGCTAAATATTTTTGAGCCGCCATTTTTCGGTGTACCTAAATCCGAAAACCACTGGGCACCTTTTTCTAAAATGACGGGAACAGAGGCAAAAGTTTCTGCATTATTAATATTGGTTGGCCGACCATATAAACCATAATTCGCAGGAAAAGGCGGTTTAAATCGCGGCATGCCTTTTTGGCCTTCGAGGGAATTCATGAGCGCCGTTTCTTCGCCACAAATATACGCGCCACCGCTGCGATGATTAAAAATAGTTAAATCGATACCGGAATTCAATGCATTTTTACCGAGATATCCTGCTTGTGTTGCTTCACGCAACGCACGTTCACACGCCTCAAACGGTTCCCAAAATTCACCCCGCAAAAAGTTATAACCCGCACTGGCATTCACCACGTAACACGCAATCGCAATACCTTCCAATAATTGGTGCGGATTAAAACGCAAAATATCGCGATCTTTACTGGTGCCAGGTTCACTTTCATCGGAATTACAAATCATGTATTTTGCACCGGGCAAATCGCGATTGATAAAACTCCATTTCAAACCCGTCGGAAAACCAGCGCCTCCTCGCCCCCGCAAACCGGATGCTTTAATTTCATTGATGATTTTTTCTGGGGGGATTTTTTCGGTTAAAATTTTTCGCAGTGCCGAATAACCACCGACACTTTCATACGTTTTGAGAGAAGCGGGGTTTTCAAGATGAATGGTTCGATAACACACTTCATTAACCATGTGAGCCTTTCTCCCGCGCTACAATTTCATCCACTAGGGCCACCATCTTTTGCGGCGTTAAATCCACATGATAGGTTTTATCATCAATTTGACACATTGGCGCATTCGCACAGGCGGCCATACACTCAACTTCTTTTAGCGTGAATAATCCATCCTCCGTCGTTTCACCCAAATGAATCCCTAACCGCTTTTCCAAACACGCAACAATGTCCTCACTGCCGCGCAACATACACGAGACATTGGTACAAACCGCAATTTTGTGCTTACCAATCGGTTTTAAGTTAAACAGGTCGTAAAATGTTGCTGCCTCATAAACAACAATGGGGGGTAAAGCCAAATATTCTGCGACCGCATTCATGGCAGCTTCACTTAACCAATACCCATTTTGTTCTTGCGCGACGAATAAGGCTTCAACCACTGCCGATTGTTTTTGTTCGGGGGGATATTTCTGCAACCAATGATCAATGTGTTGTTTCGATTGATCGGATAAAATAAATTTTTCCTCGTTCGTCACCATTATCGATCTACCTCACCGAAAACCACATCAATACTGGAAATCACCGCAACTAAATCAGCAATCATGTGCCCTTTACAGAGTTCTTCTATTGCTGCTAGATGCAAATAACTCGCGGGACGAATCTTGACGCGATACGGTTTATTCGAACCATCCGAAATAATGTAAACGCCAAACTCACCTTTCGGTTGTTCCACACACGCATAGGCTTCGCCCTCGGGAACAATATAACCTTCGGTAAATAATTTAAAATGATGAATCATTGCTTCCATATCATTTTTCATTTTTTCACGGCGAGGTGGCGTGATTTTATGTTCTTGCAAAATAACGGGGCCTGGATGATGGCGCAACCACTCCACACACTGACGCACAATACGATTGGATTGTCGCATTTCTTCAACACGCACTAAATAACGGTCAAAGCAATCGCCATTAACACCAACGGGAATATCAAAATCCATTTTGTCATAAACACTGTAGGTTTGTTTTTTGCGAAGATCCCACTCCACGCCCGAGCCACGCAACATAGGACCGGTGAAACCTAAATTAATGGCTCGCTCAGGGGAAATAACTCCAATGCCGACGGTACGTTGCTTCCAAATTCGATTGTCGGTTAGCAGTGTTTCGTATTCATCGACAAGGCCAGGAAAACGTTCGGTAAAATCCCAAATGAAATCAAGCAATGAGCCTTCACGCGCCTCGTTCATTTTGGCAACGCGCTTTTCTGAATGCCAACGTGACGGTTTGTATTTTGGCATGGTATCGGGCAAATCGCGATAAACACCGCCCGGTCGGTAATACGTGGCGTGCATGCGCGCACCGGAAACGGCTTCATAGCAATCCATTAAATCTTCGCGTTCACGAAAACAATACAAAAAAACGGTCATGGCACCCACATCCAGTGCATGCGCTCCCAACCATAACAAATGATTTAAAATTCGGGTGATTTCATCAAACATCGTGCGAATATATTGCGCTCGCAACGGCGCGGTCACTCCCAATAATTTTTCAATTGCTAACACATACGCATGTTCATTACACATCATGGACACGTAATCCAAACGATCCATATAACCGATGCTGTGATTGTAAGGTTTGCTTTCTGCTAATTTTTCGGTTGCGCGATGCAAAAGACCAATATGCGGATCAATGCGTTGAATCACCTCGCCATCGCATTCCATCACTAAACGCAATACACCGTGCGCGGCAGGATGTTGCGGACCAAAATTTAAGGTGTAATTTCGAAATTCTGCCATGGATTACTCTTTTTTCGTTGGCATCGCGGGTACTTCACCCTCTTCATAACGATGATCAGAACGCACCACTTTCGGAACGGTGGTCCGTGGCTGAATACTGACTTTTTCATAAATGCAGCGCTCCTGTAGCGCGTCGTAGCGCAATTCCACTTCGCCAATCAGTGGAAAATCTTTACGAAATGGGTGACCCACAAAACCGTAATCGGTCAATAAGCGTCGCAAATCCGGATGACCTACAAACACAATACCGTAAAAATCGAAGGCTTCTCGTTCAAACCAATTGGCGCTATTCCAAAGGACATTCACACTCGGAATTTCGAGATGGTTTTCAGATAAAAAAACTTTTAAACGCAAACGCTGATTTAAGCGCAGCGATAACAAATGATAAACCACCGCAAAACGCGGCCGATCCCAGTGGCGCATTTTTTCCCTTTGTTTTTCGGTGCGGCCACGACTAAACCCACTGAACGTTGTTTCTTCTGTACGCCATTCGGTATCACCATATTCTAAATAATCAACACCGCATAAATCGACTAATAATTTGAAATCAAATTCGGGTTCATTTTGCAGGGCCTCTGCAACGGAGAATAATTCTTTGGCGCTCAATTCCACCGTAACCATTTGATCGACCGGAAGAAAGAGATGTTCAATACGTTTGCCAAAGCGCGCTTGCACCTTTTCTAATAATGCTTGGCTCATCTTCTACGCTCCAGCACATTGACGCGTTGAATTTTATTCTGCAGTTGAATAATACCATACAATAAAGCCTCTGCCGTTGGAGGGCAACCAGGCACATAAATATCAACGGGTACAATTCGATCGCAACCGCGCACGACCGAATAAGCATAATGATAGTAGCCACCCCCATTAGCGCAGGATCCCATCGAAATCACCCAACGCGGTTCCGCCATTTGGTCGTACACTTTGCGTAAGGCAGGTGCCATTTTATTGCAAAGCGTACCCGCAACAATCATGACATCCGATTGACGTGGGCTTGGACGAAAAATTAATCCAAAACGATCGATGTCATAACGTGCAGCAGCACACTGCATCATTTCGACAGCGCAGCACGCTAAACCAAATGTCATTGGCCACAACGAACCGCTTTGCGCCCAGCTCACGAGTTTATCCACGGAGGTTAATAAAAAACCTTTATTGCTTAACTCATCGTTCATGCTCGAACTCCATATAGCTTTTCAGATAAATATTTTGGTGAAAATGATCGTGCCATTAGAAGCCAACCCTCTCCTAGCCTCTCCCGCAGGCGGGAGAGGGACGCTCGAAAGTGAGCACCATTGCCGGTAAGACAATTAAAGTAGTTTATTTTTACCAAAATATTTATCTGAAACACTATATAACGATTCCCATTGATGCGTTATTCCCATTCTAAAGCGCCACGCTTCCATTCATAAATAAATCCGACCGTTAACATCACTAAAAATAGGATCATTGGCCAAAATGCACCCCAAGATACGTGACGTAATACCATGGCCCATGGAAAGAGAAAAGCCGTTTCTAAGTCAAAAATAATAAAAAGGATGGCGACTAAATAAAATCGAACATCGAAAGGCAAGCGCGCGTCTTCGATCGCATCAAATCCACATTCGTAGGGGGAAAGTTTCGCTTTGTAGGGATGACGCTTGCCACGCCACAGGCCTAATGCAATGGGTAAAGTGCCCACCAAAAGTCCTACTCCAATAAAAACCAATATCGGAAAATAATTCGCTAACATCGTTGTTATCTCCGAGCTACGGTGTCTTAAAAACACCTTTCAACGTACATTATTAGTTTATACTGTGCGTGGGCACAGTGTAAGGTGGTGCCGAAGGCCGGACTCGAACCGGCACGGCTTTCGCCACTGCCCCCTCAAGACAGCGTGTCTACCAATTTCACCACTTCGGCATAAAAATCCTCGGGCTGTAGCCTTGCATTGATGTAACAGGTGCATATCCCCATGTTCGCGGGTCCTACCACCGCTCACCATCTCACTGCTCGGCAAGATCTCTGTCTTATGTCACCCGCTTTGCAGCAGATACATTAGTCCGGGGTGACGCCCCCTGAAAAGGGATCTTCTTGGGTTGGCGCAGGAAGCGCCGGCGCCGTTGTCATCGGCGCTGCATTCGGTTGATTCATAAAATCCATACTATTTTGGCGTGTTTGTTTCACTGCCAATAAACCTAAGCTAATGCTGGTTGCGAAAAAAAACAGTCCTAAAATTGAAGTTAACTTCATTAAGAATGAAGCAGGACCAACACTACCAAACATCGTATTGGCTGCACCACTACCCAATGATGCGCCAAGATCAGCACCTTTTCCGTGCTGAACAAGGACTAAACTGATTAAAGCGATGGCAATCAGTACATGAATAACTAAAATGAATGGTTGCATTTCATACCTATTTGTAAAAATTGATCGGCCTGTAACGACGCGCCACCAATTAATCCACCATCAACATCAGGCATAATCAATAAACTTTCTGCGTTATCTGGCTTCATGCTGCCACCATAAAGCACTCGCATTTGCGCGGCTAACGACGGATTGGCGTTCTGCAACTGAGCTCGAATTGCGGCGTGCACTTCTTGAGCTTGTTCCGGCGTTGCTTGCTTTCCTGTGCCAATGGCCCAAATCGGCTCATAGGCAATAACGGCCTGGTTGAGTAGGCTGAGATTATCAGTGAAATCCAGCACCGCTGCAAGTTGTTCGTGAATCATTTGCAATGTTTTACCCGTATTGCGCTGATTTTCCGTTTCACCCACACATAAAATGGGGCGTAATCCCGCGTGTAATGCGGCAAAAAACTTTTTCACTACAATATCATTGGTTTCACCATACCATTGGCGACGCTCAGAATGGCCGACTAAAACATAAGTACAATTGAAACTACGCAGCATTTGCGCGGAAATTTCCCCCGTAAATGCGCCAGCTTTTTCACTACTCACATTCTGTGCGCCCCAAGCTATTTGAGTGCGCAGCAGTGTCTCTTCGACTTCGGCTAAAAAAACATAAGGAACTAATATGGCTAACTCAGCAACTTCAACCCGTTCACAGCCGTGCTTCAGTTCATGCAAAAGACGAACCACACTTTCTTTGGTGCCGTTCATTTTCCAATTGCCCGCAACAAAAGGACGTCGTGTCATGTGTGGTTAACCTAACTGTTTTAACAAGCGAAATTCTAAAGCAATTATGATTAATTTACAAAGACTACTTTGTCAGCAATTCCGCTATTCTGGATACAGGTTGTTTTTTGGGATGTTTTTCCGATATGAAAAAAAAGAGCCGTCGTGTTACAACAGCTCTTTACGATCTAACTTTGGAGGGTCTGTGAAGGGCTTCCTTGCCCATCGCAGTAGCATCCTAGCTTGACAGACCTTAGACTACCTCAATAAAAGCTTCTCAGCTTTTAGCCGTAAGTTTCAAAAGACTGAGGACCTCCTTGTCCCTAAAACAACCCCTGAGATTGCTTTATTAACGTCCTTGTTAACCAGTCATTCTTTAACACTTACGCCTTCCCCATTAAGGGACTTTTAAGATAACACACAGCATATTCACAGCAAATGCACACTGGAGCCATTTTCAAGCAAAAAAAGGCGCGAAAATGCAAGGGATTTTTAATTTTTCATAAAAAACAATAAGTTAAAAAATAAAGCGGGGGGTACTCGGCGTAAATTCAAGCTAAACGCTGAGTGTAACTTCAACGATATTCCCACATATGGAAAGGCGAATCGCTCACAAAGGCTGGTTTGTGACCATATATTGCAATTTGAATTTGCAAAACGAATTCGAATCATATCACACCCCCAATAAAATGGAAGCAGGACCATGAATTTTCAGGAATTCCCCATCTCCCGATGGGGAATTCCTTCCCTTTCATTGACGTGGGCTGCAGGGGACCTGCATCCTCGCGATCAAGGGGGAGCGCGCAAAGCTCCCCCTTGATAATCCCCCACTGTTTCAATCTTTTGTTTTCTAAAACAATAAGTTGCTAGATAATGAACTTGGGGAATCGCTGTGAATTAAAATCCCCGGGCTGACGCCCGGGGATTTTTCCCATATAAATTTCACCTGCTCGTTAAAGACAATTTAATTTCTATATATAGTTTTATAAATTCCAAATATGGAATAACTCACCATTATTTGCGGCAGCATAATGAACTTGGGGAATTGCTGGTTTTTTATCCCCGGGCTGAGGACATAAATTTTATTTTTGCGCTGGTTTGTACACCGATCATATAAAGTTGGTAACGTATTTGACCTAACCCATCTCGCCATTGCTGTTGAAAATTTTGTTGGCGTTGTTGATCTGATGATTGTATTTCTGGCTGCTCAACAGAAATCAACTGAATCACTACAGAATCACCATTGGGCAAACCAATGGTCGTCAACCTTTTATTTTTATTTAACGATAAATCAAATGCGGCTGTTAAAATCTCTGCAGGAATTTTTTTATTATCACGCTGAATGTGGGTTTGTGCTTGCCAATGTAATTGATTCTCTTGCAGCACCGTTTGTAACGATTGACCTTGCTGCAACATTTGTGATATCTCGGTGGCAAGTAAAGCCGCTTTGGCCTGTGCGTATTGCTCTACTAATAACCGCTGAATTTTGCTTTGCACTTCAGAAAAATCAGGAATTTGACTAGGCACATATTTTTTAACGCGCAATGCCACCACACGACCATCTTTCAATGTCATCGGTTTGCTATTATTTTTGTGTTGCAACACATCTTTACTAAAAGCAACCTGAACAATGACAGGATCCGCGGCAATACCCGATGCTCCTCCTTGCTCAGTGAAAAGCGCTGACGTTTGCACACCGACTTTTAATGCTTCAGCAGCAGGTTCTAATGACTCGGGATTTGTAAAGACTAAATCAGATAGCTGCTCATTCAATTGTGTCAGCCGCTGCTGTGTTTTTTGTTGCGTCAACAAGGTTCTAATACGGTCTTTAACAGCAGCAAATGATTCTGTTGTTGCGGGAGTCCCTGAAAGCAAACGCACAATTTGAAAACCCTCTGCGGTATTAAAGGGTTGCGACACTTGCCCCAACCGCAACTGCTTTAAAATATTTGCAACTTCTGGAGATACTGTTCCTTCGTTCAAGGTTGCTGTCGTGCCATTTTGCGCCTTATAAAGCGCTTCGAAAGCGATACCCGATTTTATTTTTTTCAGCAAACCCTCCACCTGTTGACGGGCCGCCGTCACTTGTTGTGACGTAGCCTGACTATTGACAGGCACAGTGATTTGTTCCACGCTCCAAGTCGCTGGCTGCGTATAGTTGCCCAGATGATCTTTATAGTATTGCTGTAACTCAGCATCACTGATCGTCAGCGTTTTACTGATTTGCGCCGGAGATAACTCAATATATTCAATACTCACTTGTTCTGGCACGCGCAGAGATTCTTTATTATTGTCATAATACGTTTGCTCCGCTTGGGTATCTACCGCGACCTTATGAATAAAAGCCTGCGCAGGAATGGTAAGATAATGAAAAGATCGCGTTTGAAAAAATAAATGGTAATAATAATCGCTCATACTTGGTAATAAAAATGCGCTCTCTTGAATACCCATGCGCACTTGATTAATCAATATTTCTGTTTTTAACTGCGCTAATAATTGCTGTTGATTCATGCCACGATCATACAAAAATTGCTGGAAACGTTGCGGCGAAAATTGACCGTTTTCTTGAAACGCAAAAATTTGACCCACTACTTGCTGCAACTGTTGCTGCTGTACCGTAAAACCGAGCTTTTGCGCTGCGTGAGATAATGCAACTTCAGCAATTAGATTTTGTACTGCAATGGACTTCAATTGCTGATTGATGGGGTCCGATAACACAACCCCGCGCGCACTTTCTTGCCGCTGCAGTTGCCGCACCAGCTGCCCCACTGCCTGCTCTGTAATTTTGATGCCATCCACTTCTGCAATGGCAACCCCTTGCGATGGGGTACCACCCACGTAGTACTCTATCCCCCACAAAATAAAAACCAGACATAACAAACCAATAATAACTGACGCAACCCAACCGCTAATTTTTTCGTGTAATTTTTGCAACATTATCTATCTTCCACTGATCGTCTTGAAAGCGTAGCAAGTACAATAATTCTCGATAAAATCCCCGGGCTGACGCCCGGGGATTTTTCCTATATGAATTTCGCCTGCTCGGGAAACCCTCGCGAACGGCGACCCAAGAGGGAGAATTCGCTTTCTCCCCCTTGGGAAACCCTCATTGCGTAAAGTTCCTGGGCTAACGCCCAGGGTTTGAGGATATGTATTGAAATGGCGGAGTGGACGGGACTCGAACCCGCGACCCCCGGCGTGACAGGCCAGTATTCTAACCAGCTGAACTACCACTCCGCACGAAGAACTTGGTGGGTGCTGAGGGGATCGAACCCCCGACATTCGCCTTGTAAGGGCGACGCTCTCCCAGCTGAGCTAAGCACCCGATGATCACATCATCTTTAAGAAACAAAAAGCCCTAGTCAACGACTAGGGCGATCAAGATAGCCTAATTAGTGACGTTAATCAAGCGACTGCTTCCGTATTTTTATTAACAGCGTCTTTGAGCTTCTTCCCCGCCTTAAATTTAGCCACTGTAGAAGAAGGAATCTTAATCGCTGCGCCAGTTTGTGGATTACGCCCCGTACGCGCTGAGCGCTGGCTGGTTGTCCAAGTACCAAACCCCACTAAAACAACTTCATCCCCTTGAGTTAACCCACTGGTCACCGCATCAGTGAATGCATTTAACGCACGTTCTGCCGCTGCTTTTGAAATATTGGCAGCACCTGCCATTGTATCAATGATATCTTGTTTGTTCATAGATTCCCTCTTTTATAAAAATTAAATTTGAAAACTTTGTGCGAAGTCTAGCACGGTGGGCACTTCAATCCAAAATCTTCCATGTCCCTGGATTTATACCAACACGCGAAAGGCCCTGTCAAGGTGACTTCCTCTGTAGAGGGTGTAGCTTTTCATTGACAATCGGGTAGGAGGGGCCTCGCAGTCCCCGTCCTTTCACACCACCGTCCGTATCTGTATAGATAACACTGTGATACATTCCAGCAACGGCTTTAATAAATTGCTTCATTCTATGCACTATCCATTTTTTTCATCCGCTACTTTTATTAATAAGCCAACGAGCGGTTTATTAATGTAATATTGGTTTCTACCAGATTGATGTTTTTCCAATAACCCAACAGCAACTAATTGCTCCAGATATTTTGCCGCTGTTTGTCGTGAAATATCCAAATCTTTTTGCACATACTCTATGCGTGTATAAGGATAGCGAAATAAATTATTCAACAAATCTTGTGAATATAATTTTGAAGTTTCGATACGCATGCGCTGCTTATAGTTACACATCAACGCGTAAATTCCCTCTACTAATTTTAGAGTGATTTTCGCTGTTTCAGCCACTTTATTTAGCATATAGACAATCCAACTTTCCCAATGATTATTATCTCGCACGTCTTGTAATAGACGATAATACTCTGCCTTGCTGCGATTAATTCCTCGTGACAAATATAAAATCGGCGTTTCAAGCAAATGTGAACGCGTCAGATACAAAACATTGAGTATGCGACCAATACGTCCATTACCATCAGGAAAAGGGTGAATGCTTTCAAATTGGTGATGAATGATCGTCATTTTAACTAATGGATCAAGATCACTCATGTCATCGTCATTTATAAAGCGTTCCAATTGTGTCATGTGGTCAACAATCGCATTAGCATCTTGTGGTGGCGTATAGACAGTTTCACCCGTTGTTTCATTTTTCAATGCAGTACCTGGCGTAACACGAAATCCACCCGTCGACCCTTTAAGCAATCGAAATAATTCAATCAACGTATTGTTAGTAATGATCCCTTGATGTTTTTGCATAGCATCATACCCGCACTTGAGTGCATCACGATAAAGCGCAACTTCTTTTGCAGGACCAGATATGAAATGACGCGCAAGTAAATTGGTTTCAAATAACTCGTCTTGTGTCGTGATGATGTTTTCTATTTCAGAGCTCGCTTTCGCCTCTTGCAATCCCAGTGTATCAATCAATATGCCTTGGTTAGGTATGATCCGTGCCCGCCCCTTCAGCTCTGCCAAATGGCGGTGTGCATTGGACTGTGCTCGAAGTACAGTCACTGTCTCCAACTCAGCGTCTGGGGGTAAATTGGGTAATTGATAACTGGGACGTAACATAGTATCAGCCTAGATATGTTAAAACACAGTCTTTCTTTTAACATATTTTCAAGACATGTTAAAGAAATTTAAATTTTTTAACATATCCCCCCCTTCAAGAAACCTATATTAAAAAGCTTACGGGACAGACTAACGTGTAGGGATTTTGTCACATAGTGAGGCTGATCTCTAACCCTATAACCTTACGAACCAAACTCTAAACCACCCACCGTCATTTGATTGATTTTCAGCGTGGGTTGGCCAACCCCCACTGGAATACTTTGCCCTTCTTTACCACACATACCAATGCCATTATCTAATGCAAGATTATTTCCCACCATGGAAACTCGCATTAATACATCTGGCCCATTGCCAATCAACGTTGCTCCTTTCACGGGTGTCGTGAGTTTACCCTCTTCAATTAAATACGCTTCACTCATCGAAAAAACAAATTTACCGGAGGTAATATCGACTTGACCACCCGAAAAATCGACAGCGTACAAGCCTTTTTTAACGGAACGAATAATTTCTTCCGGATCACTGTTTCCCGGCAACATATAAGTATTTGTCATACGCGGCAACGGTCGAAAGGCATAAGATTCTCGACGGCCGTTGCCGGTTGATGTTGTTCCCATTAATTTGGCATTGTGCTTATCAAGCATATAATTTTTTAAGATGCCATTCTCAATTAATACGGTATTTTGCGCAGCAACACCTTCATCATCGATGGATAAAGATCCACGACGATTTGGAAGGGTCGCATCATCCACGATAGTACATAATTCAGAGGCAACAGCACTACCCATTCGACCACTGAATGCAGAACTCCCTTTACGATTAAAATCACCTTCTAATCCATGACCGATCGCTTCATGTAATAATACCGCCGGCCAACCCGGTCCTAATACCACGGGCATCGTCCCTGCCGACACCGGTTTTGCTCGCAAATTTAATAGCGCTTGACGCACTGCTTTTTCAGCATATTTAACGGCGTGATTTTGCGTTGTAAAAAACTCATAACTACCGCGCTCACCCCCCCCTCCAGAACCACGTTCTCGAACACCATTTTCTTCCACAACGACGGATACCATTAAATTCACGAGCGGTCTTACATCCGCAATACATTCTCCATCACTATTGAGCATCATAACAACATCATAACGCCCCGACAAATTCACAATCACTTGTTTTACACGAGCATCCAAACGGCGGGCATGTTCATCTATTTTATGCAGTAATTCCACCTTATCAGCATCTGAAATGGAATACAGTGGATTTAATGCAGGATAACGTGCAGGCGCCACTGTCATTGGATGTAACTGTATGGCCTGCTGTCCACCGGCATGTGCGATGCTTTTTGCAGAGTGCGCTGCTTGTAATAGCGCATGATGATCAATACCATCCGCAAAAGCAAATCCCGATTTTTCACCACTGATAACGCGCAATCCAAAACCACGATCAATACTAAAATCGCTGGATTTAACGATGCTATCTTCCAACGTCCAATCTTCTTCGTAAAAACATTGCAAAAACAAATCCGCAAAATCAATTGATTTCCCCATCGAACGACCCAAGATACGTTCCAAAAGAGGGTAATCCAACTCAGAGGGTAACAATAATAATTCAGAGGCTGTTTTCATTAAATCGATCATTTGCTTTTTTCCACGATAGTGAGCTTTGGTCTTTGCTGCGCAATTTCAGGGTCTTGCATTGAACCTTGTATATCATACTCTGTTGCTGCCACCTCGCCAATTCGTGGTCCAACAAATTGATTTACAAGCCAAGTTACAGCGCCCGCTAAAGGCCCGCCAGCAATTCCAACGATAATCGGTAAGCTGGATGTCATATTAGGGACGATTTTCATATGCAAATTATAACGATCATGCGCAAAATCAATATCACCATTAATTTTAGCCCAAGCCAATGGACCACTCAACTCGATCTTATCTGCATGCCCAACGCCATTTTTTATCGCCACTTTACCTTTAAACCCCGCAAATTCAAACCCTTTTTTACTAACGCGGGTAAAACCCGTCATTAAATTTTGCGGTAATGATTGTAAGCTCAATATATTTAACAATTTCCCTAAACCTAATTTAGATTCTGTTTGATTGGAAAGACGGACGATACGCCCATGAATATAATTAAACGCTATATCACCGGATATTTTGGTCAAATGAGGCTTATACAATGCGCCCGGCCATTGCAATACAAAGTCCACTTCACCATACCCCTCATTAACCACATTGGTTAATTTCCATTCTCGCAGAAAAGCGCCTAATTCTTGATTTTTCATACTGCCATCGATCGAACTTTCACACTGTTTTTCATCACATAACCACCGCCCACGCAGTTTCAACGAAAAAATATTATTTTTCACTTTAAAAAAATCCACCAGAATACCTTGTGAAGTTTTTTGAGTTTCCAACTTAACAACACCCCAATTTCTTTCATCAAAGAAGCAATATTTACAATAAAACTGTAATGCGGGAAGATAGCGGGGATCCATTTCTTCTCCCCATGATTGCCACACTTTTTGATTTATTTTTCTGAAGTCAAGATCAATATAATGAAAACGAGCCAACCAAGGTTCTTTTTCTTTTTCTGGAGCAACAATCGATCCTTTGGCATGGTCATTATTAATATCCAATTGCCAACGATGTTCAGCATTTCGCATTAAAGCAACTTCCGTTTTACTTTTTTGATACGACAATTGTATAGCCAGTTTTTTAAAACTATCGAATGTTGCATCTAACGAAGCAATTGGTTTGTTCTTCGCATTTTTATGATTTTTTTGGAAAATATGAAACGACGTCTTTCCTACCCATTCTTTTTGAAAAGCATTGAAATCTACGACTCCTTGATACTGGAATTTACCCTGTAATTTTAAGATATTTAACAATGTCTGACCTAACCGAAATTTAACGGGATCTAACTCACCCTGCGCTTGAATTTGTAGCCAATCCTTTTTTTCTGGATGCGTTATCACTGCTAATTTTAGGGGTTGACTAAAAAGTTGGGCACTGATCATCGAACCTAAAAAATCCTCATTATGAAAAACAATATCCCCATTAATATTCTGAATCACCGGTAACGTCGAAGACCATTGAAGGCGATCATTTTGAAAATGCAATTTCCCATCCACAGCAACAGGTGCATCAGGGTTTTCAAGCGATTGCTGAATCGTTAAATCCAAATGGACGTCACCTTCACCCGTGACTTCTGAAGGAATCGCGTACCTACCATGAGGAGCCTGTCGCAAAAACTGCAGTGCGGAAGACATTTTTCCTTGTCCTTGCCCTTGAATTGAAATCATGGGTTTCTCAAGATCAGGAATTTCAACCGTCATATGGCGCAATTGATTCCCCATCGTAGTGGCATAGGGGCTTTGCACCGTGAGTTTATGATTCTCAATCTGCAACAAACCCTGCACATCTTGCAGCAGCGGCCAGTCAGATGAATAACGTAACTTCACTTGGTCTGCTAATAATGCCAAGTGAACATGGGATTTATCCAAACGAAGAATACCCCCTAACACTCTCCCTTTTTGAAAAGCGTTTCGCAACCAAATCTGTAACTCACGACTAATAACATGATGGGGCACATAATTTGCTAAAGGTTCGACACTGGCGGCTTGATAATATCCGTTGATATAAATCTCAGGCTGATCATGGGGATTTGTGATATCCGCCTGCCCTTGAAAACGTAAATTGCCATCATCCGCTTTCAAAAAGGGAATCTCTAAAAACCACGCTCTCGAAGTCCATTGATGCCAAATAATTTCTGTTGCTAAATCTTGAATTCTCCATTCTTTACCAAAAAGATAAGGATAATTCAATCTAACATCGTGTGAATGAATACGCAGCTTTATTTTTTTTGGCATCAAAATAAATTTCCCCGCCAAATTCTGCATGCCAGGAATATTGGCATAAGGTGAAAAACGAAAATGGGAAAAATCCATCATTAAATAGTAATGCTTAAGGCCCGATTCCGTCATATTAAAACGAAATTCTGTTTTTAACGCGTTAAAAGAAAATTTCAAACGCTGATTCCATTGCTGAAACATCTCATGCTTCCATCCGAAAAAATTCGCTATTTCCTTTATTTTTCGCCACGAAATTTTTCCAACCGTTAAGCGATAACGAGAATTCCCCTTGAATTGTAAACCCATGGGCGGCATCACACAGTGAGTAACTTTAGATGGCACGCGATCTGGATTCAACAGCAACAACCATCCCGTCGGCTGCAAGCGCCAAAAAACGTGTAGATTTACCTCATTGCACCGTAAATGATGTTGTACTTGTGAATTCACCATCACAAGATCGCGTCCGATGACTTTTCCTTGTACTTCAGCGAAATTGCCGTGACGCCACTTTCCCCAAATTTCTGTTTTGATTTTTCCTGAATGAAATTGCAACGGCAATTGCAGCTCTGAAAAAAGTAAGGGAGCCCATGCCGATTGATAGGCTAATAAAGGAATCTGAAGGTAAAAATCCGCTTCAACATTCGCTTCTCCTTGTTGTAAGTTTTTTGGTATGATAACGAAACGGAAAGGTTTTAAATTCTTTTCTTTTACATTGGATTCCGAGAGTTGACCAACACCTACAATATCATGATGTAAATAGTTATTGCGTACCTGCAGCTTCAGTCGTTGCAATAAAAATTTTTCCCCATTATAAAAATAAACATTCACTGAAACACGATCCAACACAATATTAGATTGTGTGGCTAACCAATATAAAAAACCTTTTAAGGACGTCAAGCGATTGTGATTCTCCTCCACAATGCCCACTCCTTTCACCCACCAACTGCGATCATTATGCTGCTGCAAATCAAGCTCAGTTCCTTCCACAATAAGGTGATTGGGTAATAATCGAAAATGCAACAAACTATGCAGTAAATTAATGCTAAAACCAATACGCTTGATTTTTAATTGTGAGATAGTAACGGTGTGCAAATCAATGAATGGATTAGCGCCTACCCATTGCAAAGTAAATTTTTTAAAATGTACAGGATGATTTAATATTCGCGAAGCGACATGTTCAACAAACGTTTTATTATTCTGCACAAACGGCGTGGCCACTCTTGCTAAACTGATCATGCAAGACAAAATAATAAAAATGATTGCCAACAAAAAACAGGATTTTTGCAGAATAAGCCATAAGCGTTGTTTTAGCATCAGCACTCATCCTTGCAACAAACCAAATATGCAGGTATGCATGATTCACAAAATCCGACGCCGTCGCCTACGAGTCGTCAGTGACGCCACCACCACCGGCCAAAAGAGCGTGGTGGTGAATACGGGGATCCAATAACGCCACGTATCCGGTTCAGCATGAAAATAAAATTCAATTAAATATTGCAACGACAAATCAATCAACTCAAACAACAAAACCATTAATAGCTTCTGCCCAACAGACAGTCCCCGCATAAATCGATGCGATTTTAATACCCCATAGCCCATTAAAGTGAAAATTAACGCATGTACACCAAGCAGTGAACCGGATAATAAATCTAATAATAAACCGATACAAAATGATACGGCGACACCCACACGATGAGGACGATGCAGCAACCAAAAAAGCAAAATGAGCAGCACTATTGAGGGACGATACCACATTAACATACGCGGGAAAGGAACAATCGTCAGTACAAAACCCACTAAAAATGTCATGCCAATAAATAGCGTCTCTCGAAAGCGATCGTGTTCTTGAATCATCCTGATAAATCCGCTTTCAATTGTTGCTGCACGACTTTCGCTAAAGACGCATTCGTTGGCCATGTTAATAAAATTTGTTGCGTGCGATCCAAATGCGCAACCGGTCGCAAGATCACACGAATGTAATGCTCACCCGCAACACGTTGTTTTTCAATCACAAGACCCACCGGATAGCCTACCGGATAACGCTGACCCAAACCCGATGTCACCCATAAATCGCCAATCTGTATGTCTGTCGTTTCAGATACATTCAATAAGGCCAACGTGCCTTTCGCTCCTTGCCCCATGGCGACTGAACGGACGTTGTTTCGAGAACTCTGCACAGGAATAGCACTGTGCGAATCCGTTAACAACAGTACCTTACTGGTCAGATATCCTAAATTCACCACTTGCCCAACCACACCATAGGCGTCTAACACGGGTTGTCCGATATAAATATGGTCTTTCGCACCTTTATTAACAATCATTTGCTGCAAACTGGGACTCAAATCAACAGCGAGCAATTGCCCTACCGTCACTTTACCCTCCACATGGGAAGAGGATTGCAGTAATTCACGCAACTCCACGTTTTCTTGTTCTAATGCCGCTAACCGCTGCAAGCGAGCACTCAATAAAAAATTTCGCGCTCGTAAGCTCGCATTATCCGACAGCAATTGATGCTGCGTGGTAATACTCATCGCTAACCATTTTGAAATTTTAATCGGCGTGTTAACAATATATTGAATCGGCAAAGCGATGGTTTCTAGCACCGAACCAATCTTCTGCAACGCAGGTTGCTGACTTTGACCAACAAAAATGAGGGCTATTGATAATGCGACACAAACAAAAGTTCGAAACCTGAACAGCGGCCCTCTCGCAAATATCGTTTTAATGGCTGTTCCTCCTTAAATCGGATCATCATCCCTTTGTAATACCCTCCTAAAACCAGGTCAGTCTAATTCATTCATCTCGAGACAAAAAATCACCGCTCGATTTACGCATCAGTTCTAATGCACGACCACCACCACGCGCAACACACGTTAAAGGATCATCCGCAATAATAACAGGTAAACCCGTTTCTTCCATGAGTAAGCGATCAATGTCTTTTAATAAGGCACCGCCACCCGTTAGCACCATACCACGTTCTGCAATATCCGCCGCTAGTTCTGGTGGAGCCTGCTCCAACGCTGCACGTACCGCACCGATAATACCAGATAAAGGTTCTTGCAATGCTTCGAGAATTTCATTGCTACTCAAGGTAAAACTGCGCGGCACACCTTCAGAAATGTTACGACCACGCACTTCGATTTCTTTAATTTCACTGCTCGGAAAAGCCGTGCCAATTTGTTGTTTGATACGCTCAGCCGTGGTTTCTCCAATTAAACTACCGTAATTACGTCGCACATAGCTGACAATCGCTTCATCGAATCGGTCCCCTCCAATGCGAACAGACTCTGCATAAACAATGCCATTGAGTGAAATGATGGCCACCTCGGTTGTTCCACCACCAATATCAACAACCATCGAGCCACTGGCTTCATCGACCGGTAGACCTGCGCCCATCGCGGCGGCCATAGGTTCCTCGATCAGATAAACTTCACGCGCACCTGCACCCAAAGCAGATTCTTTAATGGCACGACGCTCAACTTGCGTAGAACCACACGGGACGCAAATAAGAACGCGCGGGCTTGGTCCCAAAAAGAAGCGTTTCAGGGACTTGGAGTTATGAACTTTATGAATAAAGTACTGCAACATTTTTTCAGTCACATGGAAATCAGCGATCACACCGTCTTTGAGCGGTCGAATGGCAACAATATTGCCCGGTGTACGACCTAACATGCGCTTGGCTTCTGCGCCAACGGCAGCAACCGTATCTTGCGAACGGGAATCCTTTCGCACCGCAACAACAGAGGGTTCATTCAACACGATTCCGCCTTTATTATCCACCTCAGAGACATAGATTAATGTATTGGCGGTACCCAGATCGATGGAGATGTCATTTGAGAAATACCCCCGAAGTTTCTTAAACATCCTATCTCATCCTATAAAAATTAAATCTGCTCCATTACAGCACTTTCCCTGTTTCTTATCAATGTAAAGACTAAAAAAAAAGGAATTCCTCATCGAAAGATGGGGAATTCCTGCTCGTTTGCCTTAATCAGCATCTCATGTATAATCCATCATCAGCTTTCGAATAGGATGATTCTATGAACTTAGATTCCAACATCATTAAAAAAATTGCACATCTCTCGCGTTTAGCCATTCAAGACAATGAAATTGCAGCGCTTCATCGCGATCTCAATCAAATTTTACAGCTCGTTGAGCAAATGAATAAAGTAGACACAAAAAGCGTCCAACCTTTAGCGCATCCCTACGATGAAAGTCAGCCCTTGCGAGCCGATGTCATCACAGAAAATAATCAACGCGCTCTATTCCAACGCATTGCACCGCAAATTGAATCGGGCCTTTATATTGTGCCGCAAGTCATCGACAGCGAATAAATCTTGTAGGATACGTTATGTTTACCAAAACCATTGCTGAATTAAGTGCTTTACTTCATAAAAAAGAAATCTCGAGCGTAGAACTCACTCAACATTTTTTACAGCGTATTACTCAATTCGATCCACAATTAAATGGCTTCATTACTGTTACGGAAGAATACGCATTACAACAGGCAAAACGTGCAGATGAACGCTTAAAGATCGGTGATGCCGCTCACTTAACTGGCATTCCGATTGCACAAAAAGATATTTTTTGTACGAAAGGGGTGAAAACCAGTTGCGGTTCGAAAATGTTAGACAATTTTATCGCCCCTTATGATGCCACTGTCATCCAAAAATTTAATGATGCTGGCGCAATCCTGTTAGGAAAAACCAACATGGATGAATTTGCCATGGGTTCTTCTAACGAAAATAGTTTTTATGGTCCCGTTAAAAATCCATGGAACCTGGCAACCATTCCTGGAGGATCTTCCGGAGGATCCGCCGCAGTCGTTGCGGCAGGGCTCGCGCCTGGGGCAACAGGGACCGATACGGGGGGGTCCATCCGTCAGCCCGCGGCATTATGTGGTATTACAGGCATCAAACCCACCTATGGTCGCGTGTCTCGTTTTGGAATGATTGCCTTTGCATCCAGTTTAGATCAAGCTGGACCCATGACACGCACCGCTGAAGATGCCGCTTTCATGTTAAATGTGATGGCAGGGCATGATCCAAAAGACTCAACTTCTATCAACCGCGAAGTTCCTGATTACACGGCCACCTTAAATAACACCATCAAAGGGCTCCGCATTGGTTTACCGAAAGAATATTTTGATAAAAATTTAAATCCCGAAATTGCGGCTTGCATGGATGCGGTGCGCAAAACATTAGAAGCGCTCGGCGCACACTTTAAAGAAGTGAGTTTGCCACACACGGAATATGCTGTACCCGCTTATTATGTATTAGCCCCCGCGGAATGTTCATCTAACCTAGCGCGCTATGATGGCATACGTTTTGGATATCGCTGCAAGAATCCACGTGATTTACAGGACTTGTATGAACGCTCACGCAGTGAAGGTTTTGGCGCAGAAGTTAAGCGCCGCATCATGATCGGCACCTATGTTTTGTCCGCGGGTTATTACGACGCGTATTATCTGCAAGCGCAAAAAATTCGAAATTTAATTCGCCACGATTTTTTACATGCCTATCAAACCGTCGACATGATACTCGCCCCCACATCACCCACCGTGGCTTTTAACATTGGTGATAAAGTCAAAGATCCCGTGACGATGTATCTTTCTGACATTTACACCATCGCGGTTAATCTCGCTGGCTTGCCCGGCTTATCCATGCCTGCTGGATTTAGCCATCATCTACCGGTTGGCGCTCAGTTGATCGGCAATTATTTCGATGAGGCGCGAATTCTCAATGTGGCGCATCAGTATCAACAAAACACCGATTGGCATCGTCGTCAACCTAACATTTCTTGAGGTAGTTAATCTATGCAATGGGAAACCGTCATTGGCTTAGAAGTTCACGTTCAACTTTCCACAAAATCAAAAATATTTTCTGCCGCAGCAACCGCCTACGGCGCAGAACCTAACACGCAAGCGTGTGCTATTGATCTTGGCATGCCGGGTGTTTTACCCGTTTTAAATGAAAATGCGGTGAAACTTGCGATCCGTTTTGGTTTAAGCGTTCATGCTGCCATTGCAAAACGTTCGATCTTTTCGCGTAAAAATTATTTTTATCCGGATCTGCCGAAAGGCTATCAAATCAGCCAATATGAACTACCGATTGTGGGGCAAGGATCTTTAACGATCGAACTTGAAGACGGCAGCACAAAACAAATTGGTATCACCCGCGCCCACCTTGAAGAAGACGCGGGAAAATCACTGCACGAAGACATGAGCGGTTTTTCTGGCATCGATTTAAATCGTGCGGGCACCCCTCTATTGGAAATAGTATCTGAACCCGATATGCGTTCTGCCAAAGAAGCCGTGGCGTATCTCAAAACGCTGCACAGTTTAGTGCGTTACATTGGCATCAGTGATGGCAACATGCAAGAAGGCTCCTTCCGTTGCGACGTCAATATTTCATTGCGACCCAAAGGCAGCAATAAATTTGGTACACGAGCCGAAATTAAAAACTTAAATTCTTTCCGCTTTATCGAACGAGCCATTTTGCATGAAACAAAACGCCAAGCCGATATTTTAGAAAACGGCGGCAAAATCACTCAAGAAACACGGCTCTATGATCCTGAAATGGATGAAACACGCACCATGCGTTCCAAAGAAGAGGCGCATGATTATCGCTATTTTCCTGATCCTGATTTATTACCACTGAAAATTGACGACGAATATATTCGATCGATTAAAGAGGAACTACCCGAATTACCGTGGGAAAAATTAAAACGTTTCAAAGAGCAATATCATTTAAATAATTATGACGCGAAATTAATGACAGCGGACTTAGATGCAGCCAATTACTTTGAAACCGTATTAAAAATTCAACCCACTTTACCCGCGAAACTCGTTGCAAATTGGATCGGCGGCGATATTGCCATGCTTCTCAACAAAGAAAATAAAAATATTACCGAGTGCCCTGTTACTCCCACTCAACTTGCGGGTCTTTTAAATCGTATTCACGACAACACCATTTCAACCAGCATTGCAAAAAAAGTGTTTGAAACGTTGTGGAATGGTGAAGGCAGCGATGCAGACGGCATTATCGAGCAACAAGGATTAAAACAAATTACCGATACGTCTTTTCTTGAAAAAGTGGTTAATGAGGTGATTAATAGCAACCCCGAGCAGGTTGCCCAATTTCACGCAGGTAAAGATAAGCTGATTGCTTTCTTCGTGGGTAAAGTGATGGCAGCGACCAAGGGCAAGGCACATCCTTCACAAGTGAATGAGTTGTTATTGAAAAAGTTAAAATCGAAAGTAAATTGACTGGACACTATAGTTCAAATAAGGAGACCCAAAAACTCCGTTGCTGGGCATACCCGAATACCTAATTCACCAATATAATTTTTCTTACCCACTGCAGAAATTTGCCATGCTTCAGCGTTGGGAAAACGTGCTTTTAAATATTTTAACGTCGGTGATAACGGTGCGTCATTCCATTTGCATTCAACAAACATCATTGGAGTTTTTCCAGATACAACAACAAAATCAACTTCACGGCCATCAACATCGCGAAAATAACATAAATGTTCATCTTCACCATGAGTGTCTTGATAAAAATGCACCCTTTTTAATAGGGCTGAGGCGACTAAATTTTCAAATCGAAAAGACCTATCTGTCACTAATGTCCAATCAAAGTGATAATGTTTTTGCTCTTTTTTAACAGCGCGAATTTTTGGGCTTCCAAAAGGGGTAATACGGAAAATCGCATACATTCTCTCTAAAATTTGTATCCAGTTGGATACGGATTTATGACTGACTTGTAAATCTTCACGAATTGCATTAATAGACAGTGGTGCTCCCACTAATTCGGGCAAACGCATAGCCAGTAATTCAATATTACCAAGATCATGGACGCGTTCAAGTTGCACCATATCTTCTCGAATAAGCCTTGTTCTGTACTCACGTGACCATCGCCTTGCTTCAATCTCCGTTGCTGAAAAATAAGGCTCTGGAAATCCTCCTAATTGCAAAAGATTCATTAAATCTTCTTGATTTTTCAACTTAAGTTCTGCGAATGATAAAGGATGAAGTCGCAAATAATGGTAGCGCCCCTGTAGGGAATCACCAGAATATCGATAATAATCTAGGCACGCACTCCCTGTAATAAGAATTTGTTGTTGTGGTGATTTTACGTCATAAAGGCCTTTCAAATAATTGCGCCACGAACGGTATTTATGAATCTCATCAAAAACCCATAATGGAGTCACCGGCAATTCTTTCTTTAAGATCCGCTCACGATGCTCCGGCACATCCCAATTTAAGTATCCTTGCTGATCCACCAAAAATTTCTTTGCTAACGTAGTCTTACCAACCTGCCGCGGACCACCTACAAAAACCATTTTTCGTGCCAAATCTCGCTGCATCTGTTCTGTTAAATATCGTAGAATCATTGTTAACAAATACCATTTTTTTCACCCGCTGTCAAAAATACTAGCGAGTTTTTTCTACCTAAGGAAAAAAAAAGCGCTTCGTGTGGCCGTCATCCTCAAAAAGCAACAAAAAAATCAACAGGATATCCAGGCTAACCCCATTTTGTTATCCTATAGTCTAAAGAGAGGATATCAAAGGGATAGCGGAGTATGATAAACATTCTCATTGCGGGCGCCGGACAAATTGGCTCGACCATCGCGCATCTTCTCTCTTCACTACGTGATTATCAAATTTTTTTAGTGGATTCCAACCTGTCGCCGGTTTCACCGTACATTCAAAAATGCAAGCATATTCATTTAGAAAAGCAAAATGTCACTCAGTTAAAAGACTTACAAGCTTTCGTCCATCACCATAAAATACACGGCGTCGTCTCTTGCTTACCGTATTTTTTAAATAAAAATATCGCGGATCTGGCACACAACACCCATATTCATTACTTCGATTTAACAGAAGACATCGACGTGTCAAACTATGTTAGGAAACTCGCTGAAAATTCGTCATCCGCTTTTGTTAACCAATGTGGTCTTGCGCCTGGTTTTGTTAACATTATTGCAAATGACTTGATGCGTCACTTTGACGAATTAGACAGTGTAAGAATTCGTTGCGGTGGATTACCCAAAACATCCATTAATGAATTAAAATACGCTTTTACTTGGTCAGTGGATGGATTAATCAACGAATATAATCGTCCCTGTCCTGCCATTGAAGACGGGCAATTTGTTTTTCTGACTCCACTCGGTAATCTTGAAAATATCCAAATTGATGGTCTAAATTACGAAGCATTTAATACTTCCGGTGGTCTTGGTAGCCTCACTGAATCTTATAAAGGAAAAATAAAAACGTTAAATTACAAATCGATGCGTTATCCTGGTCATTGCGAAAAAATGCGCTTTTTAATGCAAGATTTAAAGCTTGGAAAAGACGTCGAAACATTAAAACGCATTCTATTAAAAGTGATTCCACATACTACTGAAGATGTTGTGATTATGTATATCAGTGTCATCGGAAATATTAAAAATAAATTGGAAAGAAAAAGTTTTGTTAATAAATATTATGGTTGTACCATTGACGGTATTGATTACAGCGCTCTGCAACTGACCACCGCCTGCAGTGCCAGCACGATTGTCAACACGGTGATGCAACAACCCGAAAAATATCATGGCCATGTGCAACAAGAACAATTTAATTTTTCAGACATTACGAATGGCCCCTTTGGACACTATCTCAAGGATACACGATGAGCGAAACACTTTTAAAAAAATTACGCTTAGAAAAGCAAAATTACGGCGGCTGCAGCGGCGATGAAACATGGATGCGTACAACGGATCAGGGCAATATCGATTCCATTAATCCCAGCGATGAAACCCTTTTAGGTAAAGTGTATTGTTGCGGAAAAAAAGACTATGAAACCATCGCTGAAAAAGCTTACCGCGCTTTTTTGCAATGGCGCGAAATACCTGCCCCGAAAAGAGGCGAACTCGTCCGCCAAATCGGCATGAGCTTACGCGAAAAAAAATGGGAACTCGGCACATTAGTCTCCTTAGAAATGGGAAAATCGCTGCAAGAAGGATTAGGCGAAGTACAAGAGATGATAGACATGGCCGATCTTGCGGTTGGCCAAGCGCGCATGTTATATGGTTACAGCATGCACTCCGAACGATCACGACACCGCATGTATGAACAATGGCATCCGCTAGGACCCATTGCGGTAATTTCTGCCTTTAATTTTCCGGTCGCGGTATGGGCATGGAACGCCTTTTTGGCTGCCGTTTGCGGTAACACCATCATTTGGAAACCTTCTTCCAAAACGCCACTGTGCGCGATCGCCGTGCAACACATTTGCAATGAAATTATGCAAAAAAATAATGTCACGGGAATTTTTAATTTATTTATTAGCAATAACCGTGATATTTCAGAATTATTGATAAAAGATAAACGAATTTCACTGGTTTCCTTTACAGGATCAAGCCGCGTCGGTGTTCACGTTTACGAAGTTGTTGCAAAACGCATGGGACGTTGTTTGCTGGAATGCAGTGGCAATAACGCCATTATCGTGGACGAAAGTGCCGATTTGAAATTAGCCATTCCCGCCATTGTTTTTGGTGCGGTAGGAACAGCGGGCCAACGCTGCACCAGTACACGACGATTGTTTATTCAGAAAACCCATTTTTCTTCCGTCGTTGAAAAATTGGTGTCAGCATACCAAAAATTAAAAATCGGTGATCCGCTGGAGGGTAAAAATCACGTCGGACCTCTCATCGATCAAGCTGCCGTCATGGATTTTCAAAAAGCGATAAAAGACGCTAAAAACCAAGGCGGAAAAATTTTAGTGGGTGGAAAAGTATTGTCAAATAAAGGTTTTTATGTTGAACCTACGATGATTCAAGCTGAAAATCAGTGGCCGATTGTTCAACACGAAACGTTTGCACCCATACTTTACGTCATGTCCTACGACCATTTTGATGAAGCGATTGCGTTACAAAATGGGGTCGAGCAAGGTTTATCTTCTGCGTTATTCACCATGAATATTCAGCATGCCGAACAATTTCTTTCAACCATCGGATCCGATTGTGGTATCGCTAATATTAATATTGGCACCTCCGGTGCTGAAATTGGTGGCGCTTTTGGCGGAGAAAAATCAACCGGTGGTGGGCGCGAAGCGGGTTCTGATGTATGGAAATATTATATGCGTCGTCAAACGAACACCATTAATTGGGGCTCAGATTTGCCTTTAGCGCAAGGCATTAAGTTCGGTTTTTAAAGGAGTGCCATATGAATATTACTGCCGCACTGTTACTGATTCTGTTAGCCGGAATCGTTAACGGTTCTTTTGCATTACCCACAAAGCACATTAAGCACTGGAGTTTCGAAAACATTTGGCTGAATTATTCGTACTGGTCTTTTTTAATTTTACCGTGGCTTGCCATTGCATTACTGGCACCTCAGGTTTTTTCTGTTTATCAATCAGCACCCGCCTCCATCCTATGGGTCATGATCATCGCTGGTCTTGGCTTTGGTATTGGGCAAATTTGTTTTGCGCTGGCATTAAAAATGATTGGTTTTGGCCTTGGCTTTGTCATCAATTTGGGTATTGCCATTGGTCTTGGTTTTTCACTCCCTCTTATTTTTCAACATTCCGACGATATTTTTACTCTATTTGGTTTGATGACATTGATCGGTTCCATTTTAGCAATTTTAGGTTTGATCTTTTCAACGTATGCCGGTCACCTGCACGATCGACGCAGTGAAAAACCATCGGCCAATGAAAAACATTATTTTGGCGGTGTGCTATTAGCCATCATTGCCGGATTATTTTCCGCCGGACAAAACTTCGCCTTTTCCTACACCGTTGATATGCAACACATGGCACTCACGATGCACGCCTCAACCCTGGGTGCCTCCATTATTATGTGGCCAGGATTTTTATTTTTCACCTTTATTCCCTATTTCATTTATATGCTTTATCTTCACAAAAAAAATAATTCCTGGTATCAATTAAGAGGTAGGGACAAAACCAAATATTATTTATTCGCGATCATCATGGGATTATTTTGGTTTGGTTCACTTATTTTTTACAGCAAAGCCGCACAATTAATTGGTGATCTTGGTCCCGTGGTTGGCTGGCCATTATTCATGGTACTAATTATTTTAACCTCCAATTTTTGGGGATGGCGTTATAAAGAATGGGAAGGCAGCAGCGCTAAAGTAAGAAATACATTATTTCTGGGTATTGCTTTTCTAATTTTAGCAATATTAGTGCTTGCCTACAGCTCACATTTGCATTCATGAGGTCAGTTATGACAACATTATTTGGAGGCATTGAAGCCGGTGGTACCAAATTTATTTGCGGTATTGCGGATCAAAACGGAAAAATCAAAGACAATATTCGAATTCCAACAAATACTCCTGAGACGACTCTTGTGCGTGTCGTTGATTATTTCAAAAAAATTCATCAAGAAACACCACTAAAGGCCATTGGTATTGCTTCGTTTGGTCCGATTGATCCCGATCCCGCGTCACCTTTTTATGGTTATATTACTTCAACGCCAAAGCCAGGTTGGGGACAATTTAATCTTGTGGGTGCCATCAAAAAACATTTCGCACTACCCATCCGTTTTGATACCGATGTCAATGCAGCCGCTCTTGGTGAAGGGACGTTTGGCGCGGCCAAAGGATTAAATACCTATATTTATATTACTGTGGGTACGGGCATCGGTGCTGGAGGTGTGATAGAAGGAAATCTTATGCATGGTCTCACCCATCCTGAGATGGGGCATATTTTCATTCCACAACACAAAGACGATGATTTTGCCGGTGTGTGTCCTTTTCATAAAAATTGTTTGGAAGGTTTAGCATCCGGCCCATCGCTCAAAACACGTTGGAAAGTCAATTCCGCGTTGGATTTACCGGTTGATCATAAAGCGTGGGAAATTGAAGCAGATTATCTTGCGACCATGATTGCGAACTACATCATGATTTTATCACCACAACGCATCATTATCGGTGGTGGTGTGATGCGCCAAAAGCAGCTCTACACCCTCATACGGCCCCTGGTATTAAAAAAATTAAATGGCTACATTAAACATGACACCTTGCAAGATCACATCGATGAATATATTGTGCCTCCCGCATTGGGCGACAGCTCTGGTTTATTAGGGGCGGTGGCGCTTGCTCAAGAAGATATAACATGAATGATAAAAAATCATTGAATGAAGTCGGAAAAATCTACCCACGTCCGTGGGGGACATATCAGACCCTAGCGATGGATGCGGGTTATCAAGTCAAAATTATTGTGGTTAAACCCGGTGGACGATTATCGTTGCAAAAGCATTTTAAACGTTCAGAACATTGGGTATGCGTGGCGGGTGAACCAACCGTCACCGTTGATGGCAAAACCAAAAAAATTTCCGTCAATGAGGCGGTTTATATTCCCATCGAATCGCAACACCGTCTGGAGAACTTCACCGATCAGGATGTGGTGATTATCGAAGTACAAGTAGGCAGTTATTTGGGTGAAGATGATATCGTGCGGCTGGATGATATTTATCATCGTTGAAGTTTAACCTGAGTAAAAGGAAAACAACAAGTAAAATCTTTCCTGTCACAAGATCACGTCAGTTCACCAGAACCGAAGATCAGAAAATCTCTAAATTCTTATCGACTTCTTTTTTTTCCATAAAAACTTGTATACTGATCTAATAGCATTCGAATCATTTTTTGGTACTGCGTATGATGGATCTTCGCTTCTCTTTTAAAAAAATCGATGCTTTCCTTTGTTAAGGAAAGTGTTACTTTTACCGTTTCCTCCTTCAAAACAAGTTGATTTGGTGGTGGCAAAAAATCGGCAACCACGTTGATTTTGCCAATAGGCTCATCTGTGTATTTGATTGTTTTCTTTTTCATAAATTTTTCTACCCTTTCTCCAATAACCCGCGCCAATAATTCGTATTTTTCGATCTCTATAGGTAAACCTTACCGTCATAATTTCCCCATCAACTTCTCCAAAGCAGTAATACCGTTTTTCTGAATGGCTATGCTCAATATCCTCTGCGATAATACGGCAAGTATCCAAAAATGCTTTTTGGGCTTCGAAGAAAGACACTCCATGCTTACAAAGATTTTCTGCCTCTTTCCTATCGTCCCATTCAAAATCAAATTTATCCATACTTACAATTCAATGAGCATAGTTGGCGAATTTTGACCAGGAGTACAATTCTATCCACATATCCTGCTCGACCTGCATTTTCAATTTTATCAAGGATCCATATTTTTTACCATATATAAATACGGCATCAATGCTCAATCAGCACATTGGATCATGGGTAATGTGATTAATTTATTACCAGTCGATTCGGGGAGGAGGTTGCGAAAGGGCTCCGTCGAAAAATTTCTATATCTTATAGAGTGATAAGAAAAAGCTATTTTCACTTAAAATCAACCTGTTATTTTAAACAACAGTGTAATACGGGCCCTAGTAAAAAAACATAACAACACCCACTCAAATCTTCATAGCGCCGGATTATTGCTGCCAATGCCAGAAATAAGGTGGTAATGGGCAATTCGTTTTTACTTCAAGACTCGGTTTTACAACAACCGCCGTTAAATTGACGCGCGTTTTTTTAACGCGCGCGCTTGAATAAAGTGCAAATATTTTATTTTGACACCGATCTTCACGCTGCAAGGTCGTTCGATAGGTGAGCGCACACGGCATGGAGCGGTGCCACACACCCAATTGTGGTATCTGTTGATACGCAAAATACAAGCCCTCTTCCGCCGCTTGAAAAGCAATCGAATAATCCATTTTATTGCTCAACAACAAGAACGCTAATTGATGATGCATCAAAAGTTTATTCAATAATAACGATACCAGCGCTATAAAAAATAATGCCAACAAGAACACAGAACCCCGCTGAGCGTGAAAATTCATTTAATTTCTCTCACGAACGGCAATCAATAGTGGCCACGAAAAATAATTAGCGTGATCAATCACGGGAAAATATTTTCCATCAAAATAATACTTTTCCTGTGGCCAAGCTTGGGTTTTTGAACGCAATAAAAACCAAAACTGCGCACCAACAAGATGATCTTGCTCCATCAGCGTATTTAGTTTCATCTTAATCACATCACGAGCTATTTCTTCCGCTCGGTTATCACCGAATTTTCGATACAATTTATTTTCACGCAGAAAATAACGCACTGGTTTTGCCTCACGTACATCACGTGAGACTTGTTCCGTAATAAATTGAACTTCTGCTAACAAACTCAATCCGGATTCTTGACGAGCCGCTTCCACGACGATAGCAGCAACGATGTGAATCAAACTTAAGGTAATAATCGAGCTGAGCATCATCGCCAGCATTAATTCCAATACGGTAAAGCCGGAAGAAGTGCTGATAAACACGATGGTTTTTGAACCCGATTTTTCCAAAAAATACATACCTGACAATAAAGATCATGACACTGTGCATCTTGTAACATAATGGACGGCAATAATGCTCTCGTTTGCACTTCCCACTCTTTTTTCCGTTGCTCACGCTCTTTTGTATTTTTACAGAGACGTAATTGATCGAATAAATTATTTAATTGCAGCGAGGCCATTAGTTGTTGGCGCAACACCATTAAATTAGCGCGCTGCTCTAAAAGCCGTGTATAAATACCCAATAACACCACAGACAACAAAAATCCCGCCAGCAGAACCTCCAACAAACTAAATCCAATGGCATGTTTATTTCTCATAAAAATCCCCGAGCTTACGCCCGGGGATTTTTCCTATATGAATTTTGCCTGCTTGAGAAACCCTCATTGCGTAAAGTTCCTGGGCTAACGCCCAGAGTTTGAAGATATAACGATAAAGGGAAACCAATAGGGTGTAAATACCGGGGTTACCAGGAATTCTCAGTGAGGGGTAAACAACCACGGACTCACGCCCGAGGTGCTTTATGTCTTTTTCTTTAGGCTAAAATTTAATCGTAACGCGATCAAAAAAGCAATCACTGAACTCAACAATACCGGTAGATAAGCAATCTTAAAATCCCCTTTTGTTTTTTCTAAAATAAAACTGACGATCGGTATTAATAGAATAGAAATTCCACCAAAAAACATATTAATAAATCCAGAAATAATTCCGTAAGATTCTCGCGCTAAAATTCTTCTCGCTAAAGAAAAAGGTAAAACAACATTGCCTATTAGAAATCCAGAAATAAAAATGTCCACCCCCTCTGAATACAAATCGAATGGTACATAAATCGAAAAAATATTCGTTATAAGAAGAAAAAAAGCGCTGACCAACATGATTTTTTCTTCAGAAAAATATCGTGTTAAATAACCCATTCCTGTGCAGCCAATAATAAAACCAATGATAAGAGCGCTATTTTCAAAAACAGCTACTTCCTCGCTCACATGATAGTGCAACATAAAATACGGAATGCCCCACAATAGGCCCATCACCGCAAAATTCGCGAACGAACACCCAATAAACAACCCCAACATCCACACTGTTCGGTTGAAAAAACAATAGTGAAAATCATCCCGGATGGAAATATTTTTTGTTTTTTCAATCGATGGATTATCTTTAATAAAAAATAAGGTGAGTAAATACAAAAAAATAAAGAGTAATGCGATCTCAAAAACAATAAATTGCCAACTTTGATTATTCTTCAAATAAACAAAAGTTACGCTTAATCCAACGTCACCCATCCCGCTCATCGCTTCCGTGACACCGACAATAATGGGAAAAATAGCCGAGGAGAACCAACTTCGACTTAAATAAATAGCACCGACAAACGTAAAACTACCGCCAATCCCTAAAATAATCCTGCTCAACAGAGCCATATAATAATTTTTTGTTGACGCTAATATGACACAACTAAAAATCAACAATAAAATCGCAATGCCCAAGATTTTTTTGCTGCTAAATTTATCAAACAGTAATCCACTCGGTGTTTGCATAATGACATAGCTATACAAATAAGCAGAAGAAAAAAGACCAATTTCAAAAGTTCCAATGGAAAAAGTTTCCTGTAATTCTTTAGTGACGAGCGAAGGATAAAGATACATGCCATGCTGTATAGCATAAACGGCGGAAGCGATAATCCAACAAATCCAAGGAAATAAGATCGATTTTAGTTTATACGATGTTTGCATTGAAAGTTAATGCCAAATTATTCTTTTGAACCTCTATCACAGGGATTCCCACTCATCTTGAGCGAGAATCTCTGAAAAATCTCTAGACTTCGCGATCTCCCGAATCCTCCAACAATCACAGCGCTTTTTTGAAAAACCCTTCTAGGATACTGAGCGGCAATGGAAAAACAATGGTGGAGCTCTTATCCCCCGCAATATCCATCAACGTTTGCAAATAACGTAATTGAATGGCTTGCGGTTGTTGCGACAAAATATTCGCCGCTTCACGCAATTTCGTCGCGGCTTGATATTCACCTTCAGCATTAATGACTTTTGCACGTCGTTCTCGTTCGGCTTCTGCTTGACGCGCAATCGCTCGCACCATACTTTCTTCTAAATCGACGTGTTTAATTTCCACATTCGCGACTTTAATTCCCCAAGCATCCGTTTCTTCATCTAAAATGGCTTGAATATCTTTATTTAATCGATCCCGCTCCGCCAACATTTCATCCAATTCATGCTGACCTAACACCGAGCGCAATGTGGTTTGTGCTAATTGGCTGGTCGCCTCAAAATAATCTTCCACTTGAATAATGGCTTTCTGTGGATCTAACACACGGAAATAAACCACTGCGTTCACCCGCACGGAAACGTTATCTTTCGAAATCACATCTTGACTAGGAACATCCATCACAACGGTACGCAATTGTACGCGCACCATTTGCTGGATAATAGGGACCACGATAATTAATCCAGGACCCTTCACCTTCCAAAAACGACCGAGCGTAAAAATCACTGCACGCTCATATTCTTTTAAGATGTTAATTGCACTAAATAAAAGTAAAACGACAATAACAGCAATAACAATTAAAACAATAAACATGAATGACTCCTTTTATTTCGGTTCAACTCGTAAAAATAGGCCTTCTAAACGAACGATCTTAACACACTGGCCCGTCGTTAATTTTTGCTGACATTTGCATTGCCAACGTTCGCCTTCAATTAATATCCACAAACGTCCCTCACGATCCACTTGCACATGCGCTTCTTTACCGATTAATTGCTCTCGCCCACTGACAATGGGTCTTTTATGCGAACGAAGCGCTAAATTCAAAATAACAATAAGAAAAATAATGGTAACCACCGTGACGGTTGCAATAAGATAAATGGGCAAACCAAAACCTCCATATTCCACTTTTATCAAGAAAACTGAACCCATCACAAAGCTAATCACACCACCAATACCAACAATACCAAAACTGGGTAAAAACGCTTCTGCAATCATAAACGCAATACCCAGCAATAACAACGCTAACCCCGCATAATTAATGGGGAGTAATGCTAATGCGTACAATCCCACAATCAAGCAAATCGCCCCAATCACACCGGGAGCGACAAAACCTGGATTTAAAAGCTCAAAAAAGATGCCATAAAAACCAATGATCAATAAAAGATAAGCCACACTAGGGTCGGTAATAACTGCTAAAAAGCGTGTGCGCCAATCCGGCTCTATCGTTTGAACCGTCAAATCACTGCTCGAAATACGCTGTGACTGACCACGCACATCCACCACCATGCCATTTATTTTTTGCAACAAATCAGACACGTCTTTGGCAATCACATTAATGACATTCATTTTCAGCGCCTCATCCGCAGACAAACTTTCGGATTTGGTTACCGCTTCTTCCGCCCATTTCACATTGCGTCGACGAAATTGCGCAAGACTACGCAGGTAAGCACGCGCATCGTTAATGGCTTTTTGTTCAGAAGTCTCTGACGATTTTGTTTTTTGGTTTTTTGATTTTTCTTCGTCTTTTTCCGTAGGCATGATGGGATTACCCATGGAAATGGGTGTGGCAGCCCCCAAATTTGTGCCCGGCGCCATTGCCGCCACGGTTGCCGCATACAAAATATAAGTGCCTGCACTCGCTGCACGCGCCCCACTCGGTGCCACATAAACAATCACCGGTATCGATGCTGACAATATATCTTGAACGATATCGCGCATCGATTTACTGAGGCCCCCTGGCGTATCGACTTGCAAAATAATCAGTTTTGCTCGAAGTTCATGCGCTTTAGCGAAACTCCGATGCACAAAATCAGCCGTTGCCGGACCAATGCCACCATGAATGGATAATTGTGCCGCAATCGAAACGGGTTTTTTTTGCGCAAAAAGACTCAGCAACACACACAAGCATAAAGCTAAAATCCATGCACATCGTGCGAAAATTCGTCGCCATCCTAACACTGATATTCTCCTTGCACCCTAATTACTGGTGGATCCGCGCATGACTACAACTTCCGCCATGTCGTGCCATTGGGATGATCTTCGATGACGATCCCCATTACGGTTAACTGGGCGCGGATCTCATCCGCTAACAGCCAGTTTTTTTCACGTCGTGCAGCAAGACGTTTTTCAATTAATGCTTCAATCATCGGAACGTTTTCGTGCGATTGCACGCCTTGCAAAAATGCCGTGGGATCTTGTTGTAATAAACCAAAAATATTCGCTAACTGTTGTAAATGCGCCCCTAACTCTGCGGCATCTTGCAGACGCTGCTGCTCTCGTAACCGATTTATTTCTCGAGCCATATCGAAAAATACCCCAAATGCTTGTGGAAAATTAAAATCATCGTCCATCGCGTTAATAAATCTTTCTTCGAATGGCGTGGATTTAAGTGCAGAAACGTTAGGTAAATCACGCAATGCCGTATATAAAGTAACGAGCGAACGATGTACCTGCGCTAAATTATCTTCGGTATAATTAATTGGGCTGCGATAATGACCCGATAAAATAAAATAACGCACTTCTTCTGCGGGATATTTTTTCAAAACTTCGCGAATGGTAAAGAAATTCCCCAATGATTTTGACATTTTTTCATTATTAACTTGCAATAAACCCGCGTGCATCCAAATGCGCGCGAAATCGGTTTGGTAAGCCGCTTCCGATTGAGCGACTTCATTTTCATGATGCGGAAATTTTAAATCTAAACCACCACCGTGAATATCAAAGGGTTGGCCCAATACACCGCTGGACATCGCAGAACACTCAATGTGCCAGCCCGGTCTACCCTCTCCCCACGGCGAGGGCCATTTCGGCTCGCCGGGTTTCGCTAATTTCCACAACACAAAATCCAACGGATTTCGTTTGCTTTCGCCCACTTCCACACGCGCACCCGCCATTAAATCTTCAATATGGCAATGGGAAAGCTTGCCGTAATCGTTAAAACGACGCACATCAAAACAAATATCCCCATTATCCGCAACGTAAGCAGAATCATTATCTAATAAACGCTGCACCAGTTGAATAATTTCAGCCATGTATTGTGTTGCACGCGGTTCTTTATCCGGAGACAGAATATTGAGCGCAATTTCATCTTCCCGTTGTGCGTGAATAAAACGCGTCGTCAGCGCATCACACGTTTCTCCGTTTTCAGCCGCACGATGAATAATTTTATCGTCAATATCGGTAATATTGCGTACATACGTGACGTCATAACCTCGATATCGTAAATAACGGGTAATGACATCAAACACCACCATCGAGCGTGCATGTCCCATATGACAATAATCATAAACCGTATTACCACACACATACATGGAGACTTTTCCCGGGCGTAGGGGAACAAAGACTTCTTTTTTCTTGGTTAAACTGTTAAAAATTTCTAATGGCATGATCATTCTCTCAGTTGAACGCCCTTCACAAAGAAACTCCTTTGAAACGCTGCATCACAATATCCGCTTTTATCAATAAAAGTAATTTCGCTAATTCAGGTCCGTGCGCTTGTCCTGTCAATGCAACGCGAAACGGATGAAACAACGCTTTGCCTTTCACCTGTAATTTTTCTTTGAGTTCATTCATGATGGCGTGATAATCTTCGCCATATTTTTCATACGCAACCACTGCTGCTTGAAAATAAATGAATCCTGCTTCGTGCAAAATTTTTTGTTCTTCTTCCGCAAATCCAAGCGGTTGATCTTGGAAACAAATACTCGCCCACAAGGCAACATCTTCGGGAAACATAACGTTAGATTGCACCGTTGCAACAAACAACGCCCGTTTTTCCACAGGAATTTGTCGAACCACTTCCGGTCCAGCCCATTGCCAAAATTCATCTGCCGTTAATCGCGTTACTGCTTCTTTTTGCCAGTAATACAATTGCGGTAAATTAAATTTCGCGGGTGATTTACTTAAAGAATCGATTTTAAATTCTTGCGCGAGTTGTTCTAACGACATAAACGCTTCGTTGGGATAATAATGTCCGAGTCGCGCCATATAATTATTTAAAGCCATCGGCAAAAAACCCGCCTTGCGTAATTCACCAATACTGCGACTACCATGTCGTTTGGATAACGGGCTACCATCCGCCCCCACAATTAACGAGATATGCCCATAAGTCGGTGGCAAAAGTCCTAAGGTTTGCAGAATTAAAATTTGTCGCGGCGTATTCGTTAAATGGTCTTCACCCCGCATGGCCTGCGTCACTCCCATTAATGCATCATCAATCGCATTACAAAACATAAAAGAAGGCATGCCATTGCCACGGCGAATAATAAAATCGCCAATATCGTCGGTTTTAAAGCGTTGTTCGCCTCGTGCAAGATCATGAAATACGACCTCTTGATGATCTTCTACCCGAAAACGTAACGTGGGCTTTAAGCCACTGGCCATTTTGTCAGCCTTTTCTTGTGGTGTTAAGGAACGGCAAACCCCTGTATATCGGGGTGGTTGGCCACTGGAGCGTTGTACTTTACGCATTAACGCGAGCTTTTCCTCCGAACAAAAACACGGATAGGCAGCGCCCATCGATTCTAATCGCTGGTAATAGTCATTATAAATAGCTTGTCGTTGCGACTGATAATAAGGTGCCTGATCGTCCTCCTTCCCCGGACCTTCATCCCACGTCAAACCCAACCAATGCAGATCAGCCTGCAACGCTTCATCGTATTCAGGCTTAAAGCGTTCTTGATCGGTATCTTCAACCCGAAACAGAAAACGACCCTTTTGCGCGTGAGCATGTAAATAATTAAACAGCGCTGTCCTTGCATTACCCAAATGGATATATCCTGTAGGGCTGGGGCAAAACCGTGTTTTCATATTAAGGCCTTGTATCTTTGCAAACGAAGTATCGTACCTTAAGCCAACATCTTGGACAAGCCAAGTTCCGCATGACATAATCTTACTCTGTCTTCAGCCTCACGGATCGTTGCAACCTCATGAATGGTTTTACGCTTTTTATTTCAGACTTACATCTGCAGCAAGAAACACCCCACATCACCCAAAATTTCATCCATTTTTTGCAGAACAAAGCCACATACGCAGACGCACTTTATATTTTAGGTGATTTTTTTGAAGCATGGATTGGGGATGATGATCGTACTCCGTATCACCAAGACATTAGCGCACGCTTATCAGCGTTAGCAAAGCAGGGGGTAGCCATTTATTTTATGCATGGCAATCGTGATTTTATGATTGGTAAGCGTTTTGCAAAGCAGAGTGGCTTCACCTTATTGTCCGACCCCTGTTCTCTCGATATTTATGGTTTACGTATTTTATTATCGCATGGCGATTTGTTGTGTACGCTGGACGAGCAACATCAAAAATATCGTCGCATTGTGCTGCATCCCCTTTTCCAAAAAACCATCTTACTCATTCCGTTATTTTTGCGCCGTCATATTGCGAAAAAATTACGGCAACAGAGCCAACAACATCATCGATATACAACGCGCGATATTGGTGATGTAACACCAAAAGCGGTGGATGCGTTAATGCAACAACATCAATCACCGCTTTTGATTCACGGCCACACGCATCGACCCCGCATTCATACCGTTAAATTTGGCAAACGAATTGTGCTTGGCGCATGGCACGATAATGCAGCGTATTTGCAACTTTTTCCCAATGGCCATTTTGAATTAACATCCGCCAAAATCGATGGCCCAGTTTCAGCGGTTCCCGCTGACCAATAAAAATCCCCGCCGCAAGCAGCGGGGTATTTTTATTTTTCTGATATCATTTCGCCTGCGCGGCAAAGCCGCGCGACGGCAACTCAAGGGGGAGAATCGTCATCTTCCCCTGGGCGATTGAAAACAAATTCACTTTGTTTTCAATCGATTAGATTTTGGGGGCCTCCATCTCCGATGGCGGTAGACTCAAGAGCGGGTAGGAGGAGGGGGAACCTTCTACTAGCGGGTAGGAGGAGGGGGAACCTTCTACTACATGACTAAAAAATCTACAAGGTGGCGTTTGGCTCATAGAATTCAGTGGTGAACCACGAAGTCGGCCAACCATCTCTTTTTTTGGCGTATTTGGAGCTGCTGCTAGCTGCTCACTGGAGTTGGACCCACGCAATAGAACAGGTTCCAATATATCGCCAAAATAAATTGATTTTTTTTTCTGGCAGGTATCACAAGCGGGAATGACACCAATATATAATGGAGATTTTCCATCAATCGGTATCTCTAAAATACCCGTGTACTGGTTTTTGTCGCCAACCTTTGCGTTTGCAAACGCACCTCTATCCGTATTGCTACTCATTTCAATCACCGTTGAATTGATACGGGGAATTTCATCCCTCTCAGACCGAGAAGATAAGGATTTAAGTAACCAAGCCATCGATCTCGTTTCTGCACAAGGCTTCTCAGCTATATCAGTCTCTTTCCCATGCTCGCGAAGCTGCTCTGAAACAATCTGGGTAACAGTATGGCTACTACCATTCAGTAACGTCAGTGCAATTCCTGTTTTCTCCTTAAAAAGCCTGCTCGCTTTTTTAAGGTGCATCCATTTTACTGCTAAACAAGCTTTCTTAAAATCCTCTTTATGGAGGCATAAGAAATCAAGATTCAGTTTTTTTACGGTATCTTTGTTCTGACCAAGGAACTGAACCAATCGCCTTAATATAAAGTCACCACTCATTTGAGAGCCCGACTTTACTTTATTATCAATTTTTTCAATTTGAGTTCTAGTAATTGGCTTATAAATGGTTTTATGATTTTGATTGCAATAATAAGCCACATAGAATAAGTCCTCTCCTCCCTGTCCATCATCACCTGGCTGGTATTTATAAACCAAAGCCTTACGCTCGTTAGCCCCAAGTGCCGGATGTTCTTTTAAGCATCCTTTATTCACTACCTCAGAAACAAAATTAAAAGAGGGATATTTCTTAAAGGAAAGATGCCCCGAAATAGAAACAACAACTTCTTCCCCATTCCCATTTCCTGTTGTTACTAAAGTAAATTCTAAAGTCCCCGGAAATTTAGCGTTGCTCGTCTTTCGATTAAACCAAGCGAAACCCGGGTCAATTTGATGAAGACATTGCATAAAACAAACCAGCAAGCGATCCGATTCCTCTGTTCTAAAAAAATATTCTTCATTCTTTCCACTTTTAAGTTTCGACAGATATCTTTCAACTTCTTCTTTTTCCTGAAGGAATTGGCGTGGTAATTCGCTAAGCAACGGCTGAATCGGTTGACCCGCTATTTCTAAATCGCTTTTCTGCTGCTCGTCAGGAAGCTTTGACTGTAACATCATAATATCACTCTCTCATCAGTTTATCTTAATTTAATGTAAACTTAACAATTGCTTCCTGCTAACAACTCAGATGGTAACAATCATTTATTAAATTAACATTAAGTTTGAAGAAATGTGTGCTTTTTATTTTACTTATCTACAGTCTGGATTTATAATCACGCAGCAAGTTTTTAATGAGCCAAAGAGAAAATTAGCAATGAATTTCAATCTAAAAAATGAAGAAACTATCTTCAGCCCCATCATACAAGCATTAGGTAAAAATTCTTATACATTATGCGAATGCTTGATCGACCAAGCGCTAAAAGACAACCCCCTTCTCATTGAACACACAAAAAATTTATTACACTTGCTAAGAGCCCTTGTTTGTTACCATCGGGCTGATCTCTACCACCTCAACAAACAACCAGACCTAGCACAAAACAAATTAGATGCTGCCCTAAAAGCACTTACATCCGTACAAGACAACTTTATGTATTCTGAGTATCAAAATATGAGTATCACATTAATGGCAAAAATTAATTTACTTCAAAGCTTAATACTGCGCTCATCCCCAAAACAAGCGCTGCCTTATTTAAGCCGTGCACTGAGTCAATTTTTATCCGTTAACGATCAAAAGCATTATCAAATCTGTTGGCTTATCATCACGTTAATATCAATTCAACAGAAAACGCAACCCTCAAATCTACAGGATGCACTTTCCAAGTTTTTAGAGGATCAACAAACACTAGCTGCAGGTGTCATCACCAGCTGGTTGAATTGTAAGCCAGCAGACATTTTTAGCCCACACACAAAAAAAGTTGATGAAGAAAAAGTAAAGTTTTTGATCGACAAAGAATCTGAAATAGATCGCTCATTTAAACTCACTTGATCAAACTGGCTCTATAAGGAATCTTAAATTCTTCACACACTTTACGGCTTGCGCCCGCGTGGTCTGCCGCACGCTCGCAAAGTGTCGTCACTACCTCATTTAAATTTTTTTCCTTTTTGAAAATTCGATATTTTACCCGACTAAAAAAGCTGTGCCTGGTATAACTCGCCAGTAATTGATACTTATCAAAAGAACCAGATAATTGCTCTCGAATCATTTTTTCAGCAAGATGCATTCGCTGATCGCCTGAGGCTTTAACTTTTTTAACGTAACCTAAAGCTACTTTCTTATCATAATGCAAAAATTCTCCTAAAAATGCGACGAAATATTCCAGCTGACCCAAGTGCAATAACGCAACACTTGTTAAGCAACCCCACTCGGCTTGCAGGCTAAAACGATAACGATTGGAATCTTTATCATGCTGAATACAATGGTAAGCATTACGTAAGCAACCGGGAATATGAATTGTCAGCAAGTCATCCGGCTTTCGCAATGCTTTTAACGATCGCAAACGCAGATTCGCGTTTAAAAGAATATAATCCATGAAAAAACGTGCTAAGCAACTGCCTTTACGATTGGGAAAGCCATCCACGGCATTATCTTGAATTTCATAAGCCCACAATGCTTTTAAAAACTTTTCACGTTGCATTTCCCCCCGTAATTTTTTATAGATACCCCGTGCGCATTCGTTGCGAGCTTGGCGAGAGTCTAACGCTGTTGCCAGCCGTTTTTCTAATTGTCTAACAAATTCGCAGCATTCTTCGTGGGTCTTATTATCAAAATCGTGTAAAAATTCGCAGATCCATGGGTCTTTCATCGTCATTTTCCTAGGATTGGACAGAATGAAAATGATATTACCAGATAAAAATGCAATAAGTCTTATTTAAGGGTTTCAGCAGTTTTCGCTGATCAATAACGATGGGGGTTTCCCCAGGGGGGTGTAGCCTCGGATTAATGTATGCTGCAAAGCGGGTGACGCGAGCCAGAGATCTTGCCGCGCAGGCGAAGCCGAGCAGCGAGATGGCGAGCGGCAGGACCCGCGAACCTTGAGTATGCACTAATTACATCAATGCAAGGCTACACTCCCCCAGGGAGAGTATCGTTTTTACAAAGCGGCCAACATGAGTTTTTTCATTTCTCGAACGGCAACCGCAAAACCATCAAACATGGCTCGCGCAACAATGCTATGACCAATATTCAATTCATTCATCACGCGAATAGCGGCCAACGGTTGCACATTGTGGTAATGCAAACCATGCCCCGCATTCACGACCAGGCCTTCGGCATTTGCAAACAGTGCCGCATCGATAATTTCTTGCAAAAATCGCCTCTCTGTTTGTCCGTGTGCTTGTGCATATTTTCCAGTATGTAATTCAACAACCGGCGCACCGCACGCTTTAGCCGCCGCGATTTGTTTTTTATCAGGGTCAATAAATAAAGAAACCTCAATACCCGCTCGAGCTAAACGCGCGCACACCTGCGTTAAATAGTCCTGCTGCAGAACGACATTTAATCCCCCTTCGGTGGTCAATTCTTCACGACGCTCTGGCACCAAGCAACAATATTCCGGTCGAATATGTTCCGCAAATTGCAGCATGGCTTCTGTTGCAGCCATTTCTAAATTCATCGGTACCTGCAATTGTGCTTTTAATATTTCAACATCGCGCTCCTGAATATGACGTCGATCTTCCCGCAAATGCAACGTGATACCATCCGCACCATTGTCTTGCGCCATCAAGGCCGCATACGTGGGGTCTGGGTAACGTGTGCCTCGCGCTTGCCGTAGAGTGGCCACATGATCGATATTAACACCTAAACGAACGGTCTTTTGATGATTCATGTTTTTTATCCTCAACGTAAAAGATCTCTACTTTTAATGGGTTTATCTCCCAAATGGCGAGTTAATACTAAACGCAGCAATCGTTTAGCCTCGTTTAATTGTGTCGCGCACTGAAATTGTTCGTAGTGCAACGCCAGCAAACTGGCACCAGAAAAAATATCAGTTGCCTGCCCACACACACTTCGAACAAAACCACGATCCGGAATATACCGATAATACTGCTCAGCAATAATAGCCACTCCTGTTTGCACTTCTTCTGTTAGCGATAACCCATAACCTAATTCATGCAATAATTTTTTTTCAAAACGGCGCAACGTTGAAGATAATTTTTCTGTGTGGACCATTTGCTGCAAAGTCTCTTGATAAACCACAAATAATTGCGGATAAGGATCCTCACGCTGCAATAATCGCAGTAAAACTTCATTGAGGTAAAATCCACACAAAAGCGCCTCGCCTTTTAACAATAGCGGCGCCATTGAAAACTCCACCTGACCCAATGTTTTTAGTTCACCGCGTCCCGACCATGAAATTAACATCGGAAAAAATAATTCGATTTTTCCACGATAGCGAGACTTTAAGCCCCGTGCGCTACGCGCCAGTGCGACCACACGACCGTGATTTTCCGTAAAAAACTCGACAATCCAGCTCGTATTGCTGTAAGGTCGGCGATGCAAAACATATGCCGGCTCCAAATCAACACGCTGCATAACAACGCTCATTATCTTTCATCGTCATAACCCAATTGACGCAGCATTTTTTCATCATCTGTCCAACCGGGTTTGACCTTCACCCACAGCTGCACATACGCTTGTTTTTGAAAATATTGCTCAATATCACGGCGTGCTAATTTGCCAATTTTTCGCAATTGATCGCCACCTTTACCGATAACAATGGGTTTATGGCTTTCTTTTTCAACCCAAATAACCGCTGAAACTCGCACCAAATCGGGCTCCTCTATGAATGCCTCAATGGTGACCGTCAGTGAATACGGTAACTCTTTTTCGAGGTGTCGCATTAACTTTTCGCGAATCATTTCTGCAACAATGAATGGCAGACTGCGATCACTCACTTGATCTTCCTCAAATAAATAAGGCGATTCTGGCAAATATTTTTTAATTTGCTCTTTCAATAGCATCACTTGTTCGCCCAAACGGGCGGATATTGGCACCACGGTTTTAAACGGATATTTTTCTTCAAATGTCTTCAAAAGCGGTAACAAATCCGAACGCTGTTGTAATTTATCAATTTTGTTGACGGCTAAAATAACGGGAATTTTTATTTTTTTTAAATGCGATAATACCCACTCATCGTCTGTGGTCCATCGCGTACAATCAATGACAAGTACGATCACATCCACGTCATGTAACGTTCGCAGGGCGGCACGATTTAAATAACGATTTAAAGCGCGCTGAGCACTTTGATGCAGTCCAGGCGTATCCACAAAGATCCATTGGTAGGGATCTTCGGTTGCAATACCTAATAACCGATGTCGTGTAGTCTGTGGTTTTGCGGAAGTAATACTTAATTTAAATCCCAACAAATCATTCAACAGCGTTGATTTTCCAACGTTAGGGCGGCCAATAATTGCAGCAAATCCACAATACGTTATTTTATTTGTCATGTAATAATTCCAAAAAACGTTCCGCCGCGATTCGTTCTGCTCTACGCCGACTGGTACTGATCCCTTCCGAACGATGTGGCAAACCTTCCACTGAGCAAACCACACGAAATATCTGCTCATGCGCTTTTCCGGAAGGAAATGATTCGTAAAGCGGTAGCGGAAATTTATGTGCTTGCAACCATTCTTGCAGTGCCGTTTTAGGGTCTTTAGCCGCTGATTGTGGGGATAAGTCATGCAGCTTCTGCCCAAACCAGTCCATAATACACGCTCGCACAGAGTCCATTCCGCTATCTAAATAAATGGCGCCAATCAGTGCTTCCACGGCATCCGCTAAAATAGAATGACGTTGCGCACCACCGCTTTTGCGCTCACCCACGCCTAAGATAAGGGCTTCACTTAACTGCAATTCTAACGCTAAATCGACTAACGCTTCACGATTCACTAAAGAAGAACGCAACCGACTTAACTCACCTTCTTTTGCGCGCGGATAATGTTGATACAATTCCACGGAAATGACAAATCCTAAAATCGCATCCCCCAAAAACTCTAAACGCTCATTATTGATAGAACCAACGCTGCGATGTCGCAACGCTTGCTTCAATAATTCAATATGTTGAAAAACATATCCTAATCGCTCGGTGAGAGTTTGAAAATTATCATCCACGTTATAATCACTCCTAGGACTTACTTTTATCCACTTTCAATACTGCCAAAAAGGCTTCTTGCGGTATGGCAACTTTACCCACTTGTTTCATGCGTTTTTTACCCTCTTTTTGCTTTTCGAGTAATTTTCGCTTACGTGTCACATCGCCGCCATAACATTTTGCCGTGACGTTTTTCCGCAATGCTTTAACCGTAGTACGTGCAATAATTTTTGTACCAATCGCCGCCTGAATGGGAATTTCAAACATTTGACGTGGAATTAATTCTTTTAGTTTTTCTGTTAAATCACGTCCTCGCGAAGCCGCATTTTCTCGATGAAGAATCGCGGCAAGTGCATCGACTTTATTTTCACTGATGATCACATCTAATTTTACTAAATCTGCCGCCGTAAAATGGTCAAAGCTATAATCCAATGAAGCAAAACCACGTGAAGTTGATTTTAATCGATCAAAGAAATCCAACACCACTTCACTCATCGGAATTTCATACGTTAATGAAACTTGATTGCTTAAATACAATAATTTCTTTTGAACACCACGTCGCTCAATACAGAGCGTAATCACAGAACCCAAATGTTCCGCTGGCGTTAGAATATTCACCAACGCAACGGGCTCTCGAATTTCTTGAATTTTATTCGGTTCTGGTAAACGACTGGGATTATCGATGTAAAGCACTTCACCGGTTTTTGTCACAATTTCATAAACAACGGTGGGTGCCGTCGTGATGAGATCCAAATCATACTCACGTTCTAAACGCTCTTGCACAATTTCCATATGCAACATACCTAAAAAACCACAACGAAAACCAAAACCTAAAGCATCGGATGATTCGGGTTCATAAAATAAGGCGGCATCGTTCAAACGGAGTTTTGCTAACGCCTCACGAAATGCTTCATAATCTTCAGATTCAACGGGAAACATGCCGGCAAAAACTTGCGGCTTCACATGTTTAAAACCCGGCAAAGGTTTATCGGCCGATTTTTTGGCGTGCGTCAATGTATCCCCTACAGGCGCACCAAAAATATCTTTAATGCTCGCCACCACAAAACCCACTTCACCCACTCGCAATTGCGACAAAATTTGGCGCTTCGGGGAGAAAATACCCAGTTGATCGACTTGATACTCTTTACCGGTCGACATCACTTTGATTTTCTCTCCTTTACGCAAAATGCCATGTTTAATGCGCACGAGCGAAACCACACCTAAATAGCTATCAAACCAGGAATCGATAATCAATGCTTGCAATGGTTCATCCGCAGAACCCACGGGCGCTGGAATTTTTTGAATGAGTTGTTCTAATAATTCATGAATACCAATACCCGATTTTGCACTGACTTCAATGGCATCGGTGGCGTCGATGCCAATGACATCTTCAATTTCTTGTTTCACGCGATCGGGCTCAGCTTGCGGTAAATCAATTTTATTTAATACCGGCAACACTTCCAAACCCTGCTCTAATGCGGTGTAACAGGTGGCCACCGTTTGAGCCTCCACGCCTTGCGCCGCATCCACCACCAAGAGCGCCCCCTCACAGGCAGATAATGAACGTGATACCTCGTAGGAAAAATCCACATGGCCCGGTGTATCAATGAAATTGAGTTGGTAAACTTCACCGTCCTTCGCGCGATAAGAGAGAGTGACGCTTTGTGCTTTAATGGTAATACCGCGTTCGCGCTCAATATCCATAGAATCAAGTACTTGCGCTTTCATTTCGCGATCGCTCAACCCACCACAGACTTGAATAAAGCGGTCCGCTAAGGTAGATTTACCATGGTCGATGTGAGCGATAATCGAGAAATTTCTAATTCGGGGCAGAGGAATTTCTGCTGTTTCTATCATAAAGTTCCGTTAAATTTGTGGACAACATAAAAGCGACGCGCTTATGCCCGCCCATCTTAACAAGAATCCTTTGGTAAGCCTAGTGTTACACCAGATGTAAACGATAAGCAATGAATTTGATTTTTAAGCAGCGGTGTTAAATTTTTTTTAATAAAAATTTTCAAGAAATAAAAATATTCCGCTCCATTTTTTCCATTCGTTTGACAACATCTTGCAATTCATTTAGCGTAGCAAACACTTTATTCTGATAGTTCATTTTTACCAAAATATTTATCTGAAACACTATACTAAAAGCGTTTCAAAATTAGGTGCCTCAGATGACCAACAAGAATTTTTTTTAACGCAGAGACGCAGAGGTACAAAGAACGCAAAGGGAAGAATAATATTTAATACTTTAGAATGGATTAGAATAATATTCTTTCTTTGCGCCTTTGTACCTCTGCGTCTCTGCGTTAAAAAAATAACTCAGCGCTGGCAGAGGGTTGTGGCAAAGCCTAATTTCCAAACGCTTGCAGTATATAGAAGGAGTTTTTTATGCGTGCTCATTTTGAAGATATTCATAACGTCGAACTTCCCATCACTTCTTTTAGTGAAATCACAACCCCGATGAAAGAAGAAAAATACGAAGAAAAATTGTGGACTCACAGCCTTGCTCACCAAGGTAAAGGATCAGCACTCTTTAAAACAGCACAAGGCGTTTTTTTTGGCGGCGTCAATATAGCCGTCAACTGGTTTTCTCTTGAAGGAAATTACAGAGAAAAAATCTCACCGGAAATACGTTACACAGCAAATGTGCTTTTTGCGCTTGCCACTTTCGATTCAAATTTATTTTCAAAAATTCTTCCTGAACTGGGCAACAAAGTAGAAGGCTTAGAACTCGATATCGACCGTGGTATATTAAAAAATATTATTTTTGATGGCCCACAAACACGATTTTATACGAATCTCGCCAGAAAACTGGCGGAAGGAATGTATGAAAGTGAGCACACACGGATTGTTGTGGCGATTGATCCCAGTAACTTGCAAATCTATCGCCGTCATCACTTTCTAGAAGAAAGTGAGTACCTCAACTTCCTAGAAGAAGGCACACAAACCGTCATCATTCCTAAAAAATTTATTAACATGGCTCGTCTTCTGCAAGCCCATTATCAAAAAACTTATAAAAAAGATCTCATCTTTATCAATCGCAACGACTTAACTCAATATCAACAGAATTTTTATCAAAGCGCCTCATTACCGCAAAAGTTGGTCATATTAACGAGTTTCAAACCGAATCCCGAGGAAATAGAGGCGCGCACGCAGTTAATTCGCTTTTACGACGTCAGTTGGCTTGCAAGGTTATGGCATGATTTTAAAAATGAGCCTTTTTCCGAAGCCTCTTTCACAGCGCTAAAAGCACTCGGCGCCACATTATTGTGGAATATTTCTAAAGGTTTTCCTGGATTAGTCGTATTATTAACCGGCACTGTCGCATTAAGCGGTATTGAAGGCGCAACCTTGGTGGAATCTCGTTTTTGGCGCGGCGTCATTTTTGTCATTAACTTCTTTGTGAGTTTATTGGGAAAAACCCTTATTAATAATTCACTCAAAGGTAATGACACTGATCGAGAGCTGCATAAATTATTTGAAAAACTATTTCATTGTCCCCGTACCATTTTTGATTTTGATGTTTATAAAGCATTATTATCCATGTTGGTGACTCTCATCTCCGTGTTCCCTTATGTAATTTGTACTGCCTGGTTTTATACGGCGGAAGGATTGCAAAATGCATTAAATGAATGTAATTACATTTTTAATACGGATTTTACCTTTTCTCCTAGCATGGCGGATTTCATTACGTTTTCTGCAGTACTCACCAGCGTACCGCTCGCCTTTGTTACCAACACTCAGCCTTTTTATAATTATTTAAAAAAAGCTTCGAATGCCTCTGCAACGCACGCAGTAACCACACAAGCAGTCAAGGCATTGTGGTATTCTTTCGTCATTGCCTCTCTTTTGGATAGCATTAAATTCGGCGATAATGCCGCATTTAACGTCGATAAAACCTGGGGTATTCTCGAAAACCGCTATCCCGGATTTGCGAATTTCGCCGACGATTACGCGTTAGCAGAACCCTTCACTCGCTACATCATTGCCGCTGGTGTTGCCATTTTGTCTACCGTATTCTGTATGGCAAAAGCGGAACCGAACTTTGACGCCGCAATGAAACTTTCAAAGCAAGTTTTTTATGTAACCGCAAATAGTGTATCTTCTATCGCAGGCAATTGTTGCGGGTGGTTCACGCGCTCGGGAAATGGAGTCGATATCCAAGCAGTCTTACTGTCAGCTCCACCGCCTGAGGTTGAAGAAGTAGCTTCTTTGCAGGGGCACTATCGGTCGCAATTTACTGGCGTCTCCTAGCCGGATATTTCACATCGAACGGCGAGGGTCGGTATGCCGCTAACAGGAAGGTCTTTTGTTTGAAGGGCGTCGCGACCAGGGAGGGTAAGGAGCGTCGAGCACAGGATGTGCGTCCCTGAAAACAAAAGACCTTCCCGTTGGCGGCAGAGCACTTCGTGTGGCCGTCATCTTCAAAAGGCAACCTGAAATATCCAGGCCAGTTATTAAAAATCCCTCATCATTCTCTTCATGAATGCATCAAACAGCGGAACAGTAAAAGCAGTTTCGCCATGGGATGGGCTGTAAATTAGCCCTTTTGCAATTAATTGGCTGGGTGTTGGTCCTAAATCAGTAACTTTTTTCCCAAGTGTTGCCGCAATCCCACCCGACGAAAAAGGCCCAGAACCTAGTTCAGCCATCGCTCGCAAATAACGTTTTTGCATGGTAGTGAGCTGATCAAAGCGAACTCGAAAGAAACTTGCATCGAGATCATTAACAGCATGTATCGTTGCTTCCCTGGCATCTCCCTGAGTAATCGGGGTTTCTGTAGCAATATCCCACGCATGTTTTTCCCATTCTTGCAAAAAATAAGCATATCCTGATGTTTGTTGTAAAATTTCATTTAATGCACTTTCAGTGTAGCAAACTCCAAGTTTCTCGGCTGGAATAACCAGTGCTTGAAGAGCAGATTCACGATCCAGTTGACCCACATGATTAAACTCAAATAACCGTTCTGCATAGGTTTTAGCTTCCCCCATTTTTCCTGCGATTTGTGGTAAGCCTGCAGCCACCATGGTGATAGGCAGTAGATTTTGAGCTGCAACATGAAAAGCCTTAATGAGCGAGGCCAGCTCTTGCTCATTAATAACTTGAAGTTCATCAATAAAAAGAATAATTGCCGTGCTTTTTTCTTTGGCGAATAAAAGTGGAGATGCGAGGCGCGAAATAAAGCAGGGCCGCATCCTCTATAAAAATAATTACAAATTCGATAGTACGGTTTTTATAAGCGGATCTAAAACACCAATATGACCCTCCTCATTTTTATAAACATAATCTTTTTTTTCTAGAAATGTAAGAGATTGGTCAATGGTTGCTTTTGACATATTTGCTCGTTGAATAAATTCTCGACCTAATGGAGAATTCGTTCCGTCGGTACGTGATAATACAGTCAACAGTTTTCTCTGGTTTTTACTTAATAATTCCAATTCAGAAGCAACACTTGAGCGCTCCTCAAAAACATATTGATTCCATATTTTTTCAACAGCCTCTTGATCTGGTAAATTCTTTTCTAAAAGAAATCTCGAACAAATCAGATTGAGGTAATAGGGATGCCGCCCAGAATAGGTAAATAAACAATCTAAGGTTCGACTGGATAACTCCGATTTCCACACAGATTGTGAAAACTTTTGAATATGCCTTTCATAATCCTCCTCAGAAATTCTATCTAACGTTATTCTTTCGCATAACTTGTAAAATGGCCTGTTTCTGTCATCAAATAACTCATGAAGCAAATGTCTATTACTTCCTGAAAAAATGAATGAAATATATTTCGTGAGTTGCGCCACTTGACGCAAAACGCTTTCCATTGCGTGATTCGGTGTAATCTCACCAATGCACTGGAACTCATCGAAAAATAAAATAATTCTTTTGTTTGTTTTTTCCGAAAGACGTTCCAATCGTTCTAGTAAATCCAGTACATGATAAGCCGGCTTTTCCTTTCGTCTGTTTATATCGATCGATAATTCGATTTTATTCAGGACTGCGCGAATTTGAGAACCTTCAAAAATATCGCTTGCCAATGCTAATGCGCGTTTTGGAATGCTTTCCATCCGAAAAATGAGTTTCCCGACTCCCTTCAATATTGCCCTTTCAATATCTAATTCATCAACTGCTGAAAAAAGATCTATTTGCGCATATGGAAAATCAGTTTGTTGAATTGCATGTAATGCTAAACTTGTTTTTCCATATCTCCTCGGAGAAACCAATAGAACCGGCCTGCGATGTAAAATGAAAGTTTTAAGATTTTCTGTTTCAGATTGACGATTGCAAAATGCTTTTCCCATCGCAACGGAAAGAGGAAAAATGTCAAATGGTAACCTATTATTTATCATACACTATAAGCTCGTTTGTTATGGTCTATAAAATATAGACCATAAAGTATGAACCAGTCAATGGAGACAACAAAACTAACAAAAATCAGCTAGTTAAAGGATGGATCCGTTGCGGTTATAGCTTAAATTTCTCTGAAAATTCGCTCTCCAGAGAGCTGATTTTTTCTTGATAATGATCAATCCGATCTTTATACTGCCTAGCTTGATATGAAAGTTCGTAATTATAATAAGAAGGTCTATACTCTTCATCAGGCCCTGGCTTTGTTTCGTTTTCGTAACCCCACTGTGCTTCTTCTAATTTACGTTCCTGCCTCTCAATGTAAGCACGCATTGATACTCGGTCCCTTTCTCGTTCCTCCTCCCTGGCTTGTCGCTCTTTTAATTCCTCTTCACGTTTTAACTCAGCTTCCCGTCGTTTCTCAACTTCTTTCTGGGCATCATATCTGCCAAGAAGATCTTTTACATTTGAGTTGGAATGATGATTATATTTTAAGTGTTCTGTTATTCTCTGCAGTTCACAATCAGATTGTGTAAAAATTTCAGATTCAAGCCATGTGTTACCTCCTTCAAGTTCAGAAGCCTTTCGTAGATAAATTTTAGCCTTCAGCAGATAATCAAGTTTTTTTTCAAGATCGCTACAATCTTTTGCTAAATGCACAAGAATGTCAGCATAAGCAGCAAAATATGCATGCCCACTAGCACAATAGAGCGTTAAGTTTTCGCCATAGGAATAAAAAGAACCTTGTAATTCTATAACAATTGAGTCCTCAGGACCTATCTGTTGGGCTAGATCAAATCCATTCGATCCAGACCAAATTACTTCTAATTTTTCCCAAGAAGGATATCTTTCCTTCCAAAGATACCCCCATACTATAATTCGGCGATAATTAATGTGTTTTTCTCCAAACAAACCAACAACATTGTTATCTTGAGAAAAGGTTGTTGCATATCGAAATCTATGAGCTCTCGTTTCTTTTAATTCCCACATAGGTTAAATCTCCTGAAGGTGTATTTATTTTGGCTGTGTCGCAAATTTTTCATCTGCCGAAAAAACTTACAACCGCATTTCTTCTGAGCACAATTAGGCTGCTAATACATAAAACGGATCCGTCGCAAATTTTAATTTTTCCGATAAAATTTACAAAATATTTTCTAAGCAGAAACGGAAAATAAATTTTCGACAAAATTTTTCTGTGAAATTGGATCATTTTTCCTGACATAGCGAATCTGTCCTTTTCGAATCATGTGCATTGATTCATACCCGGCAATCGTTCGTTAGGCGCTATGAAATTCTTGAAACCACAAACTCTGTTTTATTCGTCGCTTCACAAAGCGATGATCCGATTCAAGAATGTTATCTTGAGGCTTATTCTTATCATGACGAAGATTTGATTTCAATACATTATTTTTCTTTAGCATTCTAATTCAAGTTGTGATATCGATTCGGATGCAGGTTGAGGTAATCTCGACTCACTATCCTTAAAAAATGATTGTTCCATATTATCAGAATTTGGTAGCATCGTGGCGACAGTGTTTTTAAACATGGCTTAACCATCTGTGCAGATAATAGGCTCAACTTTAAGGGTGTAGGGAGTCATTATAGCTCGACGAAAATTTTCAGTCGATGCTCTAACTAGCTGAATGAAGGCTTTGTCCAGATTGATGCGTCAAGGCTGCCCAGGGGTTGGCTTCACTATCAAGCTTGAAAAATATCGTGTATCGATATATACTGTAATCATGATGATAAGGAATTTCAAAAGCAAGCTCGCCCAAGATGTCTTTGATGGAGTTTCTAGCCGGTACGCGAGAAAGTTGCCGCTCTCCTTGCATGATAAAACAAGACGACTATTGGACCAGCTCAATGCTATTACGCGAGTTGAAACACTAAAAATTCCGCCAAGCAACAAATTGAGCAAACTTACGGGAAATTTATCCAATTATTGGCGTGTTAAAATAGATAAGCAATGGGCTATTATTTTTCGATGGGAAAAAAGCAATGCTTATGACGTCGATATTGTTGATTACCACTGAAAAGGAGAATGATTATGCTGCCTCGTCATCGAGCCCCCACACATCCTGGCAAAATGTTATTAAAAGAATTTCTTGAGCCCAATGGTGTAACGCAGAAAGAATTTGCGGCGCATTTAGGCTGGACTTACGCGCGTTTAAATGAAATTGTGAATGGAAAACGCGGGATATCAGCAGATTCTGCTTTAACTTTAGCAGATGCTTTTAAGATGGAACCCGAGTTTTGGCTGAACTTGCAACGCAATTGGGACTTGTGGCATGCGCTACAAACTCACCAAAAAGTAAAGCCGTTGCGTAAAGCTGCCTAAGCTTAATTTTCAAAAAGTCAATAATGAACGTGTGTGTTATGAAATATCCCCAGGCCAAAGCGAATGGTATGTATTTTGAATGTTTAACTTGCAAAATACATAAATTAATGCTAGTTTATTCACATAATGTCCATTTTTCAGCGTTTTTTACGCTTGTGTGCAGGTCGTCATGGCCAACTGCTGAATGTACATCAACTTGCTCTTGATGCGGGAATTTCACATACCACAGTCAGTCACTGGTTAAGCATTTTGGAAGCCAGTTATATTGTTTTTCGTTTACCCCCTTATTTTAACAATTTCAATAAACGTCTGATTAAATCCCCTAAACTCTATTTCTACGATACTGGTTTGGTTTGTTATTTACTTGGCATACATTCTGCAGATCATCTCAACATCCATGCTCATGCAGGCGCCATCTTTGAAGGGTATGTCATAAGCACTATAAAAAAATATTTTTGCAATTTAGGACAATCACAAACTTTATATTTTTGGCGCGACAGTAATGGGCTGGAAATTGATTGCGTTCGAATATCACGGAAAACTTATCGCCATCGAAATTAAGTCCACGACTACTTTACGTAAAGATCTATTTAACAATTTAATCAAATGGCAACACCTCAGCAATATGGTTGCTGAAAATTGCAAATTAATTTATGCGGGCAGCGAAAATCATACCTTATTGAATATCGATGCTATTGCCTGGCAGAATATTGAAGCTATTTTCAGAGATCCTCTATGTTGCGCCCCGTGTTAAAACTTGGAGTCACGCACATTCGAGTTTTGAGTCAACGTAATCTCAATTCCCTCCCCATCAGGACCCACCGAAAACCCTTCTGCCGTGCGATACCCAATCACCATGATCAGCTCTTCCTTACAATACAAAAGCGGCACACGCTCACGCAACCAAGGTGGCACTCCCCACTCTTGGAATAATTTTTTAAGGCGGTGATGCTCTTGGCATCCTGATGGAACAAAAACTTCGCCCCCCTGACGAAAACGAATGAAGTAAGGACCCCGTTGGAGTGGCAATTTTAATCCGCGACCTCGCACTTTTCTTACCTGTAAAATTCCCAGCATATTTGGAAGAATAAGATCGTGCGTAAAATCCCATTGCGTGGGGTGCATCGGCAATACCGGTGGTAATTTTTTCAATAAATATAAATGATGCCGATAACGCCGCACTTGTTGTGATTCCCATTCCACACACGGAATTGCATCAAAGCGGGAATGGATGACGGTATTAAAAATTTCCTCTAATTGTTGCGTGCTCGGTAACGAAAAACCCTGGTGATGAATCCAATATCGAATAACATGTTGCTGCCTTATGAACGGTAAATCCAACAATTTTGAAAGATCAATGCTGTGATGATCGCCTAACACAGAAATTAAATCTTTTGCTGCAATTTCAAAAAGTAAATGTTTTGCTGCCGCGCAATGTTCGCCACTGCGGGCTATCGAAAATGGCGCTTTTGGCCAACGTGTTTTTAGTAATGGCATGATCTGGTGACGCAAATAATTGCGATCAAAAGCGAGATTTTCATTACTGTCATCTTCTATCCAGGACAAGTGCTGCGACTTTGCATACGCTTCAATATCCGCACGACTGAATTCTAACAATGGCCGCAATAAAAAGCTTTTAGCAAAACTTTTTTTCCCCGGCATAGCCGCCAAACCAGCAACACCCGCACCACGCATCAGTTGTAATAAAATCGTTTCTGCTTGATCATCCGCATGATGGGCTGTTAACAAACATTCGTCCGCTGCGACATGTTCGCTTAATGTATCATAACGCGCCTCGCGTGCGAGCGCTTCCAAACTTTCACCCGCTAATTTTTTAATCGTGACTGAATAAGCGTTAAATGGGATTTTCCACATTTCACAGATTATTTCACAATGTGCCTGCCACACATTCGCCTGTTGACTCAGTTGATGATTAATATGAATGGCACGAATAACATAAGGAGGTACACATTGACTCAAGATGTGCAATAATACCAAGGAATCAATCCCACCACTCAGTGCAACGCAAAATTTCGTTTTATCCGTTAAACGACTTAATCGGTGTTGAAGGGCGGCGGCATTAAGTTGCATTGGAGCCGTAGCGTAACCAACGCTGGTAACGCTGTTCCAATAAATCGTTCAGTGGTTTAGCGGTTAATTTTTTCAACTCGACCGTTAAAACTTCTTTTAATTTTGCGGCCATTTCATCGACGTGGCGATGCGCTCCACCTAATGGCTCAGGAATAATGGCATCAATTAATTTTAATGCGAGCAAGCGATCGGCCGTTAGATTTAACGCTTCTGCTGCTTCTCGTGCTTTGTCTGCACTTTTCCATAAAATGGATGCACAACCTTCCGGTGAAATGACAGAATAATACGAATATTGCAGCATCAGCGTGCGATCACCCACACCAATGGCTAAAGCACCACCGGAACACCCTTCACCAATCACAACGCAAATAATCGGCGTTTTTAATTTCGACATTTCTAATAAATTACGCGCAATGGCTTCACTCTGGTTTCGTTCTTCTGCACCAATACCCGGATAAGCCCCTGGCGTATCAATTAAAGTTATCACAGGAATATCAAAACGCTCGGCCAATTTCATCAAACGCAATGCTTTGCGAAAACCTTCTGGATTCGCCATACCAAAATTACGTTCCACTTTTTGCTTGGTCGTTCGCCCTTTTTGATGACCGATCACCATAACAGATTGGCCATTAAGATAAGCGAGCCCACCCACCACCGCTGAGCCACTGGCAAAATGACGATCGCCATGTAACTCTTGAAAATGGGTAAAAATACGCTCAATGTAATCCAGTGTGTAAGGTCGCAAGGGATGCCGCGCTAATTGCACAATTTGCTGGGCCGATAAATTTGTAAAGATTTGTCGCGTTAAGACAGCGCTTTTTTCTTCCAAACGCGCCACTTCCTCTGACAAGTTGAGATCCTGACTTGACCCAACTCGACGTAACTCGTTGATTTTTTCCTGTAATTCTGCGATGGGTTGCTCAAAATCCAAATAGTCTAAATTCATTGGCAGGGCCTCATTGTTGAACGTCGCTCTCTTAACCTATTGAGCTTGCACTAATGGTAACGCCCTAATTTAGCAGGTCCGTGTGAAGAGTAAAAGCTCAGGAATTCGGTTGTGTCGCAATTTTTTATCTATAGTTGTGGCTCCGTTTTACGGCTTTGCCGTAAATGTTGGCAATAAGGACAGGTGGTATTGGTTTCTGTTTCAGATCGATGAGCAAAACAACATTCGGTTTCTGTACTATTTAATTTGGTATCGACGGTTAAACGCTTATCGAAAACAAAACATTCTCCACGATAATGCGTACCGCCCATTTTTTCAAAATAATTAAGAATGCCTCCACTTAACTGATACACCTCTTTAAACCCTTGCTGCTGCATATAAGCCGCCGCTTTTTCACAGCGAATACCTCCCGTGCAAAAGGTAACAACGGGTTTTTGTTTCATTTCTGCGGGTAGCATTTTCACTGCATCTGGAAATTGACGGAAATTTTCAATATTTAAATCAATGGCATTTTCAAACGTGCCTACTGCAACTTCGTAATCATTACGGGTATCTAAAATAACAAAATCTCGTTTTTCTTCATACCATTGTTGTAAAGTAACAGGATCGATATAAGGCGCAGTGGCATGTTCAGGACGCACTTCTTCATGCCCCATGGCGATAATTTCATTTTTAATGCGCACCAACATTTTGGAAAAAGGTAATTCGGGCGACTCATTTTCTTTAAAGTGCATATCTGCAAACGGCGCAAACGCAGTGATTCTTTTTTTAAAATCATCCATTGCCAAGTAAGAGCCCGCAACAAAAATATTAACGCCTTCGGTGCTCAGTAAAATAGTGCCTTTAATCTCTAATTGCAACGCATATTCTCTTAACTGATCACGTATTGCATTCAATTCAAGAAACGCAATAGAAATAAATTTATAACCGGCAATATTAACAAACATACTAAACTCCGCGGCGATGAACGAGACCCGGTGAGGATTGATCGGTAGGATTGACATGGATCGAAAGAATATTCACGTGTCTGGGTCGCGTCAAACAAAATAATACGGTATCTGCAATATCATTCGCGGTGAGGGGTGTCATTCCTGCATACACTTGTGCCGCACGTTGTACATCACCTTTAAAACGCACTTCGGAAAATTCTGTTTCAACCATGCCCGGTGCAATTTCACTAACACGAATATCCGAGCCATGCACATCTAATTTTATGCCTTGCGTTAAAGCCCGCACCGCAAATTTTGTCGCACAATACACCGCCCCTCCTGGATAAACATGATAAGAAGCAATCGATGCCAAATTGACGATATGCCCTGCATTACGTGCTAACATCAACGGCAATACTTGCTGTGTCACGTACAATAGCCCTTTAATATTGGTATCAATCATCACTTCCCAGTCATTCACATCACCTTGCTGAATTTTCTCTAATCCTAAACCCAAACCCGCATTATTAATTAAAATCTCAACGGCTTGCCATTCGGATGGCAGCGTTGCAAAAATCCGTTTGACTTGCGAGTAATCTCGCACATCAAACACCAGCGGCAATACGTTGATGGGATGCGCCTGCTGTAATTCACCCGCGAAAGCGGTTAATCGATCTTCTCGCCGACCGGTAATGATAAGATGAACTCCCTCTGCTGCCAGCTGCTCTGCACACGCACGACCAATCCCTGCTGTTGCCCCTGTAACTACGGCAATTTTATTGTGTAATGACGGCATGATGACCTCCCAAGACGAAGGGCCCCAGTATAACCTTGGCCCTGGAGGATAACAAGAAATGTTCAGGAATTCCCCATCTTCCGATGGGGAATTCCTGGCGAATTCATGCGGGTGTAGCCTCAGACTAAAGAATTCGCTAAACTAATTCAATAGGTTGCAATACTTGACTAAGGACGGCACGATCGCATGAATAACCTCACCCACATGCTCATGTTAGCCTTTGCCGCCAGTTCTCTCCTTGGATGTGCTAACACAAAACCCACCGATCCCCGTGATCCCTTTGAGACTTTCAATCGGGGGATGTTTAAGTTCAATCGATGCCTAGATAAAACAGTGCTGAAACCCACGGCGGTGGTGTACAACAATATCGTTGCTCCCCCCATTCAAAAAGGCGTATCCAACGCTTTTAACAATTTATTAGAACCTACTGTCATGGTGAATGATTTACTACAAGGTAAAATAAATTATGCCTTCATCGACCTTACCCGCATGATCATTAATACCACGTTTGGTTTAGTAGGATTAATTGATGTAGCAAAACACGTGGGGCTGCCCTATCACAGCAACGATTTTGGCAGAACGTTTGCCCATTGGAGCGCTAAAAAGGATTCTGCTTATCTCATGTTACCGTTTTTTGGACCTTCCACCATTCGGGATACGGTGGGATTACCTTTTGCAGCAGCCACTAATCCGCTGTTTTATTTTAAAAGTAACGTCATCACTTACGTTCCGTTTGCTGTCTCATATGTCAATGTGCGCGCTCAACTCTTACCGTTGGATAAGATGATCGATGAGTCGTTTGATCCTTATGCTGCCATCCGCGATGCTTATCTGCAACATCGCCGTCAACAAATTGACGCGAATGATGCCCAAGGCGATTATTCTCGCCATCATCCGCTGCAAGAAGAAGAAACGCCTTCGGATACTTCATCTCAAGATAATGTCAATCATTCTAATGACCCACCTCCTGAGGATGATTTTTCTTTTGATGACAAAACAACGGCACCACATCAAAAGACTCCATAATGATGCTGCACATCGTTCTTTATCAACCTGAAATTCCACCCAATACCGGTAATATTATTCGTTTGGCCGCTAATTGCGGGGCACAATTGCATTTGATTCATCCACTCGGATTTCAACTTGAAGAAAAAAGCTTGCGACGCGCCGGGCTGGACTATCGCGAATGGGCGCGCATCAAAGAATACGATAATTACAATCACTTCATGACAACGGCAAAACCACAACGTTTATTTGCGTGTACGACAAAAGCCACGCAATATTATTCCGCCGTACAATATCAAGATCAGGATTTTTTTATTTTTGGCCCAGAAACTCGTGGTTTACCTGCGGAAATGTTACAAACGTTTGCGTTGGAACACAAAATTAAAATTCCTATGCAGCCAGAAAGCCGGAGTCTCAATCTTTCTAATGCCGTAGCCATTATTGTTTATGAAGCGTGGCGGCAGCTTATGAATGAGTGAACAATGACGCCCAGGGGGTGGGGAGATTAGCCCCACCGTCCCGTTGACTTACGCGATAATAATTCTGCGGCGGCGTCTTTCGGCGATAAATGCTGCTCTAAAATACGATAGACCGCATTGACGATCGGCATATCAAGTTCGTATTTTTTTGCAAGACGTTGTAACTGTGACGCATTGACGTAGCCTTCAACCACTTGGCCAATTTTTTCAACCGCCGCCGCAACACTTATTCCAGCACCAATCATCAATCCAAAGCGACGATTGCGCGACTGATTCGTCGTACACGTTAAAATAATATCACCAAAACCCGCCAGACTCATGAGGGTACGCGAATCACCGCCCGCCGCTTGCAATAAACGACCCAACTCCGCCATACCACGTGTGAGTAATGCGCTGCGAGCATTGGCACCCAGTTTTAAACCATCACAAATACCCGCAGCGATCGCCAAAACATTTTTCATTACACCACACAATTCAACGCCCATTAAATCGTTGCTTTTATAGAGACGAAACGTATCATTGGAAAATCGCGCCACCAGTTCATCCGCAAACGCTTCATCATTTGAGGCTAATGTCACAGCAGTCGGTAATCCTTGCGCTACCTCACTGGCAAAACTCGGACCCGACAATACCGCTAAAGACACGTGATGACCTAAGACTTGCTGCGCAACCCTGTCAAGCGTTTCACAACTTTCTGCATCCAATCCTTTGGTGCCCCACACAATGCGATGTTTTTTTGTCATGAGGGGCACCAAACGTGAAATCACCGCGTGAAACGCGGTACTCGGAACCACAATTAAAATATCCCGCACGCCATGCAGTGCCTCCACCAACTCTAATTTTACATGTAAATTTTCAGGGAAAAGAAAATCCGGTAAATAACGTGAATTCACGCCCTGCTTTTGCATCATTAACAAATCATCGCGGTCATGACCCCATAAATGAACGGTATTTCCATTACGCGCTAACAATAAAGCAAGCGCAGTACCCCAAGAGCCTGCACCGATGACTGTCATAGGAAGTTTTATTTGCTCATTCATGGTCTGATTATTGGTTTTCTGCAGCTTGTTGCTGTTCGTGCTGATGATACAGCGCATCAAAATTTACAGGTGCTAAATACAATTGTGGGAAACCCCCTTTCATCACCGCATCTGTTACAGCCTCACGCGCATACGGATACAAAATATTCGGACAGAAACTACCGAGCATGGGCCGCAATTGTTCACTCGGGAAATTTTTAATGGAGAAAATACCCGCTTGTTGCACTTCCACTAAAAATATCGTTTCTTTTTTCATTTTAACGGTCACGGTCACGGTTAACACCACCTCGTGCATATCATCGCCCAATATTTCTGTTTTGGTGCCAATATCCATTTCTAATTCAGGTTGCCACTGTTCTAAAAAGACTTTGGGACTTTTCGGAGATTCAAAGGAAATATCTTTGATATAAATACGCTGAATACCAAACTCAGGTTGTTGTGCCGTTTGAGCTGAATTTTTTTTAGCTGCCACTGATTTTATCCCCCACGTTTCTTTACACTGATTTTAATAAAGGATCCAATTTACCTTGCTGCTCTAACGCCCAAAGCTCATCGAAACCACCAATTGATTGATCATTGATAAAGATTTGCGGCACTGTCCGTCGACCGCTTTTTTCCATCATTTCTGCACGTTTCTTTTCATCGAGATCAACGCGAATTTCTTCGAAATTCACGCCTTTTTTCTGCAATAAACGTTTGGCTTGATCACAGTAAGGACAGTGCTCTGCAGAATATACAATAACTTTAACCATAAGGACTTCCTATAAAACCCCCCGGGCTAACGCTCAGGGTTTGAGGATATCAATTTTTCTTGAGGGGTAAGCCCGCTTTTTTCCAAGCAGAAAGACCACCTCCTAACAAAAATAATTTCGCAAAACCGTGTTTTTTGAGTTTATGCATAACCTGTGCGGATTGCTGGCCCATTGCATCAACTAGAATTATAGGTCGATCTTTAAATTTCTCCAGCTGAACTAGGTTTTGGTTTAATTGAGGATAGGGAATATTGATACTTTTTGCAATCGCACCATCGCGAAACGCATTTGCATCACGTAAATCAACAATCACAGCATCTTCACGATTAATCAAATGCGTCACCCCCTGCGGTGACTGGCGAGCTCCCCCTAAGCCTTGATGACGAGATTCTTCAAAAATCAACCAACAAAAAGCAATGATAAAAAGTGTTGATAAAAGCCAATGTTGTGCGAGAAACGCCAAAAACGTGTTCATATTGTTCTCAATGTAAATGAATCGCGGTCCCAAAGTATACTGAGAAACGGCTTGCGGTGGAAGTGTTTATCCACCGACCTTGTTCTTCACCTCCACAACCGCAATGGGGTCCGCTGGAATGAAATTAAAAATCTGCGAATAAAAGGAGTATTCTGCTTCTAACGCGGCCACGATCGACTGACTGTCTCGAAAACCATGTTGCTCATGCGGAAAAACAACATAAGCATACGGCAATTGTTTTTCATCTAAGGTTCGCATCATCGCTTCTGCTTGCGAAGGAGGAACCACTTTATCTTCTAAACCCTGAAAAAAAATCACCGGGCACCGCAATTTTTCGGCGTGGTACAATGGCGAATGCGCTTGATAAATTTCCTTTGCTTGTGGATACGGGCCAATCAACTGATCAAGATAATGTGCTTCAAATTTATGGGTATCCGCCATTAATCCTTCTAAATCGGCAACTCCATAATAACTTGCCCCCGCCGCAAAAACATCGTAAAAGATCAACGCACACAACGTGGTAAATCCACCCGCACTGCTGCCTTTTATAATTAAACGATTTGCATCAGCCTTGCCGCGCTGCACCAGATATCTCGCTGCGTTGACACAATCAGCAACGTCCACAACCCCCCACTGACCTCGCAAACGTTCACGATAATCACGACCATATCCGACACTACCACCATAATTGACGTCCACCACGGCAAAACCGCGGCTTGTCCAATATTGAATTTTTAAATTTAACGCCGTGGTAGCAGCTCCCGTGGGGCCGCCGTGACTTAACACCATCAATGGTGGCAATTCGTTTTTTTCAGGTTCGTAATGTGAATTTTGCGGCGGATAATAATACGCATGTGCAGTTCTTTGTTGTTCGGTTGGAAATTCGATGTGTTCCGGCAAGCTTAAATAAGCGGCATCCACTAACAACGATGAGCTCGAATGCAAGACTTCCACTTGATGCGTTTTTAAATGAATACGTAACAACGCGAATGCGGCTGCACCATGTGCAGCAATACAATAAATAAAATCACCTTCCACCGCTAAGGTCGGAGAAAAGCAATCATAGTCAGTTGGAATTTTGGTGATGTTGCCATGTTCAACAATCGCTAACCAATGACGACCATTTTCATTGATAATGCAAACCACGCGATGCTCATCCACGATGTCATAAACTTTAGTCGCGAAAATCCAGGCAGGGTAACCAATTTCTGCCGCCATCGTTACCACGGGTTTAATTTCATCGTGAGAATAACAATATAAATTCCACCAATTTGTCCGATCGGATACAAAATAAATGTCACCCTTTGAAGAAAATTGTGGCTGACCAATAGATTCATCGTTGCTACCACATACATAATGTGGTTTCGAAACTGCTTTTCCGTTTTTGAATTCCAATACGTGTAATTCAGTCCCCTCCCACGGCATTTGTGGGTGATCCCAACTTAAAAATAAAATCCGCGTGCCATCCGGACTCACACGCGGTGAAGCATAAAAATCCGCACCGGATGTCAACACCTCGATGCGTTGACTGCCATCTGTTGCAATAGAAACAAGATCATTTTTGACGTCGTGCCCTGCGCTATGCGTTTCTCGCACGCAAATCACGTATTTTCCATCGGGCGTGACACCGCCATCGGCATAACGCCACGCCATGGGTTGTGATGGTTTGGGGGTTAACGGTACCGGTAAATGCGCACTATCCTTGCGATACAACTGTTGATCGCGATCGTTGCTAAAATATAAATTTCCTTGTTGAACACAATAATCCCCACCGCCGTATTCGTGTACTCGACTACGCACATTAAAATTGCGATCAGTTAACTCACCAATATTACCTGAGCGGTCATAACACATAATCGCTCGCCGACCTTTCTGCTCGGGGAACTGCTCAATCCAATAGACATGACCATGGTCCACATGGAGTTGGCTAAGCTCATGGGAAGAACGTGCCACCAACTCAGCACGGATGGGAGACGACCAACTGCCACAAGGAAAGAATTGTTTGGTCGCCATCGTTACACCTCCTTTTGTGTCTATTTAAGTCCCACAGCCCGAGCAGGCGAAATTGTTACAGGAAAAATAGCCCGTGGCTTGCCATGGGGTATTTTTATCGGCTATTCCCACTGACCAAGGACGATTCCTCGGGAGAAGAAGGGCCCAAAACAGGATATTGTTCAAGAGCTTGATTAAAAGCCGCAACCATTTCACTGTTAACACCAAAAAAAGAATGTGGTGAGTTGGCTTTATCCTTTCTCTTTATATCAGCAATGACCGCATCGATTTTATTATGCAGATGAATTGAACAGCTTATAGGGTCTAGGCCAACATCTTGGTAAAGATCGGAAATAGTCCGCTTTAAACAGATCACCTCTTCCTTATGGGCTAAATTTTTACCTCGATAATATTCTAATATTTTATCACAGCACCGTTCAGCTCGTTCAACTTCTAAAAAGACTTCTCGCTTATTGCGTAGTGCTTGATACCGAACGGGGCTATCAAAATCTTGATGATCATAAACAGCAAGCGCTTGTTCATGGAGTTCTTTAACCAATGTTTTTTTAGCATCACAACCATTAATTGGCATGTTTTCTATTTCGTCAACCAATGCATTTAATTGACTGTGGGGCCTTGGCAAATCGCCCAAGGATTCTATTATCCCGTTTCTTTGAGCTTCATCTAGTAGAGTTTGAAACTCGTCTTTCAAAAGAGTTTGCGCAACAGATTTTGCCTCTACCCGAAACTGGTGAGCGGCTGACTGCTCATCCTCTTCACCCCAACTCTTCAGAATGCTTCTTTGTTTTTGACGTTTTTTTTGATTCAATTGATCACGTACGATAACACGCGCTCTTTCTGTAGCAATTGACATTAAATTAGCGCCCCCTGTGACAATAATTACATCAGGATGAACACGATCCAAAATTTCAGCAATTTTATTGAATGTACCGACAAAACAAGCAGGGTCGTTGGGGCCATAAGTGGTTTGCGCTAAAACCAGATGATTAACCATCGTATGCATCCGATGCGCTATATCGCTATCACTCAGTGGTGCCGTGACACCCTCTACAACAGTGTCCCTGTCATTACAAGCTTGCCAAACTAACGCTAACGCTTGAGCCTGAGTCAAATCAATACCCATTCGAATCTCCGTTGTTCGTTCAATTCGGTCTAAACATCTCAATGCGAATCTTTTAACCCCTTGCGAATAGTCCCCTTGACAAATATGAGACCTAATGAAAGTTAACGCCTGTTGAATATTTTGTTTTGTCCCATATCGGTTCTTTAATCGATTAAAACTCGCTTCAACACTAATAAGAACTACCGGACGATGCGTGTTTTGTGACTCATTCGCAAATGCAACTGCTGCTCTTTCTGGTTCTTGAGGCAGAGCTCGGTCATACAGATTAGGTTGAAGTTCCGGTGGCGTCAGGCCCATAGCTAATAAGTGCTGCCTCATCCATCTTGTTGCATTATTATTATCAGGTCGCACTCCACCCGTGCCATGAGCGCCGGCTAATGCGTCACGCAAGTCTTCTGGAGAAAAAAGAGGGGCTCCATTTGGTTGTCGCGCATCCACTAACCATTGAACGACCTCTAGTCGGTTCCTAAAAAGAGCCCTTGTCATTGGCGACCAAAAACCACCATGTGGACCTGCTGCTAATACATTAACGGCAAGAGCACCATCTCTATTTCTTACATCGAGTATTTGTTGCAAAAGTTGCACATCGTTATTTTCAATTGCAGCTGTTAGTACTGCTCCAGCATTTGGATGCACTCTATTTAAATCGGCCACTACATTGCCGTTATTGTCACGCAAATCTAAAATAAGCTGCACCATTTGTCGCTTCACGACTGGCAGATGACCGGTAAACAAAATAGCATGAAGTGCTGTGCAATTACCACGAACTTGATTTACATTAGCCGAAGGAACACCATCTTCTGGATTCCGCTCGTCTAATGCAATTCGAAGTTCTTCTACGCTTCCTACTGCTATCGCATCCATCATCTGTTGTTGTCGCTGCTGAGGCATATCGAATCCCACCTTATTTTAATTTTTAGGTAACTATTCAGCCTTCACAGGAAATCCGCAATAATGGCCCAGTTTTCACGCAAAATCTCTTCAAAATGCTCACATACTATCGTGTATGCTCCGCTTTCTCATCGATTTTGCGTGAAAACTGGTCTCATTCTTGCGAATTTGTAGATCAGTTATTCATGTGCTGAATAGTTACATTTTTAGAAGTTGTAAAAGTTATTTCATGCATACTCCCTGGAGAACCCCTATCGTTATTGGTCAGCAGGAGAGCTTCTGGCAAAGAAATTATACTGGATGATCTTTAATATAAAATTAAAAGAAATTCCATAAATCAAAATATTTTAGGGGAAATCAAACCTCCAGAAATAGTTCAGCAAAGCATTGCTGCCCCCTAGGGATATTCAGTAGAATGGCCTTTTTTGACTCGGCAACGGAGCGCTATGAAAGCACATCACCCAATCACTTTGATTATCCTGGACGGCTGGGGATATCGCGAAGAAAAGAGCCATAACCCTATCCTATCGGTTAAAACCCCAACCTTTGACCGCATGACGACACATTATCCCCATGGTTTGTTGGAAGCTTCTGGGACCGCTGTTGGATTACCGGAGGGCCAAATGGGCAATTCTGAGGTGGGTCACCTGCATATTGGCGCCGGACGCAAAGTGCCGCAAGAGCTAACCCGAATTAATACCGCTGTCAAAGAGGGTTCCTTTGAAAAAAATCCTGTTTTACTCGATGCCATCAACACGGCCAAAAAGAAACAAAAGGCCGTGCATATCTTGGGTCTCGCTTCCCCGGGCGGCGTACACAGTTTAGTAACGCACATCGCCGCCATTATCAAACTGGTTCATCAGCAAGGCGTCACCCAAAATTATTGTCACGCTATCTTGGATGGTCGCGACACCCCTCCCAAATCGGCACAAGCTTCTCTGCAACTTTTGCAAGATCTTTATGAAACGCTTGGCAGCGGTCAAGTCGCATCGATCGTGGGACGCTATTACGCAATGGATCGAGACAAACGTTGGGATCGTACGGAACTCGCTTATCGCCTGTTCACCGAAGGCAAAGCAAACGCTCAAGCACGATCTGCGGTTGAAGGCTTACAACATGCCTACCAACAGGGACAAACGGATGAATTTGTAAAACCCACCTGCATTTTAAATCAGAACGGTGAAGCAATCACAATAAAAGACGGTGATGTTGTGATTTTCATGAATTTTCGTGCCGATCGCGCACGACAACTCAGTTACGCCTTGACGGATGCCGATTTTAATGGCTTTAAACGTCCAGTTTTTCCAAAACTCAGCGACTACGTGACACTCACTGAATACGATAAAAACTTAGCCGCGAAAGTCGCCTATCCTCCGCTGGTATTACTCAATACGTTAGGAGAATATGTAGCCAGCCTTGGACTCCAACAACTTCGCATCGCAGAAACTGAAAAATATGCCCATGTCACGTATTTTATTAATGGCGGCTCTGAAAAAACGCTCCCCGGCGAAGATCGCATTTTAGTTCCTTCCCCCAAAGTCGCCACTTATGATTTGCAACCTGAAATGAGCGCCATTGAATTAACCGACAAATTAACGCAGGCTATTGAAAACCAAAAATACGATCTGATTATTTGTAATTATGCTAATCCCGATATGGTCGGTCACACTGGCATTGAAAATGCAGCCAAACAAGCCGTCGCTGTGATGGATGAATGCATGAAGCGCATTCTCACCACATTAGAAAAAGTGGGCGGCGAAGCATTAATTACGGCGGATCACGGCAATATTGAATGCATGTACGATGAACAGCACCATCAACCGCATACAGCACACACCAATAATTTAGTTCCTATTTATTACCTTGGCCGACCGGCAACGTTTCAACATGACATTGGCGCCTTAGATGATATTGCTCCCACCATCCTATATTTATTGGGCGTAAAAATTCCGCCAGAAATGACGGGGCATGTTTTATTGAAACTGGAACAAAAATCTCAATCAAAAAAATGACGAAATGGATTTTTACCGCCTTTGCCTTTTTTATTCGCGGAATACCCCGCGGCTTGCCGCGGGACTTCTCGCGTGGGGTTTCCAAAGGGGAGCGAGCGTTCGCTCCCCTTTGGTCGCCGTCCGCGAGGGTTTCCCGAGCAGGCGAAATTATAATTGGGAAAAATACCCCGTGGCTTGCCACGGGGATTTTGATTTTTTTTAGTATTGCGACGGCGAATGCAGCCCCCCTTACTGATAAAAATCATAAATTAACAACGCTACAACATTCTATTGCCACTATCAAAGCAGATCTCAATCACGAACAGCAATTGCGTGCTGCTTCAGAAAAAAAATTAAAAATGGCGGAATTATCCGAGGCTACTTTATTAAAAAAACTCACTCAAACTCAACACCATTTTGATCATCAACAACAGGACTTAAAAGAACTCAACCAAAAAGCCAAAAAATCTCAACAAGCGATTCATCAACAATATGAATATTTAAAAGAACAAATTCGCGCCGCCTATATGCTCGGCCACCCTCCTCTTTTAAAATTATTGCTGGACGAATCGGACAGCAGCCGTATTAGCCGAATGCGCATGTACTACCATTATCTCGCAAAAAATGAAGCGCAAACCATTCAAACGTTGCGTCATCATATCCAACAACTGCAAGACTACCAATTCAAAACAAAGCAACAGGCAAAGATTTTACTCGCCTTGCAAAACCAGCAACAACAAGAACACGACACATTGGAAACCATCAAAACAAAACGACAACAATTGGTCCAACAAATTAACGGGCGCATCTTAACGAAGAAACAACGATTAGATCAACTGATTGCCAATAAACAACGCTTGGAACGGACTCTCTTGCTCTTGCAACCGTCAAAAGCCATGCCCACTGATTCGCATTTTGTAAACCTCAAAGGCAAATTGCCTTGGCCTGTGAAAGGCCCTTTGGCAAATAAATTTGGTACCAAGATCGATCAAAGCGAGTTAAGATGGAACGGGATTGTGATTCAATCTGCAGCAAATCAACCCGTTCGTGCTATTGCCGCTGGACAAGTCATTTTTGCAGACTGGCTGCCAGGGTATGGGCTATTATTAATAATAAATCACGGTAATGGTTATATGAGTTTGTATGGACGTAACCACAACCTTGAAAAGCGAGTGGGCGATTCCGTTCAATCCGGTGAAACAATAGCCAACGTGGGTAACAGTGGTGGATACACACAACCTGGACTATATTTTGAAATGCGTTTTAACGCAAAACCACTCGATCCAAGCCAATGGTGTACTTAAAGTGCGCTAACGAGCGAGCTGCAAGCAAAAGGGAGATCAGGAGCAATGTTAAAAATTTTCAAGTTAAGTCTTGCTTCGTTAGTGTTTGTAGCAGCCTCTACGGGCTATTCGGCTGAACCCACGCAATTCGTCACTCTGCCACAGGCGCTCGCCCCCAATCAAGTGGTCAGTGATCTTCCTTCCAATCAACGCTTACCACGCGACGACATCGTGCGCTTTGTCACGGCAATTGCCGTTATCCATCGGTATTACATCAAACAAACCGCTAATAATACGCTGTTCAATAACGCCATTCGTGGCATGGTCGATAGCCTCGATCCTCATTCTAGTTATTTGGATCCCAACGCGTTAAAAGAATTAAAAACGGCTGTCTCCGGTCGATTCGTTGGTATTGGCATTGAGCTCACCATTAAAGATGGCCTGTTAAAAGTGATTAGTCCATTAAATGACTCCCCTGCTGAAAAAGCCGGCATAAAACCCGAAGATCTCATTATCAAAGTCAATGGCACACTGATTCGCGATATTAATTTAGATGAAGCGGTAAAACGCATCAAAGGTAAAAAAGGCACGACCGTGCAACTCACCATTTTACGCAAAGGAACAGAACAACCGTTGGTCTTGAATGTCGTGCGCGACGAAATTAAATTAGTGTCCGTGAAGAGTAAATTAGTGGAAGGCCATTATGGTTATGCACAAATTACTTTTTTCCAAGGTCCTGTTGAACAACAACTGCGTGATGCCATCGAAAAAATTAAAGCTGAAAGCAAAGACCAATTATATGGCCTTGTCCTTGATTTACGTAATAATCCGGGCGGTTTGTTAGATGTCTCTACGGCCGTCGCGGATGACTTTCTGGATTCAACCCAGATGAATAATAAATACAATGGCTACCTCGTTTATACCAAAGGCCGCATTCCAGGCTCTGATATGCATGTTCAAGCGACCCCCGGTGATTTAATTAAAGGGATACCGATGGTCGTGCTCATCAATGGGGGCTCTGCTTCTGCCTCTGAAATTGTTGCAGGTGCACTGCAAGATTACAAACGGGCTATCATCATGGGTACACGCAGTTTTGGTAAAGGTTCTGTGCAAACGGTTTTACCGATCGGTGATGACAGCGCAATTAAACTCACCACCGCTTTGTATTACACACCAGCGGGTCAAGTGATTCAAGCGCATGGAATTATTCCGGATGTCACGATACCGCAATTGTCGGTCAAAGATTTGGATGCCAATAATTTTATTGTGGATGAAGCGGATTTTGAAAATCATCTCATCACCAACAAAGAAGAAAAAGAAGACTTAAGCACGAAAATGTCACTGCGCAAAGAATTGTTAAAATCTCAACTGGCACTCGCCGAGTCCGATTACCAATTATATGAGGCCGTCATGATGCTCAAGGGATTAAATTCCATCAAACATTATGGCTACGAGCGAAAACAAAAAACCAGCGCTGTCGCGATTTCTCAGTAAAACGCCAGGAATTCCCCATCTTTCGATGGAGAATCCCTTCCCTTTTATTGACGCGGGCTGCAGGGGACCTGCATCCTCGCGATCAAGGGGGAGCGCGCAAAGCTCCCCCTTGATAATCCGGGAGCGCGCAAAGCTCCCCCTTGATAATCCCCCACTGTTTCAATCTTTTGTTTTCTAAAACAATAAGTTGTTAGATAATGAACTTGGGGAATTGCTGGTAAAACGCCTTCAAATGTAACTCCTTCACCTTGGCTCTCACTGCTTTCATAAAGCGCGGACCGGGATCTTGCTTGACAGTGAAGTAACCTTTTATTTTTTCTTCCCATAGTGGGGTATTTTGAAAACGACCATATTCCAAATGCCCGATTAAATATTTTATTGAAGGATATTTTTTCTTAAGCATAAAAATCAAATAAGCATTCGAAGCAACTTGAGCTTTAGTTAACTTATATTTTCCCTCTTCCATGCCGGCATTTTCAATACCAATAGCCATGTTATTTAATCCAATCACATGTCTTCCCATCCAATTATCTGGCATTAAACGATAGATTGTCCCATCATGCGCAACCAAATAGGGCACTGATACATTGAGCCGCCCGAATTGAGTGAGATAGGGACGGCCGGTAATTTGGGGCGGATAAAAGGTATGATAGGCCTCTTGCCAATTCTTTGTTTCAGTGGCATGAAGAACAATCATGATGGGTTTAATCTTGATGCTGGGGGATGTAATCCCGTAATGTATGCGTCGATATTCCTGTGTAAGCTTTATGCGTTCCTTGCCAAAATCAATCGGCTTATCGATGATGGTTGGCGTTGTACCAGCAACAGCAGCCATCGTAATGAACATGCAAACGATTGCTAAATAAAATCTATGGCCCATAGAAGTATCCTCAAAAAAAATCCCCGGGCTTATTTGCAGCAACTACATGAATCCGAGGCGACCCCCTTGCCATTATGCTCTTGCGAAAATAAGCGCCGACATCAAAGCAAGCACGATATCCGCTGTTTTATTATCAATGTCACGATAGGGATTATACTCCGCGATTTCGACCGCCAGCAAATGAGGGTCAGTCACTATTGTCTGAAAGGCTGCATACAAATCTTCTTTTCGCACACCCTGAGGAGCAGGTACGCCAACACCCGGAGCATCCAACGGATCTATCCCATCCAAATCAATGCTAATGCCATAACCAACCGTATTTTGCAACACATGTTGCCGCGCTGCTTGAAATACCGGCAGGAAACCTTTTTTCTCAATCTCTTTTTGATAAAAAATTCGCACCTTTTGCGAGTCCAAAAAATCACGCTCGCTCTGTTCGTAAGAGCGCACGCCTAAAAGGCAAAGATTTTCAGGTAAAATCTTAGGGGTTTTCATTTTAATGCTCGTTAAACGCGCATCTCCTTTCCCCAAAAGAACAGCCACTGGCATACCATGAATATTATGACTCTCTGAAGTTTCGAACGTGTGCGCATCCATGTGCGCATCAAACCACAACAAACCAATAGGGCCTTGTGATTGATAAGCAGAGGCAATACCACTCCACGTACCAATCGCACAGGAATGATCACCGCCGATAATAATGGGAAATTTCCCTTCAACCTTAGCGGCTTCCGTGCATTCACTGAGCTCAGTATTGATCAAACGCACGCATTCCACGTTGTCCGTGCATGAACAGGTTGGCTTTACGACAACAAATTCAATATCGTTACCGCCATATTTTTTCTGCCATTGCTCTAAAATAATGGGAGGGCCATCTTTGCAACCAGCATCACCGGCCGCAATACCCGAGGGAATACTGATTATTTTCATACTTATCAATATAGATCATTTTGCTTTTTGAGGATTGAGGATGACGGCCAAACAAACTGCCCTGCTGCGCACCAGCCCTCGCGGACAGAACATAAATTGTGGGTAGCACCTCTTGCCTCCCCCTTTGAAAAAGGGGGATTGAGGGGGATTTTTAAAATCCTTCACTTCCAAAGGGATAAAAAATCAGAACCTTCAACCACAGAGTTCTTTCAACACGACCTCCATGACCTCTTCAATCGATTGCAATACCTGAATATTATCAAACCGCAGGACTTTTAGCCCCAGTTCCATCAAAAAATGGGTACGTTTTTTATCATACTGTAGATGTTTTTTTTCGAAGTGTTGTCCGCCATCTACTTCAATGACAAGCTTTTTAGAAGGCGCGTAAAAATCTACAATATATTCCCCAATGGGTTTTTGACGATAAAATTGGATCGAAGCCATCTGTTTTCTACGCAAACGTGACCATAGCAGTCGCTCAGCATCTGTTTGATGGCAACGAAGTACTCTGGCTCTTTTTTTAAGTTTCAGATTATAATAAAGCATTCATCATGTTATCTTGAAAAAAAGATAAGAAAACCTCGTGTTTTTAAATCCCCCTCAATCCCCCTTTTTCAAAGGGGGAGGTAAGAGGTGCTTACCCACAATTTTAAAGGAGAGATAAGAGGTGCTACCCACAATTTTTATGTTGCCTTCTTGATGAACTACACCGCTACGGGAGCACGAATCGAGGGGTGGGGATCATAATTCACAAACTCAAAATCGCTAAAATCAAATTGATCAATCGCATCAGGCGTGCGCTTGATGATAAGTTGCGGTAATGCGCGCGGTGTGCGCGATAACTGCTGTTCCACTTGTTGAAAATGGTTTGAATAAATATGGCAATCACCGCCCGTCCAAATAAATTCTTTCGGTTGTAAGTCACAGATTTTTGCGACCATATACGTCAACAACGAATAAGAAGCGATATTAAACGGGACGCCCAAAAAAGCATCCGCGGAACGCTGATACAACTGACAAGACAACTGTCCTTTCATCACAAAAAATTGCATGAGCAAATGACAGGGTGGTAACGCCATATGGCGAATTTCTCCTACATTCCAGGCATTCACAATCAAGCGGCGAGAATGAGGATCGGTTTTAATGTTGTGAATGAGGGTGGTTATTTGATCGATGCGTTCACCAGAGGGTGTCAACCAATTTCGCCATTGTTTGCCATACACCGGGCCCAACTCCCCTTTTTCATCTGCCCATTCATTCCAAATCGAAACGCCATGCTCTTGGAGATATTTTACATTCGTATCGCCACGCAAAAACCACAGTAATTCATAAATAATGCTTTTCAAATGTAATTTTTTGGTGGTGAGTAATGGAAAAGAATTCATTAAATCAAACCGCATTTGATACCCAAAAAGGCTGCGAATACCGGTGCCCGTGCGGTCGGATTTGTCTCCGCCTCGTACGAGAATATGCTGCAAAAACTGTAAATAGGTCTGCATACCTTTCCTTAAAACATTACTGATAAGTCGATAAAACAGATACCGTTGGGTGAGACGTCCTTTGCGTCATTGGTGCGGACATCGGCGTATTTTGCGCAATCATCGTAACCAACAAAACTAACCATACGACCCAAATGATTGCCATAATATGCGGCATTTGCGCACGCTTGATTAGCCAAAAAACCGAAGCGACCAACAAACCACAAATGACTGGAATCAGCAGCAATGCAATCATATCTTGAATTAAACGCCCAACATTATCATCCGCAAAAATCAGACGCAGCGCTTCGGCAATTCGATTATGCACGAACACGACGCTATCCAGCACATGACTGAGTTGTTCCTGGAACAGAATCGTCACCACCGACAGCAAGATAATCAAAATAATTTGTTTAGTCATAGGAACGTTCCTTGTTTCTATAAGTCCAAATTAACGCTACTAATCCTACCAATATCATTGGTAATGACAAGAGCTGCCCCATGGTCACCCAGCCGAAAGCAACAAATCCTAACGGCACATCCGGTTGACGAAAAAATTCAACCACAAAGCGAAATATACCATACCATAGTAAAAACATTGCCGTTACCGCAAAAGGAGGTCGCCGCTTTGCAGAATAAGTCCACAAAATAATAAACAACAGCACCCCTTCTAAAAAAAATTCATACAGTTGTGAAGGATGGCGCGGGTAGGAACCCGCTTCTGGAAATATCATGCCCCACGGCAACGTTGTTACACGCCCCCACAATTCTCCATTAATAAAATTCCCCAGACGACCGCACGCTAAACCGAGCGGCACTAATGGTGCGACAAAATCGATAACGCGAATCCATGAACGATCTTGCACTCGACTGTAAATCCACGTGGCAATACCAACACCGAGCATGCCTCCATGAAAAGACATCCCCCCATCCCACACGGCAAAAAGAGTCAAAGGATTCGACAAAAAACCCGCTAGGTTGTAAAAAAGCGTATAACCCATTCGCCCCCCCAAAATTACACCTAACGCGCTATAAAAAATTAAATCGGTCACCTGAAAATCACGCCATCCGCTGCTGGGTTGATTCGCTCGATACAGTGCCAACCACCAAGCAATCACAAAAGCCGCTAAATACATTAAGCCATACCAATGGACTTTCAACGGCCCCAGATGGAATGCAATCGGGTCAATAGAGGGATATTGCAACATAAATTTCTCACTCTGGATTAACGTCCCGCACGAATTAAACTCCCCAATTCCGCTTCTTCTAATGCCACCTCTAAATGCAAACGCACTTCTTTGCGGTCATCCATTTTCAATACTTCATCTAAAAGTTCCTGCGCACGCTCGAGCGTAAAACTGCGTATCACCCATTTCACGCGCGGTAAACTACGGGCATTCATACTCAATGTATTGAAACCCATGGCTAACAATAAAACGACGGCGACCGGATCGCCGGCCAATTCACCGCAAATACTAACGGGTTTTCCCGCACGATGGCCCGCTTTAACCACTTGCATTAACGCACGCAATACCGCAGGATGAAATCCATCATATAATGATGCTACACGCGGATTATTGCGATCGACAGCTAATAAATATTGAATTAAATCATTGCTGCCAACCGAAAGAAAATCCACACGTTTTGCTAATTCATACGCTTGATAAACTGCTGCCGGTACCTCTATCATTAAACCAATTTGAGGTTTGACGATCGAAAAGCCCTCGTGTTGCAATTCTTCATAGGCTTGATTGATCAACCGTAATGACACTTCCACTTCATGCACGGCAGTAATCATCGGCAACATCAACGATAGATTATTCAGTCCTTGACTGGCTTGCAACATCGCACGCACTTGTTGCAAAAAAATCTCAGGATGTGCGAGCGTCACACGTATCCCGCGCCATCCTAAAAAAGGATTTTCTTCTTTAATGTTAAAATATGGTAGCGCTTTATCGCCTCCAATATCCAGTGTACGCATCACAACCGGTCGCGGCATAAACGTACTGAGTAATTGCCGATACATGATACGCTGCTCTTCTTCACTCGGAAAACGATCCCGCATCATAAAAGGTAATTCCGTACGATATAATCCAACCCCCTCGGCACCCACGCTGAGTGATAATCCTCCTTCAACAGCCAAACCGGTATTAATAAATAATGCTACACTATGATTGTCTTTGGTCATCGCCGGTAAATCACGCTGTGATTCTAAGTGCTGATCCAACTGCTGTTCTTCTTCCGCCAGTAAACGATATTCTTTTTTGATGCTTGCAGAAGGCGATAAATAAATTTGACCGTTGTAGCCATCAACAATACATTCTTTATTCGCAATCTGATCGAGCGGTGTTCCTGTGACCCCCATCACGGTTGGTAATCCCAATGCACGCGCTAATATGGCGACATGCGAATTACCCGATCCCGTACCAGAAATGATGCCACGCAAACACTCTTGCGGAATTTCCATCAACGTGGTTGCGGTCACTTCATCACTCACTAAGATGCTATTTTTAGGGAAAATTTGTGTTTTTCGTTCACTCGATTGCAAATGTGACAAAATACGTCGTCCTAAATCGCGAAAATCCGTGGCACGCTCGCGTAAGTACAGATCCTCTAACGATTCAAATTGCAACACATGTTTGTTAATCACTTTTTTCAGTGCCCCTTGCGCCCATTGCCCTTGCTTGATGTGATCCAACACTTCGTTGATTAACGTTCGGCTATCTAAAATTCGAGAATAGGCTTCAAAAATCGCGTGCTCTGCGATCGACAACGTGCTTTTCGCCCGCAATTGAATATCATGAATTTCTTCGCGCGCGCCTTTCAGTGCGATTTCAAACGTATGGATTTCTCGTTCCACCTCTTCAACCTGCTTATCGGGCACCGCATCCAAATCAGCCGGCGGATAAACGACAATAGCCGTCCCAATCGCAACCCCCTGCGCACCAGAAACACCCGATAAAATCGTCTCCACATTCCGACGTCGCTTGTCGGAACGAAGCATGTCTATCAAGCCACGCGCTTTGGCGCGTGCTAAGCTCGAGGCTAGCTGTATGGCTAATGTCACACAAAACGCTTCTTCATCTTCGGAAAAAAAACACGCCTCTGTTTTTTGAGCGATTAAAACACCTAAGAGTTCCCCTTGTTCAATCACAGGGACACCCAGAAAACCTTTGAAATCCATTTCGTTGACTTTGCTGTGCTGAAAAAACTTTGCATGTGCCGACGCGTTATCTAAATTAATGGGTTCCTCGCGTTCACCCACCAAACCCACCAAACCTTCCCCATATTTCAAACGAACTTTGCTATTGGGTTCGATGGAGATCCCCATGCTCGCCATTAGTAAATATTCACCTTTGATATCATCACAAATAAAAATGCTGCAGGAATCGGCTTGCAGAATATGACAAACTTGCTGCACAACGGTGGCCAATGCGGACTCCATGTTGGGAGCTGCATTCACCTCTTGCGATATTCTTTGTAGTATTTTCAACATGTTCCCAACCTTGTGCCGCAGACATGACAAACAAAATTTCTCCAGCAATTCCCCCAAATCCATTATCTAGCAACTTAAGGAATTCTCCATCGAAAGATGGGGAATTCCTGGCATTTCTCTTCATTGTAAAGTCTAATGACAACGAGGCAAGCGATTTTTCAGCAATTCCCGGCGAATACTCGCCGGGTTTGCGCTTTTAAAGGTAATCCGCAAATTCCGCCAATATTTGTTGATACACTTCACGTTTAAAAGCCACAATTTGTGTCAGTGGCTCCCAATACTCGACCCATCGCCATGCGTTAAATTCTGGCTTTGGCGTTGTGTGCAAATTAATTTTTTCATCCTCCACTAATAACCGTAACAAAAACCACTTTTGCCGCTGTCCCGCTACCTTCTGCCCTTCAATATCTTGCTTACCGTATGGCAACCGATAAGTTAACCATTGTTTACTTTCTGCAATCACCGCCACGTGTTCTGGACGCAACCCCACCTCTTCCAATAATTCCCGATACAGCGCATGCCGTACGTTTTCATTGAGATGAATCCCCCCCTGCGGAAACTGCCAAGCCTCTTTATGGTCATGGCGACGCGCCCAGAATACGTGATTATCCCTATTCAAGATAATCATCCCCACTCCGCATCGATAACCTTGTTCATCGACTTGTACTTTATTCATGACGACACCCATCTCTGACATTGGTGTAAGTGTTTTACCATAAATGGAATCTCCAATGGCCGATCCGATTTTTAACATCCAGGTCCAACGCCTTGAAATGCGTTAGCCCATCCGATGACTTGTCCTTTTTGACAATTAACCCACACGTTATCCACATCATGCTCCCATGATATGCTCTTGCAATCACCCATTAAACACATTATCTTGTGCCTATCTAACCAACAAACAACTAGATATTGTGGCTCAAGGGAATGAGGTTGTTCGGCTAGCGTTGTCCACTTTCGCCATCGGCCAGCATGACAGTGACTTTAACCTCCACAACCACGCAACTTTATCAATCAGGAGATAACATGGAACTCAATCAAACGGCATTAGACACGGTCGAAATCAGAGATCCCGACTTACTCCACGCCATTGAACCCGGTCAATTACGCGTTATCAAACGCGATGGCCGCGTCGTTCGTTTTGATGAGTCACGCATCACTGCCGCCATGAAAAACGCCTTCCTGGCGGTTAATGCTGCTGAAGGTCATGATGCAACAAGTGCACAAAGTATTCAAGAAATCGTCACTGAACTGACACAACAAATTACCGGCATCTTTAAAAACCGCTGGCCAGAGGGGGATACCATCCATATCGAAGCAATCCAAGATAAAGTCGAACTAGCACTCATGTACGCAGGTCAGCAAAAGGTGGCACGTTCTTATGTACTGTATCGCGAAGAACGCCGCAAGCAACGCGAACAGCAACAACAGCACCAAACCCAACTGCGCATGACGCTGGATAATGGAGAAAAAATTTTGCTGGACACCCACTGGTTAATGCAATTAATTGAGCGTGCTTGCCAAGATCTTATTGCTGTCGACCCAAAACTGATTTTAACGGGCGTACAAAATAACCTGTTTGATGGCGTTACCATCAAAGACACTTATAAAGCGTTAATCATGACGGCACGCACCCTGGTTGAAAGCGAACCGAATTACACCTACGTTACCGCACGTTTGCTGCTGCAAGACTTATATTCCGAAAGTCTGTCAGGCTTAAACATCACCCACCATTTAATGAAAGAAAGCATCGAGCAACATTATCCCACCGCATTTAAGCGGTTCATCCAAAAAGGCATTCAGCTCAACCTGTTGGATGAAAGACTCGCCAGTTTTGATTTGGACGAACTCGCTGCAGCCCTTTTGCCGGATCGCGATCGTTTATTCACGTATTTAGGCCTACAAACGCTCTATGATCGCTATTTCATTCATCAAGAAAGCATCCGTTTAGAACTACCACAAGTCTTTTTTATGCGCGTCGCGATGGGCTTAGCGGAATGCGAAGGTGAACAAAAAAATAAACGCGCCATTGAATTTTATCATTTGCTGTCGTCTTTTGATTTTATGAGTTCAACACCGACGTTATTTAATTCTGGTACTACACATCCGCAGCTTTCCAGCTGTTTTTTAACGACGATTTCAGACAGTTTAGAAGGCATCTATAGCGCACTAAAAGATAATGCGTTGTTATCCAAATTTGCAGGCGGCCTCGGTAACGACTGGACTCCCGTACGCGCCATGGGTGCCCATATTCGTGGCACCAACGGAAAATCACTAGGGGTTGTTCCCTTTCTCAATGTAGCCGATGCCACCGCCATTGCGGTCAACCAAGGAGGAAAACGTAAAGGTGCCGTGTGTGCCTATCTAGAAACGTGGCATATGGACATCGAAGAATTTTTAGATTTGCGCAAAAATACCGGTGATGATCGCCGTCGTACACACGATATGAATACCGCAAACTGGATTCCCGATTTATTCATGAAGCGAGTTTTCGAAAATGAGCCATGGACCTTGTTCTCACCCAACGACGTGCCCGAACTGCACGAAACGTTTGGTGAATCCTTCGAAAAACATTATCTCGCTTATGAAGAAAAAGCGCGTCGCAAAGAAATTCGTTCCAAGTCCATTTCTGCCACCACACTGTGGCGTAAAATGTTGGGCATGCTATTTGAAACAGGCCACCCATGGGTCACTTTTAAAGACGCTTGTAATCTTCGCTCTCCGCAACAGCAGGCGGGTGTGATTCACAGTTCCAATCTCTGCACGGAAATTACCTTAAATACGTCAGCGGATGAAATTGCCGTTTGTAACTTGGGCAGCATTAACTTAGTGCAACACGTACGTGACAACGGCACACTGGATACGGAAAAACTCGCTCGCACGGTAAAAACGGCGGTTCGCATGCTGGATAATGTCATCGATATCAATTATTACGGTGTGCCACAAGCACGTCATTCTAACCTCAAACACCGGCCGATTGGTCTTGGCATCATGGGATTCCAAGATGCGCTTTACAAATTACGCATCCCTTATCATTCAGAAGCAGCGGTTGAATTTGCGGATTTCAGTATGGAATGCATGAGTTTTTACGCGATTGCCGCTTCTGTCGAACTTGCCAAAGAGCGTGGAACCTATGAAAGTTATAGCGGTTCTCTGTGGGACCAAGGCATACTGCCGATTGACTCAATTCGTCTACTGAAAGCGGTGCGCGGCAAATATCTCGAGCAAGATACCACACAACGCTTAGATTGGAATTTCTTACGCGAAAAAGTCAAACAACACGGCATGCGAAATTCTAACGTCATGGCGATTGCACCAACGGCAACCATTTCGAATATTTGCGGTGTTTCGCAATCCATCGAGCCAACTTATCAAAATCTCTACGTGAAATCGAATCTCTCCGGTGAATTCACCGTCGTTAATCCGTATTTAGTGCGCGATTTAAAGCAGCTGAATGTGTGGGATAAAGCGATGGTGCACGATTTAAAATATTATAACGGCAGCGTACAAAAAATTGATCGCATCCCCGCAGAACTCAAACAACTCTATGCAACCGCATTTGAAATTGAGCCCCGCTGGTTAGTGGAGGCGGCTTCTCGTCGTCAAAAATGGATTGACCAGGCACAATCGCTCAATCTCTATATAGCCGAACCTTCCGGCAAAAAACTCGATGTGCTTTATCGCATGGCATGGATACGCGGTTTAAAAACCACGTATTATTTACGCAGCCTTGGTGCCAGCAGCACGGAAAAAGCCACCATCAATGATGGTGCACTGAATGCCGTCACACAAAATACAACTCCCAAAGCATGCTCAATCGACAATCCCGATTGTGAAGCGTGTCAATAAAAAAAATATCAGGAGATTCAACATGACTGAGAACTTATTAAATTGGGATGATTACAGTGAATTAAAGCCCATCAAAAAACCCAGCACACCCTTAACCATCGAACCAGAAAAAATGGCGCAACAGAATTGGAGGCGCTGAAAATGGGAGCGAGACGTATTCAAGTCGATGATAAACAAATCATTAATTGCCGTGCAGATCTCAACCAACTGGTCCCTTTTAAATATACGTGGGCATGGCAAAAATATTTATTGGGTTGCGCGAATCATTGGATGCCAAATGAAATTAATATGGCCGCCGATATTGCTTTATGGAAAACACCCGGCGGATTGTCCGAAGACGAGCGCTTGATTGTCAAACGCAGTCTCGGTTTTTTTTCTACGGCCGATTCATTAGTCGCTAATAATCTGGTTTTGGCGGTGTATCGCCACATTACCAACCCAGAGTGCCGACAATATTTATTGCGCCAAGCCTTCGAAGAAGCTCTGCACACGCATTCTTATCAACACATTATCGAAAGCGTAGGCTTAGAAGAGTCTGAAGTCTTTAACATGTATCGTGAGGTCCCCGCGGTTGCGAATAAAGCGTCTTGGGCACTGCCGTTTACCGAAAGCTTGGCCGATCCAAATTTTAAAACCGGTACCGTTGAAAACGATCAACGTCTCCTGCGTGATTTAATTGCGTTTTATATTGTGATGGAAGGATTGTTTTTCTACGTTGGCTTCACCCAAATTTTAGCGATGGGCCGTCGCGGAAAAATGACGGGGACCTCCGAACAATTTCAATATATTTTGCGCGATGAGTCGATGCACGTTAATTTTGGTATTGACGTTATTAATCAAATTAAAATTGAAAATCCGCATCTGTGGACGTCATCATTCCAAAAAGAAGTCATCCATATGATTTGTCAAGGCGTCGAACTAGAATGTGAATACGCGGTTAATACCATGCCGCGCGGTGTGTTGGGATTAAATGCGGATATGTTTAAGGAATATCTCCGCTACATCGCCAATCGTCGCTTTGCACAAGTTGGTCTCACCGAACAGTTTCCAGGAGTGATTAATCCATTTCCCTGGATGAGTGAAATGATGGATCTCAAAAAAGAAAAGAATTTTTTTGAAACGCGTGTGATTGAATATCAAGCGGGCGGCTCGTTGAAATGGGAAGATGAATAGCTCGCCCTTCAAACAAAAGACCTTCCCGTTGGTGGCACCCCGATCCTCGCTGTTCGATATGAAATATCCAGGCTACCCGGGCGAATGACGAGGCGAGAATAATACCGTCTTACATTGTTCAACCAGCGATTCAGGCACTTTAAACAAGCCGTTTTTTCCAATCATTTCAGAGAATCTCACCAGCTCTCCTTCAGATTTAGAAACAATATGCTGCAACGCCAAATCAACGTGTGATTTGTGTTGATTTTCAGGAAAATATTTGAGGTAATCCACCGCGGCGACAAATTCATGAATAAAAGGGCTGCCTGGGTTCAACCGCGCATATTCCGCAATAATCATTAATTGCAGCACTGGACAAAGCATCGCAACCGATGCCGAAGATTGAGCGTCTTTATGTTTCCACAGGGTATTTGCCATAAAAAAACTACTTAAAATACCCGCCCGCGTCGGCCAAATTTCTTCAGGTACAACACTGTGTTTGCTGTTGTCAAAATTAACCGGGAATCCTCCTCGCAAAATAAGGAGTTCGGTGCCCCCTCTCGTCATAAAACGAATGTCTTTTAACGAATTTGGTGTCACACCCGGCACTTTCGTTGCGGCTTGAATGCGTTCAAGCAGCGTTCTAAATTCTCGATCTTCAGAAGCCGCACTCATCACGACTTGACGTTTTTTTTTCAAAAATAAAATGTTATTTAATACATTCGAATCCAGAGTAATATCCACTCCAGTACAACTGATGACGATATCTGCATTCGCCCACAATAATGCGGCATTTGGCATGCGCTGTTCTTCAAGCACATTCTCATCATACATAGAAGAATTTTTATCAAAAACAATCACTGGGTAACCGTCTTTCATAAATTTCTTCGCAATCACTTTACCTTGGTCACCATAACCAATAATACCGACCGTCGGAGTCCCATCCAAATAGCTTTCCACTTCTTTAAAGGCTTGAAAAGATCGATCTGCAATCGCTCGAGCAACACCGGGGCTTTCAATGCGTTTTGCAAGCGAACCTGCTAAATGAATAATTGGAAATGGCATGCCCTTAAAACCAGAACCGTTACTTCCTCCGCGCGTTTGCTCCTTCCCAACAACAAATTGAGGCTTGTATTTAAGACCATTAAAATAAGAAGCAGGAATACGCTTCAATGCTTCAAAACCATCATCTATGCAAAATAAAACTTTCTTGGGATCTGCTTGTTGCATTTCATCATAAACACTCCACATTTCTTGTATGGTGGCTTGATTTGCGGCTTCATAAGCACCTAGGGCTAATTGTTCTTTATCTAAAATAAACGTAAAGCCCAATTTTTTCAACGCAAGTGCACTTGATAGATGAGTAGAATAACTTTTTCCACACAATACGGCTTCTTGCAAATGATATTCACGCAATACCTGAAACATATCCCGCGTGGTTCCTAACATATGCTGTACACCAGCAACCCGAAAATTCTCAAAAGTGCCTGGATAAACAGCGTGAAATTGAGCGGCCATATTTCGTAATAATGGCACCACATCAAATTCTTTTTTTACAGGAACGTTTTCTAACATATCAGGATTTGATTTCACACGAGCCATCGTATGCAAACCCATTTGTGTGTGAGCCCATACCATTCTTTGCATCTGGTTTCTAAAAAGTGTCAACATTTTCTGTACACCTATTTCTTAAATTAACAACGTTTGCGAGTCATATCGCATTAAGCTGTTGATTACATTTCTTGTTATACCCCCCTACAAAAGCTATACTCTGCGAATCCAAATATCGCAGGACGAGATAGCTTAAACATCCATTTTCTTACCGAAATTACATCATGCAAAAGCAAAGGGACTGATTTTAATGACTCATTCTACGAGCGAAATTAAAAATTTATTTTCTTTGTTACTTCAATACGCAGATGATATTACTCTGTGTATTGACAGTAAAGGGAATATAAAACATTTAAATTCAACTGCGATCCACTACTTAACGGGAAAGTGTACCTCTCTACCGAGCAATAATCTATTTGAGCTTTGTCAAAATGGAAATATTAAGTATCCTTTAAGTTTTTTTAATCTTTCCAAAAAAGAGATGCAAACTCATCAAGAAATGATTCACAGAGATGCACACGAAACAGGCATCATCACATGGAAATACATACCAGGCGAACTCGAGAATATACCTGATATGTACATACTGACAGGGAAAATGGACATGCAAAAAAATCAGGATACGACGGATCATCTCCACAAAATCGTTGATTGCACTCCAGGTAGTTTGTATTGGAAAGATAAGAATGGACGCTACCTTGGCTGTAATCAATTTATGGCGAATATTGCAGGCTTGACTTCAATTGATGACATCATTGGAAAAACGGATGAGGAATTATGGCCGCAACAAGCGGAACAACTCTCACGCAACGATCAGCAGGTCATTCACAGCGGACAAACCATTTGTACTGAAGAAGCCGTTAACGTTAACGGAAAGATCATGTATTTCATCGGCGTCAAGGCCCCTTTAAAAAATACGCGCGGCGATATCATTGGCATCATTGGAAATTCACTGGATATCACCGAACTCAAAGAAACCCAAGCACAACTCCAACATGAAAAACAGCACGCGGAAGCGGACAATCACGCAAAATCTGAATTTATTGCAAATATGAGCCACGACATTCGAACCCCGTTAGCCGGTATCATTGGCTTAACGGAGATTCTGATTTCAAGCTTAAAAAATTCGGCTATTGTGAAATTTGCCAAAGATGCTCATCATTCAGCAAACCAACTGATGCAACTGCTCAATGAAATTTTGGAAGTTTCTGATATTGCCGCTGGAAATATCACCGACCAACGACAGGATTTTACACTGACCTCAATCATCAAAAACATGAAGGAATTAATGTCGCCCTCAGCAGAATACAAAGGATTAACGCTGTATATTGAACATGACTCTCGTATTCCAGATAAATTAAACGGTTATCGTATTTTGCTGCATCGCGTTTTGCTCAATTTAGTCAGCAATGCGATAAAATTCACCACAAAAGGCAATGTCACCCTAACAACGCATCTCGTGAAAAAATCCCAAGAAAAAGTGCATATTCGGTTTTGCATCGCAGACACCGGTATCGGAATACCTGAAGACAAAGTCAAATTTATTTTTGAACCTTTTAAGCGGTTAACGCCTTCTTACGAAAATAACTATCAAGGTACTGGACTGGGGTTGTACGTTGTTAAAAAATTTCTAGACATTATGGGGGGCACTTTAAACGTCACGAGCATCTTGAATCAGGGCTCGGTATTTGAGTTCACCCTCTCTTTTAATATCATTCACGCGAAAACGATAAATCCACAACCCATCCCTTCCTTGGCGGCATCGCATGCCCAAATGGCACACTCCATTGATCAACCACAAACCTTTTCATTCAACAACAATCAAACACATTATCCGTATCGTGCGCTGGTCGTCGAAGATGACACCACCGCTCAAATAGTTTCCCGCGTCCAACTGAATAAACAAAATTGTTGTGTGGATATAGCAAGCACAAGCCATGATGCCATTCTTTTATTTAAAAAAAATCATTATGACCTTGTTTTAATGGATATTGGGCTTCCGGATAAAAATGGCTGTGAAACCAGTGTGATTCTACGCGCCTATGAACAAGAACACAAAAAAACACACACGCCCATCATTGCACTGACAGCGCATATTAATCAGAAAAATCATCAAGCCTGCTTAGCGGCGGGTATTGATCGCGTATTACAAAAACCCTTCTCGCAACAAGTCGCCGAAAAAATCGCTACTGCGTATTTCACCGCACAAGAAAATAATCAACAACCGTTGGACAAGGCCATCATTAATCTCACAGAAGCAAAAGCTATTTTTGGCGGAAATCAAGCTTTGATGCAAGAAATTTTAACACTGTTCATCAACAGTTTAGCACAAGAAGTTCAACATATTCATCATTGTTATCACCAAAAAAATTGGCACGCTTTACAACAGGCTACTCATAAGTTGTCCGGTGGAGCCAGCTATTGCGGTGCCCTACGCTTGAAAACAGCCTGTTTTAAATTAGAAGCTTTATTAAAACAGGATGAAATTGCTCATCAAAAAGTATCCACTTGCTATCATCAGGTACTGCAAGAAATTTCTGCGATACAAAAATTTGCAAAGATTTTTCTTTAGTTTTTCAAAATAATCGTTATAATTCTCCTCTCGTTTGATCTGTTAAGGGAATAGATATGCGCAAAACGGACTCTGCTGAACGCGGGTATCAAGCTATAGAAGAAACTCGTCGATCTAACAAAAAAATCACCTTGCGTGAATGTGTTGAATACACCATTTGTTTTTTGGTAGCCCTTCCCTCTGCAACACTTAACGGTGTTGCAGCATTATCTAACAGGGATGATAATCTTGGCAACGTTCACTCCCCTGCCGAGCTTATGCAGTTTATAACGAATCACTCCAATTTCGCACACGACCTTTATGCCTTATCCGTATTTACGTTATCCAGCATGGTTTTCTTCTTTTTAAATCAACGTTATTTATTTCCTTCTTTGTATCGTTCAGCAACACTGCTTCTCAATACCACTAAAATGATATTGAACAAAATATCTTGCGGGAATTTTTTTCCTGTTCACCAAGCGCCTTCTCTGATGCACGTGTTGTTTTTCACCTGGTCTTTTTTAACAAGTTTAGTTTTTGCTGAGCTGGGTGGAAAAGCCTTTTCGTTTCTGTATACACCGGGCATTATCGTTGGATTTTGCCTCACGTTACTCGTGTATTTTTCAACACGTTATGCAAGCGCTGCATTCACGTGGGATAACTTCAACAACATCAATGAATCCTGTAAAAATAAGTACTTCAATAAATTGCTCCAATATTCATTATCCGACATCACTGACGCAACGCAGGTCGACATGGGCGATTCGAAAAAACGCGCTAATAACGTGAGTATCGCATTAGCCCAATGGCTGATGCATGTCACTCGACAAAGACCCTCCACGGCTCGTCATGTTGCGTTTCAATATATTGTGCCATTATGCAGTGTGCTCGCGATCAGCATCACTGCAATTCCCATTATGGCGGGGTTTATTCCCGACTGCATTCAAGGCATTGAGCGTTTATTACAAATTGATCTTAATCAACAGTCTCAGTATCAAAATTTTACCTGTATCCTTATTGGGTTATTGGCAACTTCCATGACCATGGTTTTTTATGAAATTAGCATTCGATCTCTACCAAAACAGCTCATTATGACGTGCTTTTCCTTTTGGCGCCAATTTCAAAATACGCAGTATTCTCCCGCTCTCCAACAATTGGCATTAACCAGTCTCGCTTTTTTTGCAAGCACGGTAACAAGCATCGGCTTTAAATTCGCCGTCACCTCTGCCGTTGAAAATGGCTATCTCTCTTATCTCGGTAATACGTTAAGTGCCATGCTACCAAACTGTGTATTTGCTGCGGTTACCATGATGCTCTGGTCACACCTGCAAGAACTCGTGAATAACTATACGACTGATTCCAATCTCACCGATCTCAGCACGATCACTGAAATTCATGCTGGTAACGTAATGGCTTTACTAAAACATTCTGAAATTAATCTTCAACCGGAACTTGCCAACCTATCCGCACAACACTACAGCCTCTTTAGGCCAGCTCATGAAATTGATATCGATATCAGCGATAGTGAAAACCAGTATAAAGTATAGTGTTTCAGATAAATATTTTGGTAAAAATAAACTATTTTAATTATCTTGCCGGCAATGGTGCTCACTGTCGAGCTTTCCTCTCCCGCCTGCGGGAGAGGCTAGGAGAGGGTTGGCTTCTAATGGCACGATCATTTTCACCAAAATATTTACCTGAAAAGCTATAGGATCCTTAGCCAACAAGAACTTTCCTCCCGGGCAGCACGGTGCGCATCGATTAACGCCTATCGTCTTTTCATGGAATTATGATTAGAATAACCTCCTGGGGACGCGCACGTTCCCTGACAGCCATGCCCGCTGAACGCGAAGATGGCTTTCTGTTTGTACATACCCAACCGAGGTTATTTTCCATGCCCATTTATGAATATCAATGCACTCAATGCAGTCAACGCAGTGAATTTCTGCAAAAAACGAGCGATGAACCAAAAACCATTTGCCCGCATTGTGAAGCTAACGCTTTGAAAAAAATTATTTCTTCGACCAGCTTTCAACTGAAAGGCGGCGGATGGTATGTCACTGATTTTCGCGACGCGAACAAACCAACATCGACAGATACAAAAGCAGGTACCGAAAATCCAGTCAATGATAAAAAAACCGCTGAAAACAAAGACAAAGCCGACACAAATCAGTCTAACACATGAGGCAAAGAGGCTCCAGCAACCATGCGTAAGTATCTTATTTCTGGCTTATTAATTTGGATTCCGATCTGGGTTACGTTTGTTGTCATTCGTTTCATTATTGATTTGCTGGATCAGTCATTAGCGTTGCTTCCCCATCGCTACCAACCGGATAATTTATTTGGCTTTCACATCCCGGGTTTGGGGTTACTGTTTACACTACTTATTGTTTTTTTAACAGGGCTATTCGCCGCTAATTTTATTGGCTCAGGCCTCGTGCATTTGTGGGAGCGCATCCTGGCAAAAATCCCCTTAATTCGCAGCGTATATTCTGCGGTGAAACAGATGCTAAACGCTTTTGTACAACCCAAAAGCACTTCCTTTCGCAAAGTGGTTATGGTGCAATTTCCCAGAGAAAACAGCTGGTCCATTGGATTTCAAACCTCTGAACGCGTTAACAACCTCCCCTCACAAAAAGAATCCATTGCCGTATTCATCCCCACTTGCCCCAATCCCACGGCCGGATTTCTCCTGTATGTCTCGACCGATCAAGTCACAGAGCTCAACTTAACGGTTGAAGAAGCGTTTAAACTGATTATTTCGGTTGGAGTCATCACCCCCAGTCGCACAGATCTTGTCAAACGATGACAACATACCGTTTGCATGACAGACCCACCTTTCATCAGAGAGGTACAGCCTTACCTCACACCCTGTTTTTTATCCCGCGAACCTCGTAATGTTTTCCCGTCAATAGCAATAATTCGCCCACCAGTAACTCTTGCCGATCCACTGAACCATTTCAGGATGAATTTGGAAACACCCACTTTCCAGTAATGGGATAACTTACCACGTTGTATTTTTTAGGCGACAATACAGCACGATCAAAGCGATTCCTTGAACGACGGAAAAAAATCAGTATACTTTTAAGGTCCGCGTTGGCAGAGGAATTCAATTGCCGATAAAGACCCTCTCCCACCTTCTCGCTACGTAAAGGAAAGACTATGCACAACATTAAATGGCGACGGCAATTAGCCGTTTACCGGGAATTAAGTAAAGGCTTCTGTCTACGCAACAAAGGGGGATTATGTGCTGTGATGTTGCTCTTATTGGTTTGGCGTATTTTTGTCAATAAAACCACGATAAATTCGGCGCAACCACAAGCTCCATCCGATTTTACCTACACCCTATTTTAATGGCGAGTGTCGATAAATGAAACTGATTGGAATTTCCGCTTATTATCACGATAGCGCAGCAGCCCTTATTGAAGAGGGGGTTATCGTTGCAGCAGCACAAGAAGAGCGATTTTCTCGCATTAAACATGATTCACGTTTTCCCCATGGCGCGCTGCGTTATTGTCTTTCGAAAGTAACCGGAGGACTGGGAGCGGTGGATTATATTGTTTTCTATGAAAAACCATTTTTGAAATTTGAGCGTCTTTTGGAAACTGGTATTATTCGTGCGCCCAAAGGATTCCCTTATTTTAAAAAAATCATGTCGTCGTGGATGGGCGGAAAACTTTTTCAAGAAGATAATTTATTACAGGAACTTTCTGCTTATTACCCTTATTCCCCTTTATCCAATATAAAAGCGAAACTTTTATTTTCACAACATCACTTAAGCCATGCGGCCTCTGCTTTTTATCCTTCACCCTTTGCAGAAGCCGCCGTCATCACGATTGATGGCGTCGGGGAATGGACAACCACCGGTATTTTCCATGGGAAACAAAAAACGCTTATTCCTTTACAGGAGCTCCATTTCCCACACTCGCTGGGATTATTATATTCCGCTTTTACTTATTATTTAGGTTTTAAAGTCAATGATGGCGAATATAAGGTGATGGGCTTGGCCCCCTACGGATCGCCTCAATATCGATCTTTGATTTTAAATCACCTCATTGATTTGCAAGAAGATGGTTCCTTCCAGCTAAATCTCAAGTATTTTAATTTCCACCATCACCAGAACATGATCAATGACGAATTTTTATCTTTATTTTCACAACCCAAAAGAAGTAAAGACGACACTATTCAGCAATTTCATATGGATATTGCCGCTTCCATACAAACCGTCTGCGAAGAAGTCATGCTGCGCATCGCTCGACACGCCAAACAAATAACACAAGCAAAAAATCTTTGTATTGCCGGGGGAGTTGGGCTAAATTGCGTAGCCAATGGGAAAATTTTACGAGAAAATATGTTTGAAAAAATCTGGATTCAGCCAGCGGCAGGTGATGCTGGTGGTGCGTTAGGTGCTGCGTTGGCAGCGTATCATCAGCATCTTCAGCAAAAACGTATTGTAGTAAATGAAAAAGATCATATGCGCGGAGCTTATTTAGGCCCAGCTTATTCTGACCCTGTTATCCAATCCAGTTTAGGTAAATTGAAAGCACGTTATCATGTTATGGACGACGAACATTTATTGAATGTGGTGGTTGATGCGCTGGATGCGGGCAAAGTCGTTGGATGGTTTAATGGCGCAATGGAGTTTGGTCCACGAGCGCTAGGCCATCGCTCCATTTTGGCGGATGCACGCAACCCCAACATGCAAAAAATTCTTAATTTAAAAGTTAAAAATCGCGAGGGTTTTAGACCGTTTGCACCGTTAGTTTTAGCAGAGGATGTGCAGCATTGGTTTGAAGATCTTAAAGACAGCCCGTACATGTTATTAGTGACGCAAGTGAAAAAAGAACATTGCTTGCAAGAAGTGGATAAAAGCGCAATGCTCCTGAATAGAATAAATGAAGTTCGCTCGGTGGTCCCTGCAATCACCCACGTCGATTTTTCTGCCCGAGTGCAAACGGTAGAAAAAAACACTCATGCGCGATTACATACTTTATTAACCAAATTCAAAGAGAAAACGGGTATACCCATCTTAATCAATACAAGCTTTAATGTGAGTGATGAACCTATTGTTGAATCTCCTCAAGATGCTTATCGTTGCTTTATGAGCACAGATATCGACATGGTGGTTATTGAAAATTGTCTTTTAAATAAAGAAGAGCAAACAGTGAGATAAAAACGATGCCACAAGCTTCAGTAATGCCCAAAACGGATATTGACCTTTATGCGGTCACTCAACAAATAAAAAAAACCGTTATCTTTTATTCGTTATTTTTCATTTTTATCGGTTTAGGGTGCTTAATTATCGGGCAGATCACTCAACGTGTGTGGCTGGCATATACGACCACTGCGCTCGGGATAGGATTTCTTTATTTAATAATTCGCTTATTTTACATGGCCCATCGCTACCCTGAACAACATCCACCTTCTCATTGGCAATACTTAACGTGCAAACAATACCGCATGTCAGAGGATATCGGGCGTGAACCCATGCCTTTTTTTTCTCAATGTCTGGATAATACTGCTAAATTTAACGTTTGTTATGATCATATAGGCGCGCGAGTGAATGATGAAGCAATAGCAACCCCTCCCACCGTAGATTTGATTACCATAGGCTGTTCGCAAGCGTGGGGTCAAGGCGTTGAAAATCCAGATACCTTTACCTCGCAACTGCACACCCTAACAGGTTTATCGGTTGCTAATCTGGCAATTTCTAATAGCAGCACGTTGACGGCTCTATTGCGGTTAAAACAATTTTGTTTTCTAAAACCCAAGATCATTGTCTACGGATTATGGGAAGATCATTTTAATCGAAATATTCAAAAATCATCGCATTTTAACGAGAACTTAGCCGTATTTAAGGGACGCTACCCCGAACTGCGAAAAAATTCCAACAATGAGATACGTCTTCACCCCTTAAAAAATGCAAAAAATAATTATATTTATTATGACGTATGGCATTTTTTAGGTTCTTTTTTAAAACCGAATATTCTGAGCCATGCTTTTTGGAGGGCATTACGTTGGCGAAGTTTATGGTCGGCCTATTATAAAGACGTTTTTTCTCCCCTCTGTTTCAAAAAACATCGATTGTTGCATGCGGAAGAACGTATGGAAGCGATGTTATACCTACTAAATGAAATGAATCAAGTCGCGTTATCCCTAGGATCTCAACTGGTGGTTGTGTACATTCCGAATTATTTAGCAGACGAGCCGGAAACGGCCCCCATCGCACTGACGGAGGGAATGAACACACGAGGCATTGATTTTATCTGTATGCAAACAGCGCTGAGAGAGATGCTTGATTCTGGTATTCCTATTAAAATTCCAGAAGATGGTCATATTTCTGTAGAAGTACATCGACGCATTGCACAGAGATTAGCGCAGAAAATTTGGAACAACCAAAAGCACGAGAGGTAAAATCCATGAGGAAGCCGGATTCTGAGAATTTTTTGCGAATGGTTCGCGGGATTTTGCGATTTTTTTATTGTCTGTGCGCGCTGTTTATTTTAATGAAAAATTATCTGCTAGGTTGCTGTTTTTTAACAATCCTTGTTTTGACAAGCTTTATTTTGAATAAAAAACCTGGTTTCCCTTATAAAATATATCTTTACTTGTTTTCTCGGATTAATAATTTTTTTTATCATGTTTTGATTTTTTTAATTTTTTATTTTTTTATAACTCCTTTCTGTGTTTTGTTCGCATTTTTTCGGGAAAAGAAAATAGCAAAACGGAAGGAAAGCCACTGGAAAAAAAGCGCGCTAAATCATGATTGGAAAAGCTTGAGTTAAACAATGGATCCCTTATTCTTATCATGACGAAGATTTGATTTCAATACATTATTTTTCTTTAGCGTTCTAATTGCAGCAGGGTTGAATTGCCGATTTTTTATCTTTTTTCACAGAAAGAACAAAATCAAGGGTATTTCCAGACGATTCGATAACTCTATAAAACGGGTAACCTCTCCTTTGTTAAGTCGTGTCACATCAAGTCGGAACTATTCCACATCAGGCGCTTCGTTTGACCAGCATCATCCAAAGCGCACCATGAAACATCCAACGAGTGCTTGCAGACCAACGAGTCTACAGGTACCATTTTGCGTTTACCGTCTGACAAAAAAGGGTTCGTTATGCGCAGCCATTACAGTCACGAAGTTAATAACTCACTGATTAACAAAGAAATAACCTTGTGCGGTTGGGTACACCGCCGTCGCGATCACGGAGGATTAATTTTTATTGATTTACGTGATAACCGGGGCATCGTTCAGATTGTCTGCGACCCTAAAAATAAAGCCCCTTTCGAAATCGCCAATCAATTACGAAACGAATACGTCATTCAAGTTACAGGCTCAATTCAACCACGACCCACGGGCACGATCAACCCGGAACTCGCTTCCGGCGAAGTGGAATTAATTGCAAATAAATTAAACATTCTTAACGTAGCGCAGCCTTTACCCTTCAATATTGATGATTACCAAGAGGTGGGTGAAGAAGTGCGGCTACGATATCGCTTTTTGGATTTACGTCGCCCCGAAATGGCACAGCGCTTGAAACAACGCGGACAAATCGTGCGTTTTATTCGTCAATTTCTGGATAAACACGATTTTAATGATGTTGAAACGCCCATTTTAACCAAATCCACCCCAGAAGGTGCACGCGATTATTTGGTGCCTAGTCGCACGCATCCCGGACATTTTTTTGCATTGCCACAATCACCTCAAATTTTTAAACAATTGTTGATGGCAGCAGGTTTCGATCGTTATTATCAAATCGTACGATGCTTTCGTGACGAAGATTTACGTGCCGATCGACAACCGGAATTCACCCAGCTCGATATTGAAATGTCGTTCATCGAAGAAAAAGACATCCAAAATTTAATGGAAGAAATGCTGCGTCAACTGTTCAAAACCATTTTAGCGATTGATTTCCCAAATCCATTCCCGCGCCTCACGTATCATGAAGCCATGCAGCGTTATGGTACTGACCGCCCTGACTTACGTATTCCGCTGGAACTGGTTGAAGTGAGCGATTTGGTTAAAGACGTCGATTTCAAGGTGTTTCGTGATCCCGCAAACGATCCTCTGTGCCGCGTTGCTGCCTTACGCTTACCCAACGGCGCGGAACTCAGCCGCAAAGCTATCGATGATTACACACAGTTGGTCAGCATCTATGGCGCAAAAGGATTAGCGTACATTAAAATTAATGACCTCAACCAAGGGTTGGATGGACTGCAGTCACCCATTTTAAAATTCTTCCCAGAAAAAATAATCCAACACATCTTGACGCGCACGCAGGCAGAAACAGGGGATATTATTTTCTTTGGTGCTGACAAAAAGAAAATCGTCAACGAGGCCTTAGGCGCATTACGCAGTCGACTGGGTGCAGATCTCAATTTATATACGTGTCGTTGGGCACCGCTGTGGGTCGTGGATTTTCCGATGTTTGAACGCGAGGGACTGGGTGATTGGCAATCGCTCCACCATCCCTTCACATCACCCCAAGTATTAGATGCAAAAAAATTATTAGAAAATCCCGGTGATAGCTTGGCTCGCGCTTATGACGTCGTATTAAATGGATTTGAAATTGGAGGAGGTTCTATCCGTATTGCAAATACCGATATACAATATGCTGTATTTGAATTGCTCGGCATGACACGACAAGCCGCGGAAGAACAATTCGGTCATTTACTGCAAGCGTTAAAACTCGGTTGCCCACCCCATGGGGGTATTGCATTTGGTATTGATCGTATTGCGATGTTAATGAGTAATGCCACCTCCATTCGCGATGTGATTGCATTTCCAAAAACACAAACCGCACAATGTCCATTAACCAATGCACCCGCTGAAGTGTCAGAAGTGCAATTAAAAGAATTAAATATCAAGGTCACCAAAAGCAAATAAAAGGGTGTTCATCATGGCAGGACATAGCAAATGGGCCAACATTAAACACAGTAAAGCGCGCGTAGATGCCAAACGCGGTAAGATTTTCACAAAACACATTCGCGCCATCACAGTTGCTGCACGTACCCACGGTCCAGACATTAATGCTAACCCTTCATTACGTCTCGCGGTGGATAAAGCGCTCAACGATAACATGCCCAAAGATACGATCCAACGCGCCATCAATCGCGGCGCAGGTTTAGAAGAAGGCATCACATTAATGCAAATTCGTTATGAAGGTTACGGCCCTAATGGCGTGGCTGTAATCGTTGACTGCTTAACCGACAATAAAAATCGCACCGTCGCGGAAGTGCGTCATGCCTTCACAAAATGCGGTGGCAATTTAGGGACAGATGGTTCTGTCGCTTATCTTTTTGCAAAGAGGGGATTCATTACGTTTGAACCGCAACAAAACGAAGAAAAAATTATGGAAATTGCTTTAGAAAGCGGTGCAGAAGATATTACGACGAATGAAGACGGCTCTATCGATGTCACCACGGATCCTGAAACATTTGAAGTGGTACGTGATGCGATGAAAAAAGCGAATTTACCTTTTATCTCCGCTGAAATCACCCTGCTGGCAGCTACGAATGTCTCTTTGAGCGATGAAGCGGCAGCGGAAAAAATGCTGCGCTTGAACGACATGCTGGAAGATCTCGATGACGTGCAAGCTGTATATTCTAATGCAACAATCGCAGATGAAATCTACGAGAAAATGAGGAGCGGCTAACCCGGATATTTCATGTTGCTTTTTGAAGATAACGGCCACACGAAGTGCCCTGCCGCATCATTTCATGCTACACTCTTTTGCATTATGGAAAAGCACATCATCATCGGTATTGATCCGGGATCACGCTGCACGGGATATGGCGTCATTTGGGCAACGCGACAACACCAAAGCATGCTGGCTTATGGTTTTATCCGCAGTGAGCAAAGTAGTCTCGGTGAACGATTGCATCACATCCATCAAAAAATCTCTGCCATCATCACTGAATATCAACCGACCGTAGCTGCCATCGAACAAGTTTTCACGTGCAAAAACCCGCAATCCGCGTTAAAACTCGGGCAAGCGCGTGGTGCTGCCTTATCCGCGTTAGCAGGCTATTCATTACCGATTTATGAATACAGCGCACGCCAAATCAAAAAAACGGTCGTTGGTTATGGCGCTGCGGAAAAAATTCAAGTACAACACATGGTGCGTTTACTGTTGAAATTAACAGAAACACCACAAGCGGATGCCGCCGATGCATTAGCGATTGCCATTTGCCACAGTCATCACCATCCATTACGATCAACACAACGACAAGGAATTGCAACATGATCGGCACGTTACGCGGTATCATCACCCAAAAAACGCCCCCCTATTTGACCCTCGACGTGAATGGTGTCGGTTATGAATTACAGGCACCCATGACGACTTTTTATCAACTCACCGATGAACCATCCACTCTCTTACTCTACACACACTTGTCCATCCGTGAAGACGCACACCACCTTTTTGGATTTATTCAACAACAGGATCGTGATTTATTTCGTGCGTTAATAAAAATAAATGGGGTCGGACCCAAACTCGCCCTGGCCATTTTATCCAGCATGGAACCGCAACAATTTGCCCTTGCCGTTCAACAACAAGATATGAGTGTGCTGCTCAAAATTCCCGGCATCGGCAAAAAGACGGCGGAACGACTCGTCATTGAATGTCGCGATGCACTAGACAAGTGGCAAACAATGAATGATGATTCTGCAAAAATCACTCATCACGCTTCTTCTACTTTGCAAGATGCCATTGATGCACTCACCGCACTGGGTTATAAACCGCAAGAAGCAAAACGCTCAATCGAAAAAATTTATAAAGAAGAACACAGTGTTGAAGTGCTCATTCGCCACGCTTTAAAACAAATGGTCGCAGGTAAAATCGTATGAAAGCAGACGACGATCGCCTTGTTGACGCTCATGTCAAAGCGAATGAACCCTTGATTGAAACATCCACACGTCCTAAACGCCTGCAAGATTATACCGGTCAACCGCGGGTGTGTGAGCAAATGGAAATTTTTTTAAGCGCCGCGCAAAAACGTCAGCAAGCCCTCGACCACGTTTTAATTTTTGGCCCCCCCGGTTTGGGAAAAACAACGCTCGCGCACATCATTGCGCATGAAATGCAGGCTCAGTTAAAACAAACATCAGGCCCTGTGCTCGAAAAAGCGGGTGATCTTGCGGCACTTCTAACCAACCTAGAACCTTTCGATGTGTTATTTATCGATGAAATTCACCGTTTAAGTCCTGTGATTGAAGAAATTCTGTATCCTGCGATGGAAGATTATCAGCTCGATATTATGATTGGCGAAGGACCGTCCGCGCGTTCCATCAAATTAGAATTACCGAAATTCACATTAGTCGGCGCAACAACCCGTGCAGGCTTGCTCACTTCACCGTTACGAGATCGTTTCGGTATCGTGCAGCGGTTAGAATTTTATAACGTGACGGATTTAACCAAAATTACTTTACGCGCTGCTGAAATTCTTGGCATATGCATCGAGCAAAAGGGGGCAGAAGAAATTGCGCGCCGCTCGCGTGGCACACCGCGAATTGCGAATCGATTATTACGTCGCGTCCGTGATGTCGCGGATATTCGCAATCAGGGGCTCATTGATTTAAACACGGCCCAATACGCATTGGAATTACTACAAGTCGATCATTGCGGTTTTGATTATATGGACCGCAAATATTTGCACGCCTTACTCGATAAATTTTCGGGAGGTCCCGTTGGGCTCGATAGCATGAGTGCGGCCATCAGCGAAGAGCGCGACACCATCGAAGAAGTCATTGAGTCTTTTTTAATCCAAGAGGGCTATATTCTCCGCACCCCCCGAGGCAGAATGGCAACCCCGCGCGCCTATCAACACCTTCAGTTGCCGCCTCCCGTCACTCCACAGCAACATGAACTCGACATCACGGACGCACAAATAAAAAGGGCGTAGCCTCGGATTCATGTATCTGCTGCAAAGCGGGTGACGCGAGCCAGAGATCTTGCCGCGCAGGCGAAGCTTTGCCGCGAGATGGCGAGCGGCAGGACCCGCGAACAATGCAAAGCTACACCCAATAAAAACCCCCGAATGAGCAAAATTCAAACAGATACGCCGCGCTTTTTACGAAACAGTCTATATTAGGGATACAACACCATCATTACTATGTTCGCGGAAGTACCAACGTCATGGATGCCACCACGACACCACCATCCCATCGGGATGCTCATCTTGAAGCATCGCTCGATACCAGCACCCTGCGTGGTTTAGGTTTATGGAGCATGGGTCATCTCACGACGATCGAAAATGAGATGCGCGCCTTCATCAAAAAAGCTCCCTCTAACATTACGCTCGATATGAAAGAAATTCGTAATTTCGACAGTGCAGGCGCCATCATTTTAAGCCGTATCCTAACATTGAGTAGGAAAAAGAAAAAACATCTTACGATTACTGGATTAGAAAAGCGTTATCAATTATTACTGGATAGTACTTTCGAATGCATCAATATCAACGATAAAATTCCCGAAATTCGCCCAATTAAAAATCCCTTTTATTATTTTGGTGCGCTGATGATTCAAGAAATCACCCTTTTTCTCGGCGTATTTTCCTTCGCAGGCGAAATTATCATGTCGACTCTCTATACCATTCGACATCCCTTATTTTTTACTTGGCGCTCCGTTTTATCGGTATTTCAAAGTAATTGCTATCGCGCCATGCCCATTGTTGCATTACTGAATTTTCTCGTCGGATTAGTCCTCACCTACCAAATGTCGTTGGAATTAGTGTCTTATGGCATGAATCTCTATATTGTTAATATTTCCAGTCTTGTTGTTTTAAGAGAATTTGGCGCGCTCATCACAGCCATTATCGCTGCGGGCAGAACCAGCACTTCTTTTTCCGCACAAATTGGCACCATGATTGTTAATGATGAAATCGATGCTTTAAAAACAATGGGGGTACGACCCCTCGAATTATTGGTATTGCCCAAAATGCTGGGAATATTAATTGCGCTGCCCTTACTGACGGTTTGGGCCGATTTTTTCGGCATGTTAGGCGCTATGATTATCGCAAAAGTAGAGGCGGGCATTGATTTTTACACATTCATTGAGCGTTTTCAGGAAGTGGTCCCGATTAGTTTTTTTATCTTAGGAATATCAAAAACACCAGTATTTGCGCTTATCATCACCATTGTCGGCTGCTTTCAAGGATTTCAAGCACAAAAAAATGCAAACAGCGTAGGAAGAAGGACAACGAATAGCGCCGTACAATCACTTTTTCTCATTATCATTGCAGACTCGTTATTTTCCGTATTATTTAGCTGGAAGAGTATGTAATTATGATAGCGAAAAAACAGGACTCGATTATTACCGTTACCCATTTAGTCAATCAAATAGGTTCGCAAATCATTCATGAAAATATTTCTTTCTCGATTAATAAGGGAGAAATTATTGCTATTATTGGCGCTTCCGGTTGCGGAAAAACTACACTGATGCGTTGCATGCTGATGCTTCACAAACCTGTTTCTGGTTCCATTCGTATTTTTGGTATTGATATCACGCACTGCAGCACAAAACAAGCGTTGCAAGTCCAGCATCGCTGGGGAGTCATGTTTCAAAATATGGCGCTCTTCAGTTCGTTAACGGTATGGGAAAATGTTATTTTTCCGATTCGCCAATTTAGTTTACTTAAAGGTGAAATTCAAAAAGAACTGGCCATGATGAAAATTCGCTCGGTGGGTTTACATCCGCAAGATGCGATTAAATATCCTTCGCAACTTTCCGGCGGAATGGCAAAACGCGCCGCATTGGCGCGAGCCATTGTGTTAGATCCCGAATTGGTTTTTCTGGATGAGCCTTCTTCTGGACTCGACCCCGTCAGCGCACGCGCTTTTGATAAATTAATTGTAAGTCTTAGAAATACCCTCGGCATCACGTTCGTCATTATTACACACGATGTAGATACGTTATATCGCACAACAGATCGCGTTATGTTTTTAGGAGAGGGAAAAATACTGGATTTCTCACCCATTCAGGAGTTAGTTAAAAACCCACATCCATTAATCCAAAATTATTTTCAAGGAACTGATGTGTCATCAGATGAAACTCTAATAGGAAAAGAAGATGGATACTAAAGTGAATTACACGATTGTCGGTATCATTGGTGTTATTTTAATTTCTGCTTTAATCATTATTATCTTTTGGATGTCGACGATGAAAAAAGTGATGAACTTTCACGTTTACCTTTCGTATTTTCATCAAAGCGTCACTGGTTTACACAAAGAAAGCTTAGTCCGTTATAACGGAATCAAAGTAGGCTATGTGTCGAAAATTAAAATGGACAAGAATAACTTACAAGATGTTAAAGTCTTCATGAAAATTCAAGATGATGCCCCGATCACTACAAGCACCGTTGCTATCATTGAATCGGAAGGTTTTACCGCTGGAAAATATATTGCATTAAAAGCATTAACCACTCACGCGCCCCCGTTAAAACGACAACCCCATCAAGAATACATTATTATTCCATCGCAACCTTCTCTTCTGGGCGATTTAGCAACTTCCGTTCGCAGCATTACCGAAGAAACGAAAGCAGTGATGGTGAAACTGAATCGCCTTCTTGATACGACTAATCAGCAAGCCATTGGAGCGAGCTTACAAAATATCGAAAAGATAACGGATGTCATCGCTAAAAAATCAAAAGCCATCGATGAGAGCTTAGCGTCTATGCAAGTCATACTGAAAAATACGGCTAACGTCAGCAATCAATTTCCAAATATGGTCGAACAAACTCAAAAAACACTGCGTGCTTTTGAAAATACCGCTAACAAAATGGATAAAACCAGTGACTCCGCTAATGAAACGTTGGCCAGTAGTAGTGCGGCTATTCAAAATGTGAATAATCAACTGCTACCAACCGCACAACAGTTATTACAACAATTAATCGAAATGGTGGCGACATTCTCACAATTCGGTGATGATCTATCACGTAATCCCACCTTATTAATTCGCGGTCGACGCCCTCTACAAGCTGGACCTGGAGAAAAATAACCATGAAAGCGCTGCGCACGATGATCGTCATTGCGACTCTGCTGATCTTAGTCGCTTGTTCACCCGTGCGTATACAACCTGAGGCAATGTATACAATGAGCCGTTATGCGCTACCGTCACCACCCTATCAGGCAAACTCCTCGCTTTCCATTCTGGTGACGACACCCATTGCCGCACCGGGTTATCACACAGCAAAAATGATTTATATGATTAAACCTTTTGAATTGCAGTATTTTGCGAATAATCGATGGGTCGCTCCTCCTGCAGATTTGCTATTACCCGTATTGACCCATGCGTTGCGCAATACGCATTATTTTTATGCCGTTGCCTCCTCCCCTTTTAGCGGTTTTACCGATTATCGTTTAGATACCCAATTGCTGATGCTTCAACAAGAGTTCAAATTGCCGCACAGCCGTATTCATCTGGTCCTCGTCGCTTCTCTCATCCAAAATAAAACCAATCGCGTGATTGCCACCCAAACTTACAATTTAATTCGACCCACTGTTTACGATACCCCGTATGAAGGCGTTGTTACCACAACACAAACGGCTCATCTTATTGCGACCGACTTAGCTCAATTCGTTGTACGAAACATCAGCCATTTCCACGGAGGAAACCCTTAGGTATGATCAAAACTTATTCAAAAAAGTCTTCTGCAAAAACCCATCGGTGTGCTATGATATGTTTGCTAATAGATATCAGAAAGCGTTCTCAGAAGTTTGTGGTGAATTAGCATTAAAATCAGTGAGTTATATTAATGGCCCAATGACAAGATGTCTAGCTGGCCAAAAGCTCTGGAGCCAACTGATAAATATTGCAGTCCATATTAATCATCTTACTTATTTAATGAGGAGAACACGATGGATCGTAGCAACAAAAATCAAAATCCAAACGCTAACAAACAAGCCGCTAACCCACAAAAACCCGGACAAAAACCACAACAACCCACGAAAGATCCTAAAAAACGCTAAGCGAGCGCGTTGGATTTAGAGTTAAGGGCAATCGCAAGATTGCCCTTTTTATTTTTGAAACAGATACGGAACCCATATTGTGTGGCGGCAAAGCATAGGAGAAGCGTTTTTTTGCTCCTCCTGTTTTCTGTTTTTTTAACGCTTCATTTCTGCTGGGGGTTGAGGTACACCACGATTTGAATTTTCATCTTGTTTATTTTCTGACTCAATGCCATTACATCCAGCACCGCTGTACAACATAAAACCACCTAACACTCCAGCAACTGGAAGACACGCAACACCAGCACCGGCAAAAAGCCCCAACGATACAGCGGTTGACGGAGGCGTCTCCTTAGGAGTTATATGACAAGCCGCGGCTCCCGATATAACAGAGGCTGGACCAATAAGGTATGGTAGTACGTTTACCACCGCATAGGTTCCCCCTTCCAGGCAAGGGGCTTGACAACACCCTGCCCCAACCATTCCACCAGCTAGAAAGGCAGATGGCGGTAAACACGCCGCAGTAGAAACAACGGCCATACAAGCAGCGACCGCCTTCGGGTTAGGGTTGGGACAGAGAGGCTCTTTCCTCGAGTTTCGTTGTTGCGAGGAAGATGCGCTCTGTTCATCTTTGGGTACATCCTTTAGTACCTCCTCTAGCAACTGCTGTTTTATATCATTAACTTGATTAGATTGACTAAATTCTCTCATTGTTACTGCCCTCTATTGTTATATGAGTATGTCTCAAAGGATAAACTAAATTTATTAAACAAAAATTAAATCAAATTAATTTGTCGTGTGTGAAAAAAAGTTCCGCAGGAATCGCTGCCAATTTAACTTTTTCTTAAAACTTTTTAGTTAGAATAATATCGGCTTTCTCAGGATACGTTGAATCTCACCAAAGGATAACCATGAAACTCATAGTGGATCTTGCTGCCTCTTCAAATTCCGCACTATCAAAAACAACACTAACGCTGTGTCTTGATGGAAATGAAACGATTGGCCAACTGAAAGAATTGGTTCAAAAAATGATAAACATCCAACCTGCACAGCAAGATTTTCTTTTTAACGGCAGCCTATTAGACGCTAGCCAGTTTTTATCGCACGTTGGCATCTTACAGGATAAAACCCATTGCATCCTTCTGTTAAATGGTTCGCTTGCAAATGTGACGATCAAAAGTAAAATGTTTTTATTTTTAAATCAATTAATGGATTCTCTTTTTTTGCTCACTCATAAACTGTCTGCGGAAAAATTTATAGAAATATATAGAGAGCATTTTTATCTTCTTTATGAAAATCCTCACGCACCTCATTCGGTAGAAGCACTATTCAGTGGAAGAGAGTACTCTTATCTTTTCAAAAAAATAAACGATGCGCTGATAAAAATTGAGATTGACACCCCGTTACATGATTTTCTAAAACAAGATTTTTTAAGAGATCATCGAAACGGCATGATGTCTGTGCTGATTCAATATGCCGATGATATATTAATAGATGATCGTCATGCCATGACTGATTTTAAAAAAGCACTTGTTTTAACGATAAAATCCAGCGATTTTCTTTTAGAACATGAACAAAAACTTGCTGTGCATGACTTCATAAACCAATGCCGAGGTTTCACACAGCTTCAGCATAAGCCAAAATATCTAGAATTATTTTCGGATCAAAAAAGAAAACAAAAACCCGAAAAATACCCATCATTTCACTTGATCACAACTGAAATTGATGACGTCGAAAAAATAATTACGTTTGCTTTTTCCCAAAAAGAAAAACACATCACCCCCTGGCGTTTTCAGCTACTGATTTCCATCGGTCATTATACTTGCTTAGACATCGAAATATCACAAAAAAGCTTATCTTGCATTATTTTAGATTCGATCAGCGGTACTGAAGGCATAGAACTTCTATTGTGTGCCATGCACGAAATGGGATTTACCATCATACAGATTATTTCATCGGTCTCATCCTTAAAACCCGAAGAAAGAAGCTTGCCAGAATCTGAGCAAGTTCTAAAACCATCGAAAGAAATGCAAACCGACAGTTCCAGTTGTTTGCTTTATGCAACTCACTTTGCAACACAAGCAGGAAAATCACTCCATCTTCACCCGCAATGCAAAAATGCCGTCCATCATAGGATGGATAATCGATGGGTACAAAACGCAAGAAATCACAATAAAGAATACCCTTGGATTGAATACATAACGTGGGCCGATTTATCCCCCAAATTCATTGAAAGATCTCAATCAAGGTTATTTGCAACGGCACACGGTTATTCAGGTGATTTAAAACCCATCGCAAACCTACAAAATAAAATTTTAAAAAAAACAAATAGGTCAGATAATCTTGAAGAGCTGTCCCATGAATACTTAGATGGCCCCCTAGTAAGATTAGTAAAGCTAGGCTTGTAATCAGGGAAAATCCCCATGGCGTAAAGTTCCTGGGCTAACGCCCAGGGCTTGAGGATGTATACCCATTACCGAGCGCGTTTATTAAAATAATCCGTCGATTGCATTTCGATTAAACGAGATTGAGTGCGCGCAAACTCAAATCGCAATCGCCCTTCAGGATAGAGGTGTTCGATATCTGCCGCAGCAGAAATAACCACACGTACATTTGCATCATAGAATACGTCAATTAAATTAATAAAAGCGGTTGTGAAATTTAATGCGTTAGGCACCAAAATCGGAATATCACTCACCAATACCGTATGATATTGCTCAGCCAACGCAATATAATCATTTTGCGAACGGGGTATACCACAAATAGCCACGAAATTAAACCAAATCATGGTCTGAGTATGCCGGATGGTCTTCACCTGACGTCCCAAAACTTCCACATCGGTTGTTTCAATGGTTTCATCACCCGCCAAATGCAAAAATGCATTTTCCATATATTTTTTCGACTGCTGATTTAACGGCGTAAAATACACCCCCGCTTTCTGCAAATGCGTTAAACGATAATCATGGTGCGAAATCATGTGATAAACCACCGTATGCTGTTTTATCGCTTGAATTGCCGGCAAAAAGCGCTCTCGTTGCAGACCCTCTTTATATAAATGATCAGGCGCAACATTTGATGTTGTTATTAAACAAATCCCCTCCTCAAACAAAGTTTGAAATAATTCTCCCAACAGCATCGCATCCGTAATATTAGAAACGAAAAACTCATCGAAACAAATGACTTTTGCTTCACGACGAATTTTCTTAGCAATCGTTTTCAGTGGATTTACTTGCCCCTGGATCGCTTTCAATTCAGCATGAATATGCTGTAAAAATAAGTGAAAATGCAAGCGAATTTTTTTGACCGGACAACAAAGATAAAAAGTATCCATTATAAGCGTTTTCCCCACGCCAACACTTCCCCACACATACAAACCTTTAATCGCAGTATTTTTTTTAAAAGAAGCTAACCATCGCAAAGACCAATGTGATTCGCGCTTTTGCTCTTTTAGCAACTGCTCATAAATTTGCTGTAATCGTTGAATGACTTCACGCTGTTGAGCGTCTTCTTGAATCAAACCCGCATTTATTTGTTGTGAATAATAATCAAATGGTGTGATCAAAGTACTAATCTTTTAATTTGAGTGCCAACGTAGCAATACGTTTTCCCAACGCAACGCACAACCCCTTTTCAACGCTGGTAGTCGGTAAATCGCTTTGGGATCCGGCTAAATGCGAAGGACCATAAGGCGTACCACCCACGGTTGTCGTGAATAAATCCGTTTCTGAATAAGGTAAACCCACAATAATGGCACCATGATGAATAAAAGGCAGCATCATACTGAGTAACGTGGTTTCTTGTCCACCGTGCAAACTGGCGGTTGAAGTAAAAAATCCAGCGGGTTTTCCAATCAGTGATCCCGATTGCCAAATACCCCCCGTCGTATCTAAAAAATATTTGAGTGGGGCAGCCATGTTACCAAAACGGGTAGGACTGCCAACCACCAATCCTGCACATTCTTTTAAATCATCCAACGTTGCATAAGGTGGGCCCTCGTTGGGAATAGCATCTTCAGTTGCTTCCGTCATGGGTGAAACCGGCGGAACCGTTCGAATGCGCGCCTCCATTCCTGCAACCCCATCTATCCCACGCGCAACATGTTCAGCCATTTTTGCTGTTGCGCCATAACGACTATAGTAGAGAACCAGCACATAAGGCACGATATCATTTCCTTTTTTGGTTGTTTTCTAAAACAATAAGTTGCTAGATAATGAACTTAGGGAATCGCTGGTGACGGGACCAAGCACTGCAGATTATGATATACAATAATGTATCTGCTGAAAAGTGGAGGTAATTTCAAATGCAAACATTCATGCGAAATGTATGGAAAATAATACGATACCTCACCTTACGATTATTGACGGAAGGTTACACGTATCGTGCAGCCTCGCTTGCCTACACAACCGTATTAGCTATCGTCCCCCTCATGATCGCCATTTTTACGATTTTAGCGTATGTGCCTTTTTATTATGATGTCGCCAAGCAACTGCAAGCGTTCCTCATCCGTAACTTCGTCGTATCATCGGCAGCATCATCCATCTTGCAGCACTTAACGGCGTTTATTGCCAATGTTCATCGTCTCTCTTCTCTCAATATTATTTTTTTAATTGTATTAGATGTCTTAATGCTCTATAACATTCATCGTGCATTTAATGCAATCTGGCACGCAAAACCTCGTTGGCATCTGTCATTTTCTTTTTTGGTTTACTTTGTGGTTCTTATGCTTTCCCCATTGGTCTTTGGCGGCATGCTCATTCTGGGCTCCTTCTTTTTCAAACTTCCTTGGGTGGAACAACTCATGACAATCCTCTACATTAAAAAACCATTACTCATTTTAATGCCGCAGCTGGTTACCCTCATCATTTTTACCATCGGTAATTGGATATTACCCTCTTGCCGAGTCCGATTTATTCACGCACTATGGGGCGGAATGGTGACAACCTTCATTTTTGAATGCGCTAAAAATATTTTTACTTTTTATCTGCGTCATTTTCATACCTATGAGATTTTATATGGTACTCTAGCGACTTTTCCCGTCTTCCTCGTATGGTTGTATGTTTCTTGGTTAATTCTATTGTTGGGAGCGTTGGTCACACATTTAATTGCCGTTGGTATCCCAGAACCCTGGCAAGAACAGTTGAAGAGATGAAAAAATGCGACAAAAAATCTTATTGACCCTTATGTTATTGGTTTCTTCTTTTTGTCTGGCGGAGCAGCTTCCATTGCCCGAAAAAAACCAAACGCTGATGGGGAAACTCGTTTCTCATCAAGTACAAACCGATGAAACGCTCGCCGGCATTGCGCGCCAATATGATGTGGGTTATTTCGAATTACTGGCAGCAAACCCTCACGTGAATCCACGTACGTTAACATCGGGAACCCTGTTAATTATTCCTAAACAATTCATTTTGCCGAATTTACCGCACAAAGGCATTATTATTAATATTGGCACGATGCGACTCTTTTATTTTCCCAAAGGAAAAGATTATTTTTTCACTTATCCTGTTGGTATTGGCAAACAAGATTGGGGAACGCCGCTCGGCGTTCTTTCTATCATCCAAAAAATTGCTGACCCTGTCTGGTACGTTCCGCAAAGTATTTATGACTTTCGAAAAGCAGAAGGTGACCCTGTTCCTCACAAAGTTCCACCAGGCCCCGATAATCCTTTAGGTGATTATGCATTACGTCTATCGAAACCCACTTATTTAATTCACGGAACCAATGAACCCGAAAGCGTGGGGGTCCGTAGTAGCGCGGGTTGTATCCACCTTTATCCAGAAGATATCAAAACATTATTTGCCAACATTTCTATCGGCGAACCCGTCATTATCATTAACCAACCTTATCAAGCCAATTGGAGCAACAATACCCTCTATGTTGAAGCACATTTACCACTAGCCGAAGATCGCAACAAATTAGCAGACCCTACAATGAACTCGCTGGATATTGTTAATGCCATTGCAAAAATACCCATGCGCATAGATTGGGGGTTAGCCCAAGAAGCGATTAAAGATCATACGGGAATACCTATTGCCGTTGGCCAAACGGACGAATCGACAGAAATTTCTACTCAAGATGAGCAAAAATGGGGATAAAAATCCCAGGGTTGACGCCCTTCAAACAAAAGACCTTTCCGTTGGCGGCACACCGGCCATCGCAGTTCGATGTGAAATATCCGGTTAGAGTGTAGCCTTGCATTGATGTAATTAGTGCATACTCAAGGTTCGCGGGTCCTGCCGCTCGCCATCTCGCGGCAAAGCTTCGCCTGCGCGGCAAGATCTCTGGCTCGCGTCACCCGCTTTGCAGCATACATTAATCCGAGGCTACACCCTCCGGTTAAAATAAAAAAGTAACCACTGCCGCTAAATATTGCATCGTCGGCAAGTACTGGTGATTGACGATCAATTCCGGTTGATCTCCTTGACCGATGCCAATGGACGTTTGGAAGCATCCAATACCAAATATCATACCATACACAGCGCCAAGCTGAATTTGATCGGTGACATCTGCGCTAATGCCAACACGCGCTTCAGGGCGCACAAAATACGCTGTCGGCCAATGAGCGTCAATTTCTAAAACTTCACCAAACTCCCCAGAAAATTGTCCGGAAGATACATGAAATCCACCCACACTTGAATACACTAATGCTGGTCCCCCCATGACAAAAACATGCAAACTTTTATAATTCAAAATCCCTTTCAACAAAAATTCAAACGACAACAAGGTATGATTGATATTACTTTCCAACGGGGCAAGCTTGTAAGCGTAACCCGAAAAAAAAGTCGCTCCCGCTTCCACCCCCAGAAACGGAACTACAAGATAGCCAAACGCCACCCGCTCCATGAGATCTTTGCGATCGGAAGGCATAAACACAACATTATTGACAACCGTGGATTGGGTATTCGCATGAATATTTTGCTGCCCCATATCGGTTTCAACGTAGAATTTAAACGGGTTGGTGTGCATTTCCACCTTTCCCGCAAAGGCTAACTTTAAACAACTGATCAGCGTAAAACTAACGATACACCATCGATACAAGCCCATGAGCACATCCCTATCGCCTGATTTCACTGCGGATCAGTAATTAAACCCACATCATTCGCGCCCGCTTTTTGCAACAAAGCCATAACGGCAACCACCCTACCATAATCGACGGCGCGATCCCCTTTTACATAGACGGGACGCTCGGCATGTTGCTGTTCGGCAAGTTTTAATAAGGCAGCCACACGATACAACAATTCTTGCTCTGTGACCGGCACATCGGGTTTTTCAGCAACATTTAAAAAATATTGTCCGCCTGCATTAATACTCACTACAAGGGGTAATTCTTTTTTAGAAGGTAATGCGCGCGCTGACGCTTGCGGTAAATTGACATGAATGCCCTGCGATAATAAAGGTGCCGTTATCATAAAAATCACAAGCAATACCAACATGACATCGATATAAGGCACCACATTAATTTCCGCCAAAGGACCTTTACGTTGACGATGTGATTTTATCCGCATATTACCCTCGCGATGCTTGCATCAGTTGTTGCTGCAAAATACCTGACAATTCTTCTTGAAACATTTCATATTTTTGCTGAATAAGTTCAATACGATTTGCAAAACGATTATAAGCGACGACCGCTGGAATGGCGGCAAACAAACCGACCGCCGTTGCAATCAACGCTTCTGATATTCCCGGCGCCACCATCGCAATGGTCGCCTGTTGCACGCCCCCGAGTGCTTGAAAAGACGACATGATACCCCATACCGTTCCAAACAAACCGACATAGGGCGCTGTAGAACCAATGGTTGCTAATGTTGCAACATGCTGCTCTAAATTTTGTAGCGCTGTTTGACTTGCTAAACGCATAGCACGTTGGCTGCTTTCTAAAATGATTTCTCGTTTTATCAAAGGCTGCTGCGACAATTTTTGATATTCTGTAAATCCCGCATGAAAGATGCCGGCAAGATCACCGTCGTCTTCACGAATCTGGCGCTGCAAATTCACAAAATCGCCCCCCCCCCAACATGCTTTTTCAAATTGGCGCGTTAAGCGTTCTGTTTTACGTAAGAGTAATGTGCGCTGTAAAATGATGGTCCACGAAAACACCGACGCAATCACCAAAATAATGAGCACCGTTTTAACGACGGAATCCGCGTGCGAAATAAAGGTCCACAAAGAAGCATCTTGCATAACAGGCTCCAAAGGAATAACGAGGTCCCTATTGTAACATTCCGACTCAATTCAGCAAGAATTTCACGCGATGAACAATCGCTCTGCTATCCCGAGCTATGATGCGGTTTATGTGCAAAATAAAGGACAAAATAACCCAAAACACCCGATGCCAAAGAACCAACAATCACACCAAGGCGCACCATTTCTAAATATGACTCACCCAATCGACCAAACGCTAGGTTTCCAATAAACAAACTCATGGTAAACCCAACACCGGCAATCAACCCTATCCCATAAAGACTCGCATAGCTCGCACCGCGCGGCATTCGAGCCAAACCCATTCGAATCGCAATCCAAGAAGCGCAAGTAATACCTACCTGCTTTCCGATGAATAATCCACAAACAATTCCGAGTGTCATTGGACTGAATAAATCACCTAAATAAAGTTTAGAAAAATCAATTCCCGCATTAGCAAAAGCAAAAATCGGCAACACACCAAACGCTACCCACGGATGTAAATGATGTTCTAAAGCACGCGAAGGTGAAAAACGCGATTTTTTTTCGCCTTTCATGGGAATCGCCATCGCAATAACAATTCCCGCTAACGTCGCGTGAACACCAGATTTCAACACACAAAACCACAGCACGATTCCAATGAGCAGATAAGGAATGATGCGCGTGACTTTCAAATAATTCAATAAAAACAACAAAAAACATAATACCAAAGCAATGACCAACAACAACCACGAAATATTTTTCGCATAAAAAATCGCAATAACGATGATGGCTCCAATGTCATCAAAAATCGCTAACGCCGTTAAAAAAACTTTTAACGACACCGGAATTCGTGAACCCAACAAAGCAACAATCCCTAATGAAAACGCAATATCCGTCGCCGTTGGAATCGCCCAACCTTGTATCCGGATCGCATCACTGGCATTCATGGAAATATAAATCAGTGCGGGAACAACCATCCCGCCCACAGCAGCAACAACCGGCAATACGGATTTTGCAAAATTATTTAATTCCCCTTCCAGCATTTCACGCTTGATTTCTAAACCCACCAACAGAAAAAAAATCGCCATTAAGCCATCATTAATCCATAACAATAATGATTTTGACATCGCAATAAAACCCAAATGGAAACCAATCGGCGTGCCGAAAAGTGCTTCATAAAAATCACGTAATGGTGTATTACTAAAGAGATTCGCGAACAACGCAGCGACCAGCAAAACAATACCGCTACTGGTTTCTAGTTTTATAAATTCTCGTAATGCTTTAATTGGCATATTGGCAACTGATCGCTATCCTGTATTGAGCCCAGAGAGATATTAACATACAGTGTTTCAGATAAATATTTTGGTAAAAATAAACTATTTTAATTGTCTTACCGGCAATGGTGCTCACTGTCGAGCTTCCCTCTCCCGCCTGCGGGAGAGGCTAGAAGAGGGTTGGCTTCTAATGGCACGATCATTTTCACCAAAATATTTATCTGAAAAGCTATAGCATACGTTAGTATACTCACAGCTTATGTCTATCTCTATGTTGAAATCAACTCTATCTTGAAAAAGGCCACTATGGATTATTACACGCTGGGTTCCATCATCCTCACGATCGCCGTCTTAATTGGTTATATCAATCACCGCTTCATTCATTTGCAAGCAACCATTGCCTTGATGCTTGCCTCATTACTGATTTCACTGCTGCTGATTGTATTACAACACAGTGGCGTGACAACCCTGAGCACACAAGCAGTGGAATGGATACGCCGCACTCATTTTCAACACTTTTTGTTAAAAGGTATTTTGAGCTTTTTACTGTTTGCTGGCAGCCTTACCATTGATTTTACAGCGCTAAGGCAACAAAAATGGGAAATTGGCATTCTCGCTTCGCTGACTACCATCGCCTCAACATTGATCGTGGGTGTTCTCCTTTTTTACTTGTTGCCCCTGATCGGTATTTATCTACCGATACTTTATTGTTTGTTGTTTGGCGCACTCATCTCGCCAACAGATCCCATTGCCGTACTCGCCACATTTAAAAAGCTCGGTGTTTCAAAACGGTTGCAAACTTGCGTTGCAGGGGAATCTCTGTTTAATGATGGAGTTGGCATTGTGATTTTCATCACCCTCTTTCAACTGACGTTTATGAACAAAAACATTTCTCTCTCTACAGTGAGTTTGTTATTTTTAAAACAGGCAGTAGGGGGTCTCGCGTATGGTGTATTGCTCGGTATGTTTACGCGCTATCTCATCAAATCTGTTCAAGATCATGCAATCATTATTTTGGTGACGCTGGGCATGGTGAGCGGTGGCTATTCCCTGGCATTATGGCTAGGAATTTCAGGTCCATTAGCGATGGTCGTTCTTGGTATTTCTACAGGAAAGGTCTTACGGTACCCTACTCAAACGGCTCTCTCTTCTTCGGTTTATATATTCTGGGAAGTCATCGATGAAGTGCTTAATTTCGTTTTATTTCTCCTTATTGGTTTTGAAATGATGCTTATCTCCGTAAATAGTACACACCTAGTTGCCATGTTGTTAACGGTTCCATTAGTGCTCGCCGTTCGTCTGATTACGGTGGCGGTACCGATTAAATTAATCAGCTTAAAACGCGCCCAAGATCCCTATACCATTGCCATTTTAACGTGGGGTGGGCTACGCGGCGGGCTAGCGCTCGCCCTCGCATTAACACTACCTCTTTCATCAGAATTCAATATCATTCTTTCAATGACTTATGCCGTGGTGGCGTTTTCCGTGATTGTCCAAGGACTAACAATAACGCCACTGGCACGCTTAAGTCAGAGGATTGCTTCATCACGCCTGTAGTTGCAATCCGTGGCTAAACCGTTTAATATCTAGCCCGTCCAGCCAAAATGGTCGGTTTAACAACACATGATTCAAAAATAAAGGAAAGGTGTCTACTTTTTATGCCTACGATTGATATACCTGATGAAAATGCTTTTGACGTCTCATTACGTCGTTTCAAAAGAGCCTGTGAAAAAGCAGGGATCCCAACCAAACTTCGCCAGATCGAGCACTACGAAAAACCGACAACGAAACGTAAGCGTAAACGTGCTGCCGCGGTAAAGCGTTATGCAAAAAAACTGCAAAAAGAGCATGAAGCGTTAGAGAGAGAACGCGTTAGGCACTAACTTATTCATAACAGCTCGGACGGAAATGGCATGACCCACGAAGGACTAAAAGAACGTATCAAGTCAGCGATGATTGAAGCGATGAAAGCCAAAGATAAAGATCGTCTCAGCGTCATTCGCATGCTACAGGCCGCTATCAAGCAAAAAGAAGTGGATGAGCGTGTTATCCTAGACGACCCCGCCATCATCACTGTCATTGAAAAAATGATCAAACAACGCCGCGAATCCGCTAAACAATACGAAGAAGGTCGCCGCCCCGAACTCGCCGCAAAAGAGATTCAAGAAATTGGTTTGCTGGAGACTTACATGCCTAAAGCATTAAGTGAACCCGAGCTGGATGCCTTGATCAAAAAAGTCATTGCAGAATTGCAAGCCTCTAGCATTAAGGATATGGGTAAAGTCATGAACACGCTTAAAGGCCAAATTCAAGGCCGCGCCAACATGGCGGAAGTCAGCAATAAGATCAAACAGCTTTTATCTTAGCCTGTGTTTTACAATGCATCTGCCGCAAAGCGGCAGGGCACTTCGTGTAGCCGTCATCCTCAAAAAGCAACATGAAATATGCAGGCTATAGTGTTTCAGATAAATATTTTGGTAAAAATAAACTATTTTAATTGTCTTACCGGCAATGGTGCTCACTGTCGAGCTTTCCTCTCCCGCCTGCGGGAGAGGCTAAGAGAGGGTTGGCTCCTAATGGCACGATCATTTTCACCAAAATATTTATCTGAAAAGCTATAGTTTTCTCAGCCGCCAATATCCGTTATTCTAATGACCATGACAAAACAAATCCCACAGCCCTTTATCGATGATGTTATCGCGCGAACTGATATCGTTGAATTAATTCAAACGCGTGTCACCATCAAAAAAAAGGGTCACCACTATCTCGGGCTTTGCCCTTTTCACAACGAGAAAACACCTTCATTTAATGTCAATCCACAAAAGCAATTCTATTATTGCTTTGGTTGTGGCGCACACGGCAATGCTATTAGCTTTCTCATGAATTATGATCATCTGCCTTTTGTCGAAGCGATCACTGAACTTTGTAACCCACTCGGTCTTGAAATTCCAACGAGCGACGCGGCCAGCACTTCAAACCACAAAAATGATTACGAACTACTGACCAAAGCAACAACATTCTATCAACAACAGTTAAAGCAATCCCCTGCAGCAATTCACTATCTCAAAACACGCGGTTTAACTGGGCATATCGCAAAACATTTTCAAGTGGGCTTTGCGCCGGACGAATGGGACAGTTTAATTCGATTTTTTCAGCCCAACGCAGACCTTCTCACTCAACTTGAAATCAATGGTCTGCTCATCAAAAAAGACAGCGGCAGTTGCTATGATCGATTTCGTCATCGCATTATTTTTCCCATTCACGATACGCGTGGTCGCGTCATCGCTTTCGGCGGACGAACGCTTGGTGACGATTTGCCTAAATATATTAATTCTCCCGAAACACCGCTTTTCCAAAAAAGCCATGAATTGTATGGTCTTTATGAAGTGTTACAACATCATCATCAACCTTCTTCCATCATCATGGTTGAAGGTTATATGGACGTGATTGCACTGCATCAATATGGCATTTGTAATACCGTTGCAACACTCGGAACAGCCACTAATCCCAAACATCTGCAAAAACTGTTTCGTTATACGAGTGAAGTGATTTTTTGTTTTGACGGTGACAAAGCCGGACAACAGGCGGCATGGAAAGCCGTATTAATGAGCTTAGCGCTCATGCGCGACGGAATTCAATTACGCTTTATGTTTCTGCCACAAAAAGATGATCCTGACTCCCTCATTCGACGCGTCGGCTATGAAGGTTTTCAACAGCGCTTACAAAATGCTAAACCATTAAGTTCGGTTTTTTTCGAATTACTGCAAACCGAAATTTCACTCGATACACCTGATAGCAAAGCGCTATTTGCCAAAAAAGCAGCACAACACTTAAATCAAATGCCCAAAGGTATTTTTCGTGAATTGATGTTTGAGCAACTCGCTAAACAATTGCAAGTGTATGTCAGCGATCTTCAACCTTTGCAAACGACACCTCAACCCAAAACCACACCCAAGCGCATGAGTCTTCTGAACACAGCGCAACAAGCCATTGCGTTACTCCTACAAGAACCCAAACTCGCACTACAAAATCCTTCTCTAAATCGATTAGAAAAAATAAATTTGGCGCAAATTCCTCTCATGGTTCAACTGATACAATTGTTGCAAACCAACCCCAAGCTTTCCGTCGGTGAACTCATTGCCCATTTTCCCGATGAAAAAGACCAGCAAGAAATTGCTTACTTGGCCTCTCGAAGACTGCCATTTTCAGTGACCGCCATCCTTTCGGAATTCAATGGCGCTATGGAGCAACTCTACCAACAAAATCTAAATCAAGAAGTTGAAACGTTAATACAAAAATCAAAATCACACCCCCTGAACAATGAGGAGAAAAAAAGAATAACGCAACTCTTGACCCAACTCACCAAAATCCCTATATAGTATGAAAAGGCGCGAACCTGCCCAGATCACTCCATACTCAAGATAATGAGTTAAAGCTAAAATTAGCTCATGAGTATAAATTCCGTACAGATCAACCCATAAACTTCACTCACCCGAGTGGTCAGAGTCGTTTTCTACTGGATTGATGAATCAGTTAGGGTTAAAATACAGCATTTTGGCTCTACGGAACTGGCCAGCCTTTCTTTCGCCAGACAGCTAACAATGAACGAGCTTTGTAGATAGGTATCATCATATGGCAGATTCAAAATCACCCAAAGTGGACCCTCAACGCATTGGATTTAATGCATTAATTGAAGAAGCAAAATCAAAAGGGTTTTTAATTCATGAAGATCTTATCAATCTTCTACCCAATGATTTCGTTGATCCTAGTCAAATGGAAAGTATCATTGACCGCTTGAATGAAATGGGTATCAAAGTTTTTGAGTTTCCACCCGATGTTGACTCCATGTTACTGGAAGAAAGCGAACAGTCAGACGACGAAATTAATGAAGACGCTGCTGAAGTACTAGCAACAGAAACGCGTACGACTGATCCCGTTAGGATGTATATGCGCGAAATGGGAAGCGTCGAGCTTTTGACACGCGAAGGTGAGATCGTCATTGCGAAACGAATTGAAGAAGGGATTCGTCAAGTCATGAGCGCTTTTATCCAATACCCTGATATGATCGAACAATTTCTGCAAGCACACGATAACCTCGTTGCGTCCGAAGGGCGATTGAGCGAAATTATCATTGGATTTTATGATGAATCTGAATCAACGAACGATGCACCAAAACCACCCACACCCGAGCCTAAAAAAGCAGCGGCGAAACTCGACGATGATGAAGATGAAGATAGCGGTGGTGAATCTAGTGGTGGTGAAGAAGATGAGTTTGGCGAAGGTGGCCCAGACCCTATCCTCACACAAGCCCATATGACGGAGCTACGAGCATTACTGAGCAAATACGTCAAATCCATTAAGCGTTATGGTAAAAAACACGCAAGCACGATTAAGCATCAACGTGCTATGGCAGATTATTATTCCACGTTTAAACTTTCTATTAAGCAATTCTCTTTGCAAACGGAAAAATTACGTGAATTATTAAATGAGGCGCGCTTGCAAGAACGGCAAATTATGGGTTATTGCGTTATAAAAGCACGCACACCTCGCAAACATTTCATTGCCTCATTCCCTAAAAATGAAACAAACCCTGACTGGCTCGAACAATTCAAAAAAGAAAATCCTGAGCACGCCACAAAGCTTGATAAATTCAGCAAAGAAATTCAGCGTGCACAGAAGAAATTGGTCTTAATTGAAGAACAGTCAAATCTCTCTATTGCTGAAATTAAAGAAGTCAATCGTCGTGTCGCCATTGGTGAGGCGAAATCACGTCGCGCTAAAAAGGAAATGATTGAAGCCAATTTGCGATTAGTCATTTCCATCGCGAAAAAATATACGAATCGCGGTTTGCAGTTTTTAGATTTAATTCAAGAAGGAAATATCGGCTTAATGAAAGCCGTCGATAAATTCGAATATCGCCGCGGTTATAAATTCTCAACTTATGCAACTTGGTGGATTCGCCAAGCTATCACCCGTTCGATTGCCGATCAAGCACGCACCATTCGAATTCCAGTGCACATGATCGAAACCATCAACAAGTTAAATCGCATTACTCGTCAAATTCTACAAGAAACGGGGCAAGAACCCACGCCAGAAGAATTGGGCAAGCGCATGGATCTACCCGAAGAAAAAGTTCGCAAGGTGCTCAAAATCGCGAAAGAACCGATTTCTATGGAAACCCCTATTGGCGAAGATGAAGATTCTAATTTAGGTGATTTTATTGAAGATACGACGATGGAATCACCCATTGATTTCGCCACGACATCTGGTTTAAGCGAAGCAATGAAAGAGGTGTTAGCAACACTCACCCCCCGGGAAGCAAAAGTGTTGCGAATGCGATTTGGCATTGATATGAATACCGACCATACGTTAGAAGAAGTCGGCAAACAATTTGATGTAACGCGCGAACGTATTCGTCAAATTGAAGCAAAAGCATTACGCAAATTGCGTCACCCATCGCGCGCAGAAAAATTAAATAGCTTTTTAGAGAATGAAGACTAAGGTATCATTAACCACTTGTTTCGCCCATAGCTCAGTTGGGTGGACCGGATCCAGGCAACGTTTTGCCCGGCAAACGCCTCAACCATGGACCGGTTGAGTTTCGACAGGATGTCTGCCGCCTTTGCGGGCCCATAGCTCAGTTGGTTAGAGCAGAGGACTCATAATCCTTTGGTCCTAGGTTCAAGTCCTAGTGGGCCCACCAAATTTCTCTTTTAATTTCAATTAGTTGAAAGATATTTTTAGCAAGACCATCTTTTTCATCTGACAAAATTGTAGGGATTTTGTCACGTAAAAGTTTAAAATTAATTCAAAACCATTCCATTTTTAAACAAAATACAACCCAAAATGCAGCGACCACAGGATTTATCATCCCTATACCAATTATTGAAAACTACTTCTCAATAATGCACGCAAAATAGAATCTAAAACATCATCCAGATGCTTGCTCACATCTTCCGCAAGAAATCTTAATACCTTATACCCATTTTCTTGAAGCAAAACATCTTTCCGCCGATCACGTCGATATGCAGCTGCATCAGCGAGATGTTGAGTACCATCAATTTCAATCGCAATTTTGGGGTCTTTGCATAACAAATCCACTTCCATGCGACCAAAACCATCAAAGGGAATCGCCAAGTCAACATTGAGGTGAAATTGGCCTTTAGTTTGTGGCAAAGTATCCAGGCGACGATAAAGAAATGCTTCAATCAAACTCCGTGCATACTCGAAGTTAGGTTCGTCTACAGGAATAGGGGCGGCAACATCAACAAATAATTTCGCTAAAGGGCGGTCTATGCCATCGCGAATAAGCCTTCGGACAGTTGCAGCATAATTTGCCTTCCATTTAGGATCTACGGGAAGCGGAATATCGGATGGCCAACCTGGTGAAGCGCTGGCAGGGAGAAAAATTTTGTATCCAATGGCTTCATAAGCACGACAGCGTCGATTAAACATTCTTTCCAACATGGGGACATGAAGATCGGCGTAATCGTAGACTTGGACTTCTTTTTTGAGGTCATGTAAGCGATGGAGTCTCCCAACATATTGGGCAATTGTACCTCGCCATGAAACAGGTAGTGTTAAAAACAAAGTATCTAAGCGTGCATCATCAAATCCTTCACCCACAAATTTTCCGGTGGCTAATAGAACTCGTGGTTCATTTTCGGAGACTTCTTTAATTCGCTGCAGCGTCGTTTTAATTTTTTTACTGCTCATTCCGCCTCGCAATATAATCACATGCTCAACATGAGGTGAAAGAAGTTGCATGAGATGTTCCAAGTGCTCATTTCTTTCAGTTAATATTATGGGTGATCGACTATTTTTAACGGCAGTAATGACATCATCACAAATTAACTGGTTACGCTCAGTATTAGTGGTTAATTCACTGTAAAGATCTTGAAATTGAACGCGCATATCTTCATGAGGCAGTTTTTCAGGACAAAAATTGGTTGGGCGAACCAACACTGTATGTGTAAATGGGTGAACAGCAGCTTGATCTTTAGCATTGACTTGATATCGTACGGGACCGCATCGCATAGTAATAATTGGGTGATGTCCGTCTTTTCGCGTCACAGTAGCGGACAAGCCTGTAATAAATTTCGCGTTGGTTTGACGAATTATTTCTTCAAAACTTGAGGCGGGTAAATGATGGCATTCATCTACGATCAAATGCCCATATTGATTGACAATATCATTGACGACATTTTTTCGACTGAGGCTTTGAATAACGGCAACATCAATGAGTCCTGTTGGTTTCTTTTTTCCACCGCCAATTTTTCCTATGGATTCCTTGGGTAAATCTAAAAAGGTTAATAGCCGTTCTATCCATTGTTCTTGTAATTGTTTACGATGCACAAGCACTAGGGTGTTGACCTGTCGTTGTGCGATCAGCCATGCACCAATTACTGTTTTTCCAAACGCAGTCGTTGCAGAGAGCACACCCATCTCTGTTTTTAGCAACGTTTCGGCAGCTGTCTGCTGGTCTGGTCGGAGTGTTCCTACAAAGTTAATAGGTAATGGTTGCCCATGATTCAATTCATCTTGAAGTGTAAATTTGATTTTTAAATCAGACAGCAATGCAACGATTTCATCTAAACAGCCACGCGGCATTCCTATGTGATGCGTGTAATCATGGGCACAACCAATGATGCGTGGCTTATCGTAAACGGGAAGCCTCATCGCTTGGGCTTTATAAAATTCAGGATTCTGAAAGGCCGCTAAGCGAATTAAATGGTTTTTAAGCGCAGGTGGAAGCTGGCTTTTATCAATGTAAATTTCATTTCCAACAACAAGGTCTAATTTTTCAGGTAAATTAAGGATAGTGTGAATAATATTTTTTGGTGGTGATTTTTTCCACGCTGTTCGATTATCCTCTTCTGGAATATCAAGACGAACTCCCACAATCCGTCCCTTTGCTTCAGCAGCCTGCACTTTACTTTCAATCTCTACTCGATCCATTTTACGGATTGTAGCCAAAAAAGCCCACTGATCTTCAAAAGGAATAAGATTTTCATCCATAAATAAACTATTTCCAGATTGACGAGCCTTTTTTTGTAATGGCAACGCAATCAGATTACCCAGTCCACCCTTAGGTAAGGTATCTTGATTTGGGAAAAATCGATCATAAGAATCCAATCCCACATCGGGATTCTGTTCCATCGTTTCAGTCAATATATGGGAGCCAAGTTTTCGCGCAAGGTTGGCAGGAATGGCTTCAGAAAAAAATAGCCAAACATGAGCGCCCTTTCCAGAACGAGAACGCTCAAGGGCCGCAGGAAAATTCATTTGTTGACAGGTTTTTAAAAATGCCACAGCATCCTTTTGCCAAGTGGATTTATCAAAATCAGCTGCTAGAAAAAAACAGGTTTCATCCAACAACATTGGGTAGATTCCCATGACAAAGCTTCGTTCACTGCTATCAACACCTAAAAGATGCCATTGAATCACTTCATCGGTTACTGGTAAAAAACGACGAAACTGGCAATCCAGGCACTTTATTCTGGGTTTTTCACAGATCCCTCTGACCCATTCATTACCACATACTGGTGAATATCCTGATTTTTGAGTTTTTAAATTTTCAAAGCGGCGAGGATAAATGTAAGCGTTTGGCCAAACACACCTTTTTAATTTAAAAAATTTTGTGCATTCTATTCTTCGTTGATCATAAAAACGGGGGGATTAAAATGA
>MGOZ01000009.1 GCA_001797285.1 Coxiella sp. RIFCSPHIGHO2_12_FULL_42_15
TAAAAAAGGGTATTGGATTAATTCTTTTAATCAGCAAGAGGGAGATCTCATCGACCTATGGCGCATTAAACGAAAAATAAGCGTTGTCGAAGCGGTTTTTTCCGCGAAGCAGTGGTTAGGCATAGGTGATGCAAATTTAATGGCGCCAGCAACAAAAAACACCGTGATATTCAATCTGAATGATTACGCGAGACTGCAAGAATATTCGTCATTAGTAGAAGATCTCAAAAAGAACCATCAAATAACCTTTGATACACTTCATCAATTTAAATTACATCAACAAAACGATTGGTTAGTCTTTCCTTATTTTAAAAAAGATTCCGTAAAGCAAATTAAGATTGCTTATTTTCTTGATTTAATCATGCCGATCAAAGAAGAATATCAATCGAAAAATCAAACGACTTTATTTGGTTGGCAAGCATTATCGGGTGATGCGCGTACTGTGACACTTACACTCAATGAAATTGACGCTATGTCACTGCATCAATATGGCATTCCCAGTTTGGCTATTCCATTGACTGAAAATTTACGCCAAGCATTAACCTGGTTACCTCAAGAATACGATGATTTAAGCATTTTTGATAAAATTTATTTTTGCTGGCATGAAAATAATAAAACACACGCTTTAACGAATGCACTACGTGAACGTTTAGGCGGACATCGTTGTTATCAAGTTCAACTCCCTCATGAATCTGCTAATGCTTGTTTGCGTAATAGCGTAGATCAAGCGAGTATTCAGAAATGTTTTACTCATGCAAAAACATCCGATCCCAATGAACTAAAACCCGCAATGGATTATACAGATGATGTTATTAGGCTCGTTACTCAAGATAGACAGCACTTTAACGCTTATGAAACACCATGGCAAAAATGCCGCGGACGTATTCATTTTAGGCCCAATGAATTATCTGTCTGGACCGGTATTAATGGTCACGGCAAAAGTCAATTGCTGGGTTACCTTATGCTGCATTTTATGCAGCAAGGCGCAAAAGTCTGTATTGCAAGCTTGGAATTAAAGCCGGAGCGTGTACTATTGCGTCTAGATCGTCAATTGCATGCGACCAACACATTAAACGCAGAGAACATTCAGTCAGCACAAAACTGGTACCATGATCGATTATGGTTGTTTGATTTGGTTGGCGCTACTAAAATTCAACGTTTACTTTTTGTGTTTGAATATGCACGGAAACGCTATGGTATCGATGTTTTTTTAATTGACTCAATGATGAAATGCGGAATTTCCGAAGATGATTACAACACCCAAAAAAATTTACCGAACAATTATGCGATTTTAAAAATAGCCATCCTTGTCATATTCATTTGGTTACCCATCCTCGCAAAAGCCAAGATGAAAATTATCTTCCTAACAAAATGGATATCAAAGGCACTGGCAGCATTACTGATTTAGCGGATAATGTTTTTACGGTATGGCGCAATAAAAACAAAGAACCCAGTGAACCCGATGCCATATTGCAATGCGACAAGCAACGCAACGGTGAGTGGGAGGGGAAAATATCATTGTGGTTTGATTCTGTGAGTTTACATTATCTTGAAACAGCACAATCTATCTCAACACCACTATTTGAAAATTCAAAAAATAGTGACGATTTGGGTGAGAACTCTATTTCAGCAATTAAATCATCACTCCATTCATCAAATGCGGCCATTGCAGCATAAACATTTTATTTTTTGCAGAAGCAAAAAGTTAGCGCTTTTTCCCGCCCACCACCACCTTCCTATTTTTGCTAAAGCAAAAATTCCCTGACCCCGCCCTCACAACGTCTGAGAGACGTGAGAGAGCGGGGTCAGGTACCGGAAGGTGAGTGGGCGGGGGTGTAATAGTCAGGAATAATGTGATTTGGTTTTTTAGATTAATAATTGTTGGCTAGTAGAATATGTTATTTGGCTGTTGTGCGTGGAAAGAAAAAGAGGTGGGGTTATAAATTTATCAAAAGTTGGTTAGGTGTGGGCAATTCATGGCAAAAAATTTGCAACACGAGCTTTAGCAAAAGGTCACATATTTGATTATATCGATGTGTACTACAATAGAAAGCGACTTCACTCTAGACTTGAGTGCTTGAGCCCCAAGCAATTTGAAGTAATGATGGTGCTTAGGAAGGCGTCCGTATTTTCGGGGCGAGATCACATACGTCATGTACCACCCTGCTAGGTTGGTACAATCAAGTCAGAAGGCATTTCGGTAACTTTTAATGTAAGGCCATCTGAAGTTTTCGCCTCACTTGTGAGCGTAATGATATTTTCATGGAACTGTCGTAAGCTGCTCCGATGTCCAACACTAATGAGCGCTGCTTGAGGTAAGAATTTCCTCATTGCTTTGTAAACGAAACACTCCTTTTCTTCGTCTAAGGCGGATGTGGACTCATCCAGAAAAATGATATCCGGTTTATGTAAAAATAGACGGGCAAAAGCAACGAGCTGCTGTTCTCCCAAAGACAACTCCTTTTCCCAATCTTTTATTTCGTCAAGACTATGCTGAAATTTTGTAAGGCCAACCTGCAAAAGCGTATCATGAATTATATCAATACCAATATCTTGATTTCCCGGGTAGATCAAAGCCTCCTTAAAAGATCCGATAGGAAAATAGGGCTTCTGGGGTAAAAAGAACATCGACTTATTTTTTTGTCTATAAATTTCTCCCTGATAGAATGGCCAAAGCCCGGCTAATGCCCTTAATAAAGTACTTTTCCCAAGTCCTGAAGGCCCGCATAATAAATACGAACTGCCAGCATAAAAGTTTAAATTCAGGTTACTTAAAAGAACTGTTCCGTTGGGTAGTGAAAGCGTGAAATTATTAATAACGATACCTCCATTGAAGCCATCATTAATAAGAATATGTTTCCCTGTTACTGCTGGGTGTTGTGAGAAATCTACGCACTGATTAAATTCAGATAAACGAGAAACAACAGCCCTCCATTCTGTAAAAAAGCTAAAGGAGTTGGCAAATGACAAGAATGCACTCACAACAGAGCTAAAGGCCCCGGTAACCTGCATCATCCCACCAATTTGAAGTTTTTTTTGGAAATAAAGTGGGATAGCTATTAAAATTCCTAAAAAATAAAGTCCCATGCTGTATCCAGAAGTAAAAAACATTAGCCGCTTTTTTAATGAAAGCATTTTAATGAAATTATCGTAAATCCTATTAAAAAAATGGTCAAATCTTTTATCTTCATTACGCTCCCCCTGATAAAGTGCAACTTGCTCACTGGATTCACGAAGCTTTACTAACGAAAAACGAAAATCCGCATTAAAATGTTGTTGCTGATAATCCAAATTCGCTAATTTTTTTCCGATCAGTTGGGTTATCCCTATTGCCAAGAGCCCAAAAAATAATGCGGCCCAAAGTAAGTAGCCATGTACACTAACATGGTGATGCCCGACAGCAATAGATAAACTACCTGACAGACCCCAGAGAATAATACCAAAAGAAATTCCAGAAAATAAAGATTCAAAAATCATAAAAAATACACCCATTGTTGCGCTGGTGAATGTATCAAGATCCTCACTGATACGCTGATCAGGATTATCCATATTTCTACCGCGCAGTTGCATATGATAATGACTGTGATTGTGAAGCCATTTCTTTAAATAATGCTTTGTTAGCCAGCGGCGCCAGCGAATAGCGAGTAACCCATTAAAATAAAATCCATAACCATAAACAAGTATTAGGATGGCTAACATAATGATGTAGTGAAGTAGCGATGTCGTTATTGCTACTTTATTAAAATTCTGCAAGGCATCGTAAAAATCTTTAGTAATGCCATTAAGTGTGACACTTGCGCGCACACCAAAAATTGTGCATAAAATACCTAATGCCAGTAATACAAATGCACTCCATTTTTCTTCGGAAGTCCAATAGGGTTTAAATAGTTGCCAAAAGTCCCTGAAAAACTGTTTATTAAATTTTAGCAAATTATTTTTTGACATTACTCACTCAGTAAAAAAAACAGTTTATGTTATAAATTCTCCAACCGCAGAGAAGGCCCGATACGATAGTCCTGAGCAGACTCTATAAGCCTTACCCACTGGAAGCTAATATGATAGAACCAGTTGTTTTTTCGATTGAAAATTATCCAGTATTATTTTTCACCATCCTGACACGGCTGGCCAATTATTGTCAATATAATTGCACAAGAATCGACGGATACAGCGCTAATTATGATTAAATTTTACAGAGAAGCAGGGTATAAATTGGGCAGCAGCTTAGCGCACACCCTCGGCAGAGCGAAAGGTAGCACATAGGTAGCTTTTTATTTTTTACTGGGAGAGCTCTCCATATAACTTATTGATTATGTGGTGCCGATGGCCCGAATCGAACGGGCGACCTACTGATTACGAATCAGTTGCTCTACCAACTGAGCTACATCGGCACACTTGTGTCAAATTTGAACTTTGTACACTGCCCTCTTGCGAGAAAACAGAATATACCTACCTTACCGTTATTTATCAATTCTTAAAAGCTCAAAACACCCCTGTATTGCGAACACCTCATGAATCCCATATAAAAATACCATATCAACACGGGAGCGACCTCACATGGATAAACCGAAAGGCTTTAGCTTATTAGAATTGATGATTGTCATCGCCATCATTGGCATTTTGATTGCGATTGCTATTCCCTCCTATCAAGTTTACACACGGCGCGCTCACTACACAGAAGTAGTCGAAGCTGCAATTCCATTTAGAATTGGTATCGAAGAATGCTTTGAAATCACCGGACAATTAGATGAATGTATCGCGGGCAAAAATGGTGTTCCACCTAACATCACGAACAGCAGCAGCAGCAGCAGGGGACTCGTGTCATCTGTAAAAGTGACTGAAGCTGGCAATATCATTATTGTACCTGCCAATAAATATGGCATTACAACAGAAGACACCTACACATTAACACCCGAAATCTATCAAGAAAAATTAATCTGGAAAACAGGAGGCGGCGGTGTTGCAAAAGGCTATGCAAATTAATCATACCATTGCTGAATTCGTGCAAGAAATAATGCTACTGGCCATTGAAAAAAATGCTTCAGACATTCATTTTGAACCACAACCGCATATCCTAAAAATTCGATTTCGTATCGACGGAATTTTATATGACATTCATCATTCCTCAACAATAACGGCACCCATGCTGACCAATTATTTAAAAATTCAAGCCAATTTAGATATTGCTGAAAAACGCTTACCCCAAGATGGTCGTTATCCAATAAAAAACAAGCTCAACAAAAATTATATTTGTCGAGTCAGCACATTACCTATTCTTCATGGCGAAAAAGTTGTTCTGCGCTTACTAAAAAATGACGGCAATATACTCAGCATTGAGCATTTAGGATTAGAACCAGAACAAAAAATTATTTTTCAAAAAAATATTGATAAACCACAAGGATTAATTTTAATTACTGGGCCCACCGGGAGCGGGAAAACCACCACTTTATATACTGCGCTCTCATTACTAAATTCCAACGAACGAAATATTACGACCATCGAAGATCCCATCGAAATTGAATTAGAGAATATCAATCAACTCAATGTCAATCCGAAAATTGGACTCAACTTCAATCACGCTTTACGCGCTATTTTGCGACAAGACCCCGATATTATTATGGTGGGTGAAATCCGCGATCGTGAAACAGCGAAAATGGCCATTCATGCCGCTCAAACAGGTCATCTGGTACTTTCAACCTTACACACGAATAATTCTGTTGAATCACTCACTCGCTTAACGATGATGGGTATTTCTTCGCTTGATTTAGTAGAATCACTTAATCTCATCATCGCACAACGACTGGCAAGAAAATGTTGCAAACATTGTAAAACCACTATGGAAAATATCGGCTGCCAATATTGTATTTTAGGGTACCATGGCCGTACCGGAATTTATGAATTGTTCGAAATGAATGAAACCACGAAAATGCTGTTACTCAACGGCGCCCCTCCCAACAAAATTGCCAAAGAAATTCATCTTTCGACTTTATGGGAAAATGGACTTTCAAAAGTGAATGCCGGCATTATCACCCAAAATGAATTACAACGCTCAATTGGGGAAAAATAAGTATGCCTTATTATTTTTGGAAAGGAGTACAGCGCAACGGGAAAATCAGCATCGGACAACATTATGCAAAAAATTACGCGGCCCAACTGGCTCACCTTTTTTCTGCCGGCATTACTCCAATAAAAATATCGCGAGAATATTTTTATTGGACCCAAGCAGCATGCACTACCGATATTTTGCATTTTACGCAACAATTGACTGTGCTCATTCAAGCACGGGTTCCTCTTTCTCTTGCGCTATCCACTTTACATGCATCACAAAAAAATAATCGTTTCAAATCTGTCATTGCACAAATTCAAAATGATCTTCAAGCAGGCATGAGTTTAGCACAAGCGATGCAAAACTTCCCTCGTCTTTTTACCGAAGAATATTGTGCTTTTATCGCGGCAGGTGAAACAACTGGCCAATTAGCAGAAGCATTCCAACAATTGTTTAAGCTTCTACAACAAAAACAAAAAATAAAACATCAAATTAAAAAAACACTCAGCTATCCCATTTTTTTATTGTGCTGCACCCTGCTCATCACTTTAGGAAGTCTCTTTTATATTCTTCCACAATATCAACAATTCTTTTCTGAATTAGGGGGTGAATTACCATTTCTCACAAAACTTTTACTGAAACTAGCGCTGGCAATGCAACATCATTATTGCATCTTAATGAATATATTGGTGATATTTTTTTTCGGGGGGTATTTTGCGTTACAGTCACGCAACCTCTCAAAACGATTGCATCAATATATTTTACATGTTCCTCTGCTACGATCTCTTGTTCTTCATGCGGCGTTCAGTCAATGGAGTTATTTGCTCGCCATCGCATGGCTAACAAATATTCCGTTGCTTGCTGCGATTAACCTTGCGAATCGAATACTGACCAATCGTTATCTCGAGCAATTATTTTCAACCCTTCCTGAAAATCTCACCCGTGGCGCCTCGTTACATGAATGCTTGCAAGCATTGCACCTTCTTCCACTGACCACATTACAGATGATATTCATTGGCGAAAATACCGGTACGCTGGGAGTTGTCTTCAGCAATCTTGCCACAAATCATTTAGAAACGTTTACTGAACAGTTAGCTCATGTTATTAAATATGCTGAGCCCATAATCATGATATTATTAGCTTTATTAGCCGGCATTATTATTGCCGCGCTATATTTGCCCATGATCCATTTAGGCCTTGAAATCAGGAGTTAACTATGGATATCGATTTATACGATTATTATCCGGTGATTTTTATCGCCGTTGGGCTTTTTGGCCTCTTGACTGGAAGCTTTCTATCAGTGGTGATCGCTCGCTACCCCAAAATGTTGCAGCAACAATGGCAGGCGGATTGTCGCGAATTTCTCGGCTTAACAAAAGAATCGTACGGAGAGAAAATTTCTCTCGCACTACCACGATCACATTGCCCACACTGCAAAACACAGCTTAAGTTTTATCACAACATTCCACTAGGGAGCTATCTGTTTTTAAGGGGTAAATGTGCTTTCTGTCAACGACCCATTCCTACGTTGTATCCCATTATTGAAGGACTCACCTGTTTAATGTCACTGGCCATCTTCTGGCGTTTTGGCCTCACATGGCAGATGCCCATGGGCTTGATATTCACCTATTGCCTCCTCACTCTGTGCTTTATTGATTTTCAGCATCAATTATTACCCGACACAATAACTTTATCAACATTGTGGATTGGCCTGTTAGCCAACACGTTTACCTTATTCACTCCACTCCACCAATCTGTGTGGGCAGCGGCTATGGGTTATGTTATTTTGTGGCTTTCTGCGTGGTTATTTTTACATATCCGTCACAAACAAGGCATGGGGCATGGCGATTTTAAAATGATGGCGATGGCTGGTGCTTGGCTCGGCATATACGGCATGCTGAATACACTACTGCTTGCCGTTATCGTGGGGGCAGTGTTGAGCCTACTTTTGATGGCCGTTAAGCTCATTCAATGGCAACGTCCCATTCCTTTCGGCCCTTTTATCGGTCTCGCCGCTTGGATCACTTTCATAACGAATCCTTTCGTTATTCATTGGTTACGAGTTATTCCAACATGATGGTCATCGGTTTAACTGGCGGCATGGGAAGCGGAAAATCAACCGTTGCGAATTTTTTCAAAAAACTGGGAGTGACTGTCATCGATACGGATCAACTCGCCCACGCGTTGACCGCGCCAAATACACCTTGTTTCAAGCATATCATCGCTCACTTTGGTAAAAATTATCAATTACCCGATGGCACGCTGAATCGCCAATTACTTAAAAAAACGATTTTTACTAACGACGCTGAACGCGAGTGGTTAGAGAAAACCCTTCATCCAGCCATTATCCAAGCCATGCAACGCGATATACAAACAGCGCAAAGCAAATATTGCATTGTTGTTGTTCCACTGCTCTTTGAAAAGAAACTTCAACACTTGTTCGATCGGATCATCGTCGTCGATACTTCTTTTGAAACTCAGCGTCACCGCTTGCAGCAACGCGAAAACACCCCCACACCCTTACTGGAAAACATCTTAAAAACTCAGTGTCAGCGACAAGAACGATTGGTCGGTGCCGATGATATCGTCAACAATGAGGGAGATGTATTACAATTGCAACAAGAGGTCGCCCGGCTTCATCAATACTATCTAAGCTTGATTTAATAGCCTACGTATTTTATCGCCTATGTCGCACAAACCTCGTGCCGAATTTACTAATGAAACTTTTCCTGACTTCAAAACTCATGTTATTATTGTTTTATCGTTTTTCAGATTTTGTATTAACATTTTAAAAAGATTTAACACGACCCATGAGTTCTGCTTTCATCACTTACGAACAACCGCTGAATGAAAATATCCGCCTTTTTTTGCGGCTAGAGCACCTTTTCAATCAGCTGCAATACTACTTAAAAGCCACAACGCCACAAAACTGCCGCCAATCATTGGAGACCCTATTAAAAATCGCCGATGTTTCTGACCGGCCTGAGCTTAAAGCAAAACTGGTTCAAGCTCTCAACCAACAAGCCACTGTGTTAGCGCAACTTGAATTTTCCCCGCAAGTAGACATCCGTAAACTACAGGATATTCTCCACCAATTAGACTGCTTGACCGACGCAATTCACCAAAGTGGCCGAATTAAAATCGGCGAGAATTTACGACAAGATCCTTTTCTTAAGCAAATTCGCATGCAACTGAACAGTCCTGCTGGACCCTGTAATTTCACGGTACCTGCTTATATGCTATGGCTGCACCTCTCAGACGAACGCCGCAAAGCGGATCTTTTAAAATGGAAATCCGAGTTTGAGCTGCTTGAAAAAATCATTAAGACTATTTTAAATCTAAGTCGCGACAGCGCGCCAGCTCAAAAAGCCGTTGCGAATAATGTGTTTTATCAGCAATCCCTAGACCCGAATTCGCCGTGCCAAATGATACGAATCTCGGTCCCCGTGAACTTTAACATTTATCCTGAAGTCAGTGTCGGCAAACATCGCCTATCCATTCGCTTCCGCCCCCTCTTTTCTGAACAAGAAAATGAACACTGGGATAATATTCAAAATGAATTTCCGTTTCAATTGAGTTGTTGTCGAGTGTAACATCCTCATCCCAGCAATTCCCCAAGTTCATTATCTGGCAACTTATTGTTTTAGAAAACAAAAGGGGAAATTCCTGTCCTCATCCCGTCAGCCATTCTCCAGATTCATTGGGTGCGGCCTCACCAGGATGAATTTACGAAGAGATCTTTAATTCTTCTTGAAGAAGCGCATCAACGATCGCACCATTGGCGGGTGGAAATTTTAATTTTTTTAATCCGTTTCGATCTACCCATTGAATAATTTGTCCTTCCTGTCCTTTGGGCTCACCTTCATAGCGAACCACTCGCCAGACATGCAGGGTTACATGGTATAGAGGATATTCGTAATTGACTTGCATCCAAGGATCGGCTTCTAAGATATCAATGTCTAATTCTTCGTACAATTCTCGGCATAAACCATCTTCTAAGACTTCGCTAAATTCTAATTTTCCACCGGGAAATTCCCATAACCCACCCTGATCGGATTCAAAGTCTCTGAGTGCAACTAAAACTTGTCCTGCCTCATTTCCAATGACGCCGCAAACAACGTCCAAATGCCGCTTCCCTACCATAGTCTCTCTCTTAATTTAGTTCAGCAAGTTCCCATGACACTGTTTATACTTTTTTCCACTGCCACAAGGACAAGCATCATTACGCCCAACTTTTGTTTCTGTACGAACAAAAGGACGTTTTTGATCTTCACTCGATGGATTTGCTTCACGCTCCGAATCATGATCTGAAAATAAATTGGTTTGTGCGTGATGATACGTGACATTCATGGGCATGGCTTGCGTCTGTTGCTGTGCTTCCACTTGCTGCGGACTCCCCATTTCCACTCGTGACAGCATGGAAATCACTTCATATTTGATTTTATTCATCATGCTTTTGAATAATTCAAACGATTCTCGTTTAAATTCTTGTGTTGGATTTTTCTGTGCGTAACCTCGTAAATGAATGCCTTGCCGCAGATGATCCATTGCCGCTAAATGTTCTTTCCAATGGTGATCCAGCATCTGCAGCATGATCATTTTTTCCACTTCGTGCAACGCTTCGGGGGTATATTTCGCTTGTTTTTCGCTGTAAGATTTCACAACCTCATCGATAATACGTTCACGTAAAGTGTCTTCGTTTAACGCTTCTTCCTGCTGCAACCAAAGTGCGATTGGCAATTTAACACCGAAATCCTCTGTCAATTGTCTCTCTAAACCAGGCACATCCCACTGCTCTTCCAAACTTTCCGGTGGAATGTAAATGCTGATCATGTCATTAACCGCTTCTTCACGAAGCTCCTTAACCGTGTTTACAATATCTTTCGCTTTTAATAATTCAAAACGCTGCTGGTAAATCACTTTACGTTGATCATTCGCGACGTCATCATATTCCAATAAATTTTTGCGAATATCAAAGTTGTACCCCTCAACACGCCTTTGCGCATTTTCAATGGCACGACTGACCATTTTACTTTCGATAACGTCAGATTCCGTCACACCTAAGCGGCGCATCATCGTTGACATACGATCAGAAGCGAAAATACGCAGCAAATTATCTTCTAGCGATAAATAAAATTGTGATGACCCGGGATCTCCCTGGCGGCCCGATCGACCCCGCAGCTGATTATCAATACGACGCGCTTCATTGCGTTCGGTTCCTAAAACATGTAACCCGCCCGCTTTCAAAACCACGTCATGCGCTTTTTTCCATTCATCGCGAAGTAGCGCGATTTGCTCGTCACTGGCGTTTTCAAGCTCAGCAATGTCCGCTTTCACATTTCCGCCCAACACAATATCCGTTCCTCGACCCGCCATGTTAGTTGCAATCGTCACGGCTCCCGGGCGACCCGCTTGAGCAATGATCTTTGCTTCACGCTCATGTTGCTTGGCGTTTAATACTTCGTGTTTGATTTTCGCTTGATGCAGTAATGTTGAAACTAATTCAGATGCCTCAATGGATGCTGTGCCCACTAATATCGGCTGGCCTTTTTCGTGGCGCTGACGAATTTCCTCAATGATAGCGTCAAATTTACCTTTCGTCGTTAAATAGACGCGATCGGGTTCATCTAAACGAATCATGGGCTGATTGGTCGGTACGATAATCACTTCCAACCCATAAATTTTTTGCATTTCGTAAGCTTCCGTATCCGCCGTGCCTGTCATACCTGACAATTTTTCATAAAGACGAAAATAATTTTGAAAGGTGATGGTCGCCAAGGTTTGATTTTCGAGTTGGATATCAACGCCTTCTTTTGCCTCCACGGCTTGATGTAATCCATCCGACCAACGGCGACCTGGCATCAACCGCCCCGTATGTTCATCCACAATCATCACTTCATTGTCTTTTACAATGTAATGCACGTCACGCTGAAATAATGTGTGCGCACGCAACGCCGCATTGACGTAATGCATCAAACTAATATTGGAGAGGTCATAAAGACTATCGCCTGCTTGCATTAAGCCTTCTTTCACGAGCATTTTTTCGATGCGCTGATGACCTTGTTCCGTTAAAAATGCTTGTCGATTTTTTTCATCTAACGTAAAATCGCCACGCTTTTCCTCTGGAACGTCTTCGTCTTTTTGCCCCTCTTCCATCATTTGTTTTTTCAGTGAAGGAATCAGATAATTTATTTTTTGATATAAATCCGAAGACTCTTCCGCTTGGCCAGAAATAATTAATGGGGTGCGCGCTTCATCGATAAGGATGGAGTCCACTTCATCCACAATCGCGTAATGCAATGTTCTTTGCACGCGTTGTTCTAAATTAAAAATCATATTATCGCGCAAATAGTCAAAACCAAATTCATTGTTGGTACCATACGTAATATCGGCTCGATAAGCCGCTTGCTTGGCAGCCAAATCCATACCCGATAAATTAATACCCACTGTTAATCCTAAAAAAGAATAAATCGGGCCCATCCATTCGGCGTCTCGTTTTGCAAGATAATCATTCACCGTAACGATATGTACCCCTTTGCCAGCCAACGCATTTAAATACGCCGGCAACGTAGCGACTAGTGTTTTTCCCTCGCCCGTGCGCATCTCAGCAATATTGCCAAAATGCAGCACCATCCCACCCAGCATTTGTACATCGAAATGACGCATCCCTAGCGTGCGTTGACTCGCTTCGCGCACAACTGCAAATGCCTCTGTTAAAACAGTATCTGGGCTTTTCCCCTCCTCTTGAATACGCGTTTTAAATTCCGTGGTTTTAGCGCGCAGCGCTTCATCAGACAACGTTGCAATTTCAGGCTCTAGTTCATTAATTTTTACCAATATTTTTCGGTACTCGCGCAAAATGCGGTCATTGCGAGTTCCAATTAATTTCTTGAAGATCTTGTTTAACATAGGTGCTTCTTTTATCATTCAAACAATAACTATAGTGTTTCAGATAAATATTTTGGTAAAAATAAACTATTTTAATTGTCTTACCGACAATGGTGCTCACTGTCGAGCTTCCCCCTCCCGCCTGCGGGAGAGGCTAGGAGAGGGTTGGCTTCTAATGGCACGATCATTTTCACCAACATATTGATCTGAAAAGCTATAACATTAAGCGGCAATTCTCTCATAGATTAATGAAAATGCAAACTCGTCAACCTACCTCCCTCGATCCTTGCTCAATTGAAAAAGTCCTTCGGCAAGAACGTGGCTTACAGCCACTTTGCAAAAAAGCCGAACAAATTCAATGCGCTAATCATATTTTAGCACACCTATTATCCCCCCCCTTGCAGCAGCATTGCCAGGTCGCCAATTACGAAAATACAACCCTCACCGTGCGAACCAACAGCGCGGTTTGGGCAACGCAGTTGCGTTACCAGCAACGCGTTATTCTTGACGCTTTACAACAGCACCCTTTTTTTAAATTGATCACTGATCTTAAAATTCGCATTTATTTACCAGAAACTTCGCCTCCTCCTCGACAGCGCCGTACGTTACAGATGACGAGATCCACCAGCGAGTTGATAAAAAATAGCGCTGATGCCGTCACACATCCCGATTTAAAAGCCGCTCTACAGCGCTTATCCAACAATAAAAAATCAAGTTGAATAGTCCGCAGGAATGTTGCTAAAATAAGATTTCAACCTAATTTTCAAGGATGAAATGATGGTGGAACCGCAAGAACCCAGCTCCTGGGAAGTTTTTTGTCGCCTTGCTCAAAAAAATGGCTTATTCGTTGCTATTCCATCCATTGCTAGGACCATCAAACTCAAACGACTCACGAACGCCCTGTTTTTGTCCGTGCGCCAACGATCCGTATTACGTGTCTTTCAACCTCAAGAAAATCGCCTCTATTTCTTTGCAACCGTTACACAAAAGCTGTTGGCTGATGAATATAAAAATTAACACAACAATTCCAACCCCATTAACGGTTGGAGAACTTAATTATTTGGGATTGCTTGCCAACAGCGTTCCCGAATACGGTGTTATTGTAGAGGTCGGCTCACTGTTTGGCGCTTCCACATGGGTACTCGCGCAAAATGCACATCCCACTGTTACGGTTTATAGCGTAGCGCCCTGGCTACCCAAAGCGGCGCAAGCGTCTTTTACCGCTTTTCAACAGTATACTCAAGATTGTCGTAATATTATTGCCATTCAAGACCACCCCGAAGTCATTGCTGCCCATTGGAATAAACCCATTCAGCTTTTTTTTGATGCTGCTAATCGTATTCACACAAACGCTAAAAATACCTTGCGGCTTTTTTCAGAAAAAGTAGTGCTCGATGGAATTATTTGTGGCAGTGAATATTGCCGCGCGTCACCCGACATCGTGCAAGAAGTCGATGTCCTTGCTGCACAGTTTGGAATATCCCAAGTGGAAGTGTACAGTAATATTTGGGGGTTCATCAAACCTAAAAATGATATGGAATTACGCTGGTTAAACGATCGATTGGCTTTTCCTCAAAACAACCCGCACATTACATGCCGCATGACCACACGCTCAGGAAAAAACTATACGGCATGCAATTTTTATTGGTGTGGGTCTTTATACAAACCCGACCCCATCGTTAAAATTTCTATGGCATTGAACCCACAGGCAAAAAATCTTGGCTTGCGCTGCGCTTATTTACTATCCAATTATTTTTGGACCGATTGGATCAACGCCAATGACATATTCGAATGCCCGCCGGATCTTCACATTGTTGACATAAAAATAAAACTCGCCCGTTACGCCACAGCAGAATACGCCGTCATTTATCAAGCGACGCTAGCAGAGTCCACTCAACTTTTGTCGCAAAGTGCCTTTCGGAAAAATGGCGCGCCTCTATTAGAAGAAGGGTTCATTAATACGCTGCGTGCAGACATTGTGCCAAGATGATGCTCGAGGTATTTTTCCCAAGGGTTTGAGGATATTATTCCGTTACAGTAATGGCGGGAATAAACGAAATCGGTAACTGTTCTTTATCTTCAAAAGTCACGATTTCCCAAGCATCTTTTCGCTTCAAGAGCGCACTGAGCAGTTTGCTATTGAGCGAATGGCCAGACTTCGATCCAACAAATTCACCAATCACACTATGGCCCAACAAATATAAATCGCCAATCACATCTAAGATTTTATGCTTTACAAATTCATCCGGATAACGAAGGCCATCTTCATTTAAAACTTTATAATCATCAAGCACAATTGCATTGTCTAAACTTGCTCCCAAAGCCAAGTTCATTTTGCGAATTTGTTCATATTGAGATAAAAAACCAAAGGTTCGGGCTCGAGAAACTTCTTTTTCATAAGAAGCGGAAGAAAAATCCAACGTGGCAAATTGCGGGCCCGATTTAAAAATAGGGTGTTTGAAATCAATTTCAAAACTGACTTTAAACCCGTTGTAAGGTTTTATTGCCGCGTATTTATCCCCCTCTTTAACTTCAACCATCTTTTTGATACGCATAAATTTCTTCAATGCATTTTTTTCTTCAATGCCCGCCGATTTAATTAAAAAAACAAAGGGGGCTGAACTCCCATCCATAATGGGAACTTCGGATGAAGTGACATCGACATACAAATTATCAATACCAAATGCAGCAAGCGCAGAAAGCAGATGCTCTACGGTCCCAATTCGAGCATTATTCTTGGCCAAACAAGTACACAAACTGGTATCGCCGATGTGACACACACCAGCGGGAATTTCCACCACTGGGTCTAAATCAACTCGTCGAAATATAATGCCGGCATTCGCAGGAGCAGGACGCAACGTGAGATAAACTTTCTCACCTGTGTGTACCCCGACACCGGTTGCTCGCACTACATTCTTGAGTGTTCTCTGCTTGATCATATGTTGACACTCCCTTTCTCCAGTCGCGCATTGTAGCACATCCCCTTAATTTCACAAGCAGGCGCCTTGAATCAATATAGCACATTTTTAAGGTGCAACCGCGAATCAATCTTCTTGTCTTCTCAAGAATGCGGGGATATCCAGATAATCAATATCCCTATCGCGCGGCTCATCTACGGGCACGGATGGCTTAATGGTTTCTTGCTTACGCATAAAAGTAGGTTTATCCAATTGTTGAAAATCAACACCACCGCTCTCATTTTTGGTAGCAGCACCCGATACAGCACGATGAACTGCACCCTCTTTCGCCAAACCAAGCCCTGTAACCACTACAGTGACACGCAGCTCATCGGTCATTTCTGGGTCAATCACTGTACCGACAACCACCGTTGCGTTCTCAGATGCAAACGATTTAATCGAATCACCAACCGCTTCAAATTCTCCAATTGACATGTCTAAACCAGCGGTAATATTCACTAACACGCCACGTGCACCAGAAAAATCGACATCTTCCAACAATGGACTCGCAATCGCTGCCTCTGCCGCTTCTCGAGCTCGATTTTCACCGCTGCTGACGCCCGTCCCCATCATGGCCATGCCCATTTCGGACATCACGGTTCTAACGTCAGCGAAATCGACGTTAATTAATCCAGGGCGGGTAATTAATTCTGCAATGCCTTGTACTGCGCCTAATAAAACGTTATTTGCTGCTTTAAACGCGTTTAGTAAGGTAATATTTTTGCCTAGAACAGACAGCAATTTGTTGTTGGGAATCGTAATCAGTGAATCCACGAACTGGCTTAATGCTTTTATGCCTTCTTCCGCCACATCCATGCGTTTTTTGCCTTCAAATGCAAAAGGTTTTGTCACCACCGCTACTGTGAGAATTCCCATTTCTTTTGCGATTTCAGCAACAATCGGTGCACCACCCGTTCCTGTGCCACCACCCATACCCGCTGTAATAAAAACCATGTCGCTGCTTTGCAGCACTTCTCGAATACGTTCACGATTTTCTTCAGCGGCTTGTCGACCAATCATCGGGTCAGCACCAGCACCTAGGCCTTTTGTAATTTCTTCACCCAGTTGAATGGTGGTTTTTGCATTGGAGCGCGATAAAGCTTGTGCATCGGTATTTGCACAAATAAATTCAACACCCTCAATATTCTCCATGATCATGTGTTCGAGCGCATTTCCACCGCCTCCGCCAACACCCATAACAACAATTTTTGCATTTTGACCGACACTATCACCGAGCTCAAACATCACCCTTCTCCTTTAAAAATTACCCTGGAACCACTCGCGCATACGAGTCCATAATCCACGTGCACTGCTATCAAACGATTGACCCATCGTACCCATTCGTTGATTTTGATAGCCATGTAATAACAATCCGATCCCTGTCGCAAAGCTTGGGTTGTTGCGCACATCCGCAAGACCGCTCACCTGTTGTGGAACACCAAGACGCGCCGAACATTGAAATATTTTTTCAGCACAAACGGCAAGACCAGGAATTTGAGACGCTCCCCCCGTGATGACAACACCCGCATTGATCGAATCCAGAAAACCACCTCGTCGAATCTCAGCAAGCACCAGTTGAAAAAGCTCTTCATATCGCGCGGTAATGACATCCGCTAATAAGCGACGCGGCATGTGACGCGGACTACGATGCGCCACACTAGGAACCTCAATTTGCTCATCATGTTCTAATTCATCCACTAAAATCGTGCCAAATTCTTTTTTAATGCGTTCTGCGTATTGCGTGGGTGTTCGCAGAGCCACAGCAACATCATTCGTCACATGATCCCCTGCGATAGGAATAATGCTGGTATGGCGAATAGAGCCTTCCGTAAAAATCGCAATATCGGTTGTACCTCCCCCGATATCCACTAAACAAACGCCTAACTCTTTTTCGTCTTCGTTCAGCACCGCATGGCTCGATGCCAATTGCTCCAAAATAATATCGCTGATTTGCAAACCGCAGCGGCGCACACATTTCGTAATGTTTTGTACCGCACTGACGGCGCCCGTGACAATATGCACTTTTGCTTCTAAGCGAACGCCCGCCATACCGACGGGTTCTCGCACACCCGCTTGATGGTCGATAATAAATTCTTGCGGTAAAATATGCAGAATTCGCTGATCAGCCGGAATAGCAACAGCTTTTGCCGCATCGATCACTCGATCAACGTCATTTTGGTAAACTTCACGATCTCGAATCGCCACAATACCATGAGAATTAAAGCTTTTAATATGACTGCCTGCAATACCGGTATAAGCCGAGTGAATTTCACAGCCAGACATATGTTCTGCTTCTTCGATGGCCTTCTGAATGGATTGGACCGTAGACTCAATATTCACCACTGCGCCGCGTTTTAAACCGCGCGAAGGGTGTGTGCCAACACCCACAATTTCTAATTCATTATCGGAATTTACTTCGCCGACCAATGCCGCAATCTTACTGGTGCCTATATCCAAAGCAACTACTAAATTTTGATTCTGTTTCTTAGCCATTTCCTGCTCGGTCTCCCTGTAGCGCCAATATCGACCATAATAGAAATGAAATCATAAGTATATGTCAAACATCTTAAGAACACTATGAAATTATAACCCGTTTTTAATGCAATTTGCAAAAAAAATAACAGCGCTTCGCTGTTTTAAACGATCCTCATCATCATTTTTCTGGGCATTAAAAATCCCCGTGGCAAGCCACGGGGAATCAAGTTAAAGTAAGGGAACGTACACGTTTCAAGGTCATTAGTTCCAGCGAACAGCAATTCCATTGGGATAGCGCATATCAATACGTAACGCCATCAACTTATTTTTTCCGATAATATCAGGATAAACAGCAACAAATTTTTTCATGCGCTCTTCCACGTGCTGATGTCCTAGCTGTACTTCTAGACCGGATTCTAAAACAAATAGCCAACTGCGACTTTTCGTCAATTCCAAGCGCACGATCTTCATATTTAAAGGGGATAACCATTCCTGAAAACGTAAAAAATTGTCGAGCACCTGCTCCTCTGTTTTTGGAGGGCCCAGCAGCCGCGGCAAATTTTGTGGTATCGTGTTTTTTTCTGGGATAAAAAGCTTGCCATGGGCTGTGATTAACTGCGTTGCATTCCAACGTGCGACGGGCCTTTGCTCTTCAATATCCACTTCCAATAAATCAGGCCATTCGCGACGAAGTTCGATTCCCGCAACCCAAGGTTCCGAAACTAATGCCTCACGCAACGATTGCGTTCGCAAAGAAAAAAATCCCCCTTGCAAATGGGCTTTCACAAGTTCCGTAATCTGTTGGTCTTGTAAATGTTGTGCATCCATCACAACACGAACCCGACGAAAAGCAAAGAGATGCGCTCGACTTGTCTCGCACCATAACCAATAAATGCCCCAAATGGCCAGCGACAAAGCTAACCCCATAGAGAGCGAAAAAAGAATAACGAACAACCAAGATCTCGTTGTAGACTGTTTTTTTTGACGAACCGAAACCAAAAATATTCACCTTAGAAGTATATAGCTTTCGTTAATCTGATTTTGCGTATTATTATCGATAAGCGCAAGCAAAAAAGCAGTAAAACAGGCATTCCGCTGAATGCAGCAATGGCTTCCTGTTTGTATACCCAATTCAACGTAAATTTAATCAACGTTAAAGTTTTACTAAGCAATCAGCGGTGATTCCGCCTGCTTTCCCAAGAAATGACGACATCGTCCTTGACTTTCCCTACACAACGCAGCAGATTAGCGCACAAGTACCATGCCATTGTATAAGAGGTTTTTATGGATATATTTTCATTCGATCAATGCAACCCTGATCAAAAGATTCAGCTGGTTTTGCAGTTATTAAAACAAAAAGAGCACTCGCACGTTAAGATTTCACAAAGCGCATTAGGCGAGTTGTGCCAACTGGCATTACCCGATAAAAAACCCAATACACGAACGGCAATTTGGTCGTTTCTTACGCGCTGTGATCAACATGAAATAGCCTACGAGACGCTGCCCCAGGTCCTAAAAACCTATCAGCAGTACAAAACATGTTATCAGGGGCTAAGAAAATACTTACAGGATGATGATCTTGAAATGTTTCGTTTGATGTCTGCAAGATCAGCGAGAAAATTCAAAGCATTAAGAGATGCAACAGAGTTAGAGGACTTTTTCTCTATCTTGGCAAAATTCGATGCGCGGACCTGGGCACTGTTGATAATGAATGTGAGGAAAGAGGATAGTTTAAATAGCTTACTCGACTTATTATTCGACCACGCAGAAAATCCGAGTTTAACAAGCGCTTTTTTGAAAGTGCTTTCAGAACAATCCAGAGAGGGTAGTTGGACGGTCTGGATGAACCTCGCTAGATGCTCACCCAACGGTTGTGTTAAAGCAATAGAACGACTCGCTCAACAAGAAGACGCTAATCTCAAAACGGCTTTTTTTCAGGCATTAATCACTCCTGATCGGGATTTCTGGATCGGTTGGATGACGCTTGCACGAGAGGCCAAAGACGCTTGTCTTAGTGCAATGCATTTATTCGTTCAGGAAGGGAATGCGAACTCCAAAAAAGCATTTTTTGCTGCGTTATCATCAAAAAAAGAAAAAAAGGGCAGAACGGGTTGGATGATGTTGGCGCATACACCGGAAGCGTGTCTCACTGCAGTAACGCTGTTAATTCAAGAAGGAGATCTGGATTCAAAGAAAGCGTTTTTTATAGCATTGTCACACGCTGATGAAGAAAAATTCCCCGGCTGGTGCTTCTTAGCTGCTTTAGCACACAAAGCTTTTCTCAAAGCATTCGAGCTCCTTGTTGAGGTGGGTGATGCTGAAGACAAAGATTCCATGCTTCGGGTAATGAAAATAAAACTAACAGCGCAGGGGGACACCTGGACTGTTTTAAAGGAACGTGATCCCGATGTTTTTCATGCCTCAATAAAACTAAAAGATCAACTTGAAAAACAAGAAAATAGATTTTCCCTATTTGCCGCTCAGAATATCCACCCTGTGCCATTAGAATATCATGGACCTACCCCTCGATAGCAGCTGATCAGGAATTCCCCATCTTCCGATGAAGAATTCCTTCCCTTTATCTGCGGACGGCCTCCGCACGAGGACGAGCTTTTTTTGACTCATTGTAAAAGTCATTTCGTGCACATTCCTATCGGCGGCTGGCCTATTATTCGAACCTCTGGAGTCATCTTGACGCCTTGCGTTTGTAACACGGTGTCCGCAACATGATAAATAAGCCGCTCGATTTCATGAGCAGTGGCATTCCCTTTATTTAAAATGAAATTAGCATGCTTCTCAGAAACTTGCGCATCACCTAAGCAATAGCCCTTTAATCCGGCTAATTCAATCAATTGACCCGCAAAATTTCCTTCTGGATTTCGAAATACAGAACCACAGCTATAAGTTCCAATGGGTTGTTTTTCATTACGTTCTTTCAGCAGTTCTGAAATATTCTGTTTTGCTTTTTCAGAGTCGCCTGAATCAAAATAAAAATAACCCGCCGCAAAATATTCATGAGCTGGAACAGCAACCTCACGATATCCCACCTCAAAATCACACGGCAATCGTTTTTTCAGTTCGCCAAAGCGATTGACCATTTCAACGGCTTCCACTTGTTGCCATGTCTCCCCACCAAAAGCACCCGCATTCATTGCCAACGCACCCCCCACGGTCCCGGGAATTCCCGCAAAAAAGGCGCCATCTTCAAACCCTTTCGCCACGCAAAATTTCGCGAGTTTAGAGCAAGTGACACCGGCTTCTACGCGCACGAGATTTTTATCCACTAAGGTAATTTCATTTAAACGATTAACGGTAAGAATAACAACGCCATCAACCCCTGCATCACGTATGAGGACATTGCTTCCTAACCCCAACCATGTGAGCGTCTCACTCATCGGTATTTGCTGTAAAAATTGAATTAAATCCACTAAATTTTTCGGACGATAGCAACACGCTGCTCGACCACCCACACGCCACGAGGTATGCCGCGCTAACGGATAATCCAGCAGCAATTCTCCTTGCAAATTTTCCCATTGTTTTTTCTTCATGATTTTTACATCAATTGTTTCGCGATCGAACCCACACTCCCCGCTCCTTGCAAAATCACCACGTCATTATCTTGCAATTGCACAAACAAGGTGTTGGGTAACAGTGTCAAATCAGGAACGTAAACGGGTGGAGCGCAAGCGTGTTTTGCAATAGCCTCACATAATTGTAAGCTGCTAATATTGTCGAGCGGTTCTTCTCCCGCACTATAAATATCTAATAAAAATAATTTATCAACACGACTTAATACATCGACAAATTCAACATATAAATCGCGAGTACGCGTATAACGATGCGGTTGAAATACCAAGACCACCCTTCGCTCTGGCCAAACCGATTTGGCCGCATCGATGGTCACTTTAATTTCCCTGGGGTGATGCCCGTAATCTTCAATAAGGGTCGCACTGCCATTGGCCAAACGCATTTGCCCATGACCATGGAAACGACGCCCAACACCGGGGAACACCGCGAGGGCACGTTGTATTTTTTCAGCGGTTACACCAAAAGATTTTGCTAACGCAATGGCCGCTAATACATTTTGTGCATTATGCCGACCTGGAACGTTTAATCGAATAGGAATACATTCATTTTCATCGTTAAAAACCACGTTAAATTCACTCGTCATACCCAGTGCCCGATAATCCAAGGCTCGCACTTCCGCTGCCTCGTGAAATCCATACGTCGTGACCGGACCATTCACTTCTGGCAATAATTCTCGAATCACAGGATCATCCATGCAAAGATAGGCCTTTCCTTCCGCTGGAATTTTCGCTAAAAATTGCAGAAATGAATTGCGTAAGTTTGCAAAATTATTATCGTACGCTTCTAAATGGTCGACATCGATATTGGTGACGACAGAATAAGTCGGCTGCATATAGAGAAATGATGCATCACTCTCATCGACCTCAACCACAAAATATTTTCCCGCACCCAACTGCACTGGCGAAGATTGATTGTTGAGAATACCCCCAATCACATAGGAAGGGTCTAATCCCGCACTCACTAATAAGTGCGCGATCATGCTGGTTGTGGTGGTTTTACCGTGCGTTCCTGCAACTGCAATCGACTGATAATGATTGACAAAATTCGCTAATGCCGCACCCCGCGATAGCAAAGCAATTTGTCTTTGCTCCGCGGCCACAAGTTCAGGATTGGTACGGGTAATAGCACTCGAATAAATAATGCTGTCTGCGCCATTAATATTTTCAGCGCGATGACCAATCGCAACGTCAATGCCTAACTGTTGTAATCGCTTTGTATTCGCACTGGCGGAAATGTCAGACCCCGAAACGCAATAACCTCGTGCCAACAATAATTCGGCCAAAGCACTCACTCCGATACCCCCAATACCGATACAATGAATATGTTTTTTCTTTTGACTTAACATCCGTTGTTAGACCTATCGTTCTGAATACATCGCATACATATTTCTGCTACCTTTTTCGCGGCCTCTGGCTGTGCCAATCTTCTAGCAGACTGCGCCATAAGAAGCAAGCTTTGTCGATCGCGAAAAAATTGTTCAAGTAACCGTAATATAGCACGTGCAGAGAGTTCTTTTTGCTCAATCAGAACGCCAGCTCTTGGGTCACACAAATACTTTGCATTATAAAACTGATGGTTGTCTACCGCATGGGGATAAGGAATTAATACGCTGGCCACTCCCGCAGCCGCTAATTCACTGACGGTCATAGCACCCGCGCGACAAATGACGATATCTGCCCACGCATAAGCATGGGCCACCTTTTTGATAAAGGGTTCGACCGTCGCTGCGATCGTCAGCTCTGCATAAGCTTCCTGCATCGTGGAGTAATCGGCTTCACCGGTTTGATGCCATACTTTAACCAGCAAAGCAGGCGATAACGATTGCCAAACCTGAATCATGCATTGATTAATAGCACGTGCGCCTTGACTGCCACCCAAGATCAAAACATGAATAGCCCCCGTGCGATGCGCATAACGCACTTCCGGCTGTGGCAAATGAAAAAATTCCGCGCGTACCGGATTACCCACGGTTTCTGCTGCCAGGGAGGCATGAAAAGCCTGTTCGAATGCTTGCAACCGCACAGTAGCAATCTTTGCTAATAAGCGATTCGTCAAACCTGCTTTGGCATTTTGCTCGTGAATCACGAGCGGTCGACGCAACATCCACGCGGCGAATCCACCGGGCGCGGCAACATAACCGCCCATCGCCAGCACGATCTGCGGGTTGAGGCGTTTGATCACTGCACCCGCTTGAATCATAGAACGCAACAAACGCACTGGGGTTAAAAGCTTCGCCCTGAAGCCTCGCTTTCGCATTCCTTGCACGACAATAAATTCAATGGGGTAATGATCAGGAACTAATTTTGCTTCCAACCCATAACGTGCGCCCAGCCAAAAAATTTCGTAGCCTTGTTGTTTTAGTTGATCTGCCACCGCTAACGCGGGAAAAATATGTCCGCCAGTACCCCCAGCGATAATTAATACACGCTTCATGCCTTCTTTCGTCCTTGCAAAATATTTCTATTGCGGCGCGAAGATGGCGGCAATCGTTCATCATGAAATTCTGTTTCATACGCCACTCGCATCACGAAAGCAATCGCAACACACGTCACCATGACGCTACTTCCACCATAGCTGATAAAGGGTAATGTTAATCCCTTCGTGGGTAATACGCCGGTGCTAACACCCATGTTCACCAACGCTTGAAAACCAATCCACAATCCAATTCCAAAAGCGAGATAAGCAGAATACGGCTGACCATTGCGTTTTGCTCGCTGACCCACGATAAAAATTCGTGTTATTAAACTCACATATAAAGCGATAATTAATAACGCGCCAATAAAGCCTAATTCTTCGCTAATCACCGCAAAAATAAAGTCAGTATGCGCTTCTGGCAAATAAAATAATTTTTGCACGCTATTTCCCAAACCAACGCCAAATATTCCGCCACGCCCAAAAGCAATTAAAGATTGCGTCAATTGATACCCAGCGCCATATTGATCGGCCCAAGGATTAAGAAAGGTCGTCAATCGCTCCAAACGATAAGGCGCCATAATGGCTAAACCTGCTAAAGCGATGGATGCCAACACCAATAATATGATGAAGGGACCTAGACGCACCCCCGCCAAAAACAACAGCGTCATCAACGTAAAAGTAATTACAACAAAAGTACCAAAATCCGGCTCCAGCAATAATAGCAACGCCATCACCCCTAACAGCACAATTAAATTAAATGCACCCAAAAAATGTCTGCGAATTCGCTCCTGATGCCGCACCAAAAAATCGGCGACGTAAATAATCGTAAATACTTTTACTAATTCGGTGACTTGCAGCGAAATAAATCCCACGTGAATCCAACGTCGTGAACCATTCACCACGTTACCAATCCCCGGAATAAGAACCAGGACCAATAATACCAAACCCGCCAGCATTAAATATCCGCTATAACGCTGCCATAATCGTATCGGTACGCCCGTCATCAACCAAGCACACACCAAACCAGCAGCAACATAAACGCCTTGCCGCAATAAATAATAAAAAGGAAAACCAAAACGTCGATCGGAAATCACCATAGACGCTGAACTGACCATCAATAATCCCACAAACAAGATCGCCAGCGTATTTAACAAAATCCATTTATCACAACTCCAAGCAACATGATTTGTTTTTTTCATAGTGCTTCCACCGCTTTAATAAATTGCTCGCCACGATCCATGTAATTGGCAAACATATCAAAGCTCGCACAAGCAGGAGCTAATACGACTTTATCTTGCGCTTTCGCTAAGCGATCCGCTAACCATACGGCTTCTTGTAATGAATTGACATGATGTAAATTCGTCACTGCTTGCAACGCTTGCGCAATTTTGAAGGCATCCTGACCGAATAAAATAACATCACTCACATAGTGTTGCACACACGGCTTTAATACAGAAAAATCCGCACCTTTTCCCAACCCCCCCGCTAATAAAATTAATTTACCTTGTAACTGATTTCCCAAGCTTTTAATGGCCGTTTCCGTTGCACCTACGTTGGTTGCTTTAGAATCGTTATACCAATCCACACCATTTTTATTTCGCACCCATTGGCAACGATGCACGAGTCCAGAAAAATTGCAGATCACGTTCAACATGAGGTCATCCGGAAGTTGCATCACCTCACCAAATGCCAATGCGGCTAATGCATTTTGCCAATGATGCAAACCTTGCAGACGCATATCGGCCACATCCAACAAACGTTCTCCTCGACGCCGTAAATAAATGCGATTGCCGATTTTTTCCAACCCATAATCGGTATTTTGCTGTTGCAAAGAAAACGTAATTTTATTTTTGGATAAAGAAAGGGATTGCCACATCCACGCTTCATCCGCATTCACAATAGGATATTCACACTCATGATAAATCCGCTGTTTTGCCCGCAAATATTCATTCATATCACGATAACGATCTAAATGATCCGGCGTTACGTTCAAAATAGTGGCGGCACGCGGCTTGAGTGAATAGGTCGTTTCTAATTGAAAACTCGATAATTCGAGCACATACAGGTCATATTGATCGGCCAACATAAAATCCAACACCGGCGTACCGATATTTCCGGCTACAGCAGCTTTACGATTTGCGGCATGGGCCATTTCACCCACTAATGTTGTTACCGTCGTTTTTCCATTAGAACCCGTAATGGCATAAACGGGGTGCTCTATCACTCGCGCAAACAATTCAACATCTCCCACAATGGGAATATTTTTTGTTGGAACAGTGACTTTTTCAACGGGGACGCCCGGACTAATAATAATTTCTTCTGCTTGTGACAAGACACTAAAATTAATATCGCCTAAAATGCAGGTCACTCCTGGATGCTTGTTTTTTAAATTCAAATACCCAGCAGGCGCAGATGCCGAATCCATAGCAACCACTTCATGTCCCTGACGCAGAAGATAGTCCACACAAGATAAGCCTGTTGCCCCTAACCCAACAACGACTTTCACATTATTTTCCTCCTATACTGAGTTTTAAAAAATTGTCCATAACTATTCAGCATGCACTGGATGTAAGAGGTGCATACTCCATGTTCGCGGGTCCTGCCGCTCGCCATCTCGCTGCTCGGCTTCGCCTGCGCGGCAAGATCTCTGGCTCGCGTCACCCGCTTTGCAGCAGATACATGAATCCGAGGCTACGCTCCACTGAATAGTTACAATTGTCCCTTAGGAACGGACCGTCAACGCAATTTCAATGTGGCTAAACCACACAGGACCAGCACAAAAGTGATTATCCAAAAACGCACAATGACTTTGGGTTCTGGCCACCCTTTTAATTCAAAATGGTGATGCAAGGGCGCCATACGAAAAACACGTCGACCCGTTAGTTTGTAATAAGCGACTTGGATAATAACGGAGACGGTTTCTGCGACAAAAATTCCGCCCATCACAAAAAATACTAATTCTTGACGCACCACGACCGCTAATACCCCTAAAGCCGCACCAATGCCTAATGAACCGACATCGCCCATAAACACTTGCGCAGGATACGCGTTGTACCACAAAAAACCCAAACCCGCCCCCACGAGCGCACTGCAAAATACCGTCACTTCGCCCATGCCATCGATATAAGAAATCGCCAAATAATTCGCGAAATAATGATTCCCCGTTAAATACGCGAAAATGCCTAATGCGCCTCCCACCATCACCGTCGGCATCAATGCTAAACCATCTAACCCATCGGTTAAATTCACCGCATTACTGCTACCCACAATCACAAAATAACTAAAAACAACGAAAAACCAGCCAAGAGGAATAGCCACATTTTTCAATAAAGGAATATTCAACGCCGTTTCTGTGGGAGAAGTTGCCATCATATATAAAAAAACGGCCGCCGCAATGGCTAACAAAGATTGCCAAAACAATTTCCAGCGCGCGGTCAATCCGACGGAATTGCGTCGAATCATTTTGCGATAATCATCCACCCAACCAACAAGACTAAAACCGGCTGTAACCAACAATAACACCCAAATAAAATAATTTCGCAAATCCCCCCACAACAACACACTCACGCTCACGGCCAAAATAATTAATACGCCCCCCATGGTGGGGGTACCGGTTTTTTTTAGATGCGTTTGTGGGCCATCGTTTCGCACCACTTGACCAATTTGCATTTGCACCAATCGCCGAATAAAATGGGGACTGAGCAACAACACAAAAAATAACGCCGTCAACGCGCTGACAATGGAACGAAAGGTGAGATACTGAAAAACGCGAAAAAAATGAAAATATTTTTCACAAAACAGTGATAACCACAATAACATCGAACCTACTCCTGCAATAAAGACTGAGCGACGTGATTCATACCCATCGAATTTGACCCTTTCACCAGCACCGTCATTTTCTGATTTAACAGCGGACGTAGCTCGGCCACTAAGGCTTGCTGACTCTCAAAATGCCGCCCATTTTGACCAAAGGCTTCTACGGAGTATCGACTTAAAGGACCATACGCAAATAAATATTCTATGCCGGCCATTTTTGCCACAGCACCAATTTCACGATGCAACGCGGGACTCAAAGCACCCAGCTCCAACATATCACCTAATACCAACACACGCAGACCTTTCCGCTGAGTTAATACTTCAATGGCCGCTTTAACAGAAGCGGGATTCGCATTGTAACTATCATCAATAATCGTTGCTTGCTGCAAACCCATTTGCGAAACAAGACGCCTTTTCTCAGCATCCACCGATTGCAAACCCGCTTGGATTTTTTCTAACGAAATATTCAATGCCACAGCGGCAGCGGCAGCGGCTAATGCGTTATAAACATTATGTTTGCCCATGATTTTGAGTTGAATTTCAATTTCACCCTGGTGTGTCATTAAAGTAAATAGAGGCTCGCCTGTCGAACGAAAACAAAGGTTCGTCGCCATTACATCCGCTTTGTGATTGATTCCAAACGTGAGTACACGCGCCTCCGTAATCACGCCTTTCCAAAATGGGGCAAAAGCATCATCTTGATTGATGACCGCCGTATCACTCATCTGTAATGTTTTATAAATGTCGCTTTTTGCTCGTGCGACCCCCTCAATACTGCCAAAACCTTCCAGATGAGAAGGACCTGCATTCGTGATCAAAGCCACTTTCGGTTGAATCACTTGAACTAAAGGAAAAATTTCTCCTGGATGGTTGGCACCAATTTCAATAACGGCATATTGATGTTCTGTTCGCATGCGCAATAACGTCAACGGAACACCGATATTATTATTGAAACTTCGCTCACTTGCTAAGGTTTTTCCACAAGCGGTAAAAATCCCTTGTAATAGCGCACGGGTGGATGTTTTTCCACAACTCCCTGTTATGGCCGCAATGACAGGATCAAACTGCCGACGCCACGCACTCGCTAACTCCATTAACCCTTGAGCGGTGTCCGCAACTTTCAACAACGGTAATGCGCTTACCGTTGCTTCACTCACCATAGCGGCTCGCGCCCCTTGCGCTGCAACCTGCATTAAATAATCATGACCATCAAACTGAGCGCCTTTGAGCGCGATAAAAAAATCATTCGGTTGAATCGTACGACTATCGGTGCTAAATCCACCGATTTCACCATCGGCACCCTCCCAAGGGATGTGTAGCATCTTGGCAAGTTGCGACAATTTAATCATGCGATATTTCCTTGATTGCGGTTGGCTAAAGCTAACTGTACCTGCTCAACATCATCGAAGGGTAAAACGTGCAGGCCGATCGTTTGTGTGGTTTCGTGCCCTTTTCCGGCGACTAAGACCATATCATGTCTACCCGCGCTTTGCACGGCCATCGCAATGGCTTGCTGACGATCTTGAATAACCTGCACAACCTTCTCCGTTGAAAATCCCTTGCGAATATCCGCCACAATGGCCTGTGGTGTTTCCGTACGCGGATTGTCATCGGTTACAATAACACAATCCGCTAAACGCTCTGCAACATTAGCCATTAACGGTCGCTTACCTTTGTCACGATCGCCGCCGCACCCAAAAACACACCATAATTTACCTTTACAGTGGAAACGCACTGCATTTAACGCTTTTTCTAAAGCATCAGGAGTATGCGCATAGTCAACGATCACCAGCGGCTGATTCCCTCCACCCAATAATTGCATACGACCACGCACCGGCTGCAATCGAGCGCAATAGTCCAACGCGAGTGATAATGGGATCTCATTCTGCAATAACACCGCGAGCGTTGCTAATACATTGCTAATGTTAAAATCCCCCAACAAAGGACAGAGCAATTTTCCGCTACCCCACGTGCCATCGATATCTAACAAAAAGCCCTGTGGATGCCGAACAACCCGCGTCGCAATCACATTGCGCACGTTAGAAATAGGTTGTCCCGTTGCAGAATAAGCGACCACATTCAATGAGGAAGCGTACTGCTGGATGAACTGTCGACCGTAAAGATCATCTTGATTGATAATTGCATTTTGTAACTGGGGCTGTTGAAATAATTGCTGTTTTGCCTGTGCATACCTTTCCATTGTGCCATGATAATCCAAATGATCACGACTCAGTTGGGTAAAAACAGCCGTTGTAAAATGGGTACCCGTCACCCGACCTTGTACAAGCGCGTGTGATGACACTTCCATTGCAACGTGACTCACCGCACGTTGTTTAAAATCCCAAAATGCCTTTTGTAACTGGATAGGATCTAACGTCGTTTGCGTCGATTTTTCTAAATGCGGCCATATCCCATTACCGATGGTTCCCAACACCGCACTGGAATAGCCATGCTGCTGAAAAGCTTGAGCAATAAAATGGGTAATGGACGTTTTACCATTCGTGCCCGTCACTCCGATGATATTTAATGTACGACTCGGGTCATCAAAAAACCGAGAGGCAATCAATCCGACTTGTGTTTGTAAATTTGGCATTCCCAGAAGCTGCGCCTTATCGCAAGAAGATGCTTTGGGTTGAAACCCATCGCTATTTTCGTACAGAACAACAACGGCACCTTGCGCAATAGCCTGATCAATGTATTGCCTACCGTCCGTCACAACACCAGGATAGGCAAAAAACAAACTGTTCTCAATGACCGCTCGGCTATCGAGCGCCAACTGTGAAACGGATTGATTTGAAGAGGTCAGCTGTAATTCTTTGAGCGTCTTTGACTGCAATGGCAATTCCTTCTTGAGTAGTTTCATCAAAGCGGCTATTTTAACCTGAGTCTCAAAGAAGTGTAATAGTGTAAAAGACCTTTTAAAAATCATCTCTATGCCTAATAAAAATGAGTATGCGGATTTAATCAAGAAAGCGCGAAAAGCAGCAAGGGCATCTGGATTGAATAAAGGCGATATACAAGATGCAGTCAAGGAATCAAGAAGAAAGTGATTAAGTTTGTTTTGGATACCAATGTTTTTATTTCAGGGATTTTTTGGTCAGGTGCTCCCGCAAAGATTCTCGATTCTTGGCAAGAAAATAAAAATCCCCGGGCTTACGCCCGGGGTATTTTTCCTATATGAATTTCGCCTGCTCGGGAAACCCTCGCGAACGGCGACCCAAGGGGGAGAATTCGCTTTCTCCCCCTTGGGAAACCCCCATTGCGCAAAGTTCCTGGGCTAACGCCCAGGGTTTGAGGATATAAAATCAAAATGATTTGCTCAACCGATATATACCAATTCCGATCCATTTTTAGGCTCAAAACTGAATTGCAAAAACAGTTAAGGAAAATAAATTAACCCAAGCTCGTCATCCTCGCGTGAGGCCGTCTAAAGAAAGTGAACAACCTATGGATGTCAAGTTCGCCAATTATACCTGATCTTTTATTGAATCTCGACCCAAGGTGAAGTCGGGGTCTTTTGGCCAAGTAAAAAAGAAAGTGGCTCCCTTTCCTACTTCGGAAGATATCGTTATTTTTCCACCTTGGGATTCTACAATTTTTTTGCAAATCGTGAGCCCAATACCCGTAGATTCCAATTCATCTTTGGACTTTAGTGTTTGAAACAGCAGAAAAATTCTATCAAAATATTCAGCTTCTATCCCAGGTCCATCGTCTTTTACGGAAAATAGGTAGAAATTTCCAAAATCGGTTACACCGATTTTAATATTTCCTGTTTCACAATGATGATGTTTTATGCCGTTATTCATCAAGTTTGCTAACACTTGGCTTAATAGCGTTTTTCTTGTTCGAAAAACAGGAAGATGCTCATATTGGATCAAGAATTTTTTCTGCGAATTAATTTCATCAAAAATTTCTTGAACCATTCTGTTTGTGTCTACCATTTCAACGTCCGTCTCAACATGATCCAGTCGCGAATATTGCAAAACGCCATCAATTAAATTTGACATGCGATTAACGCGTCGACGTAAAAAATTCAAATTCTCTTTAGATTTTTCATCCAATTTTTCATAATTGTCTTCTATGATCCACTCAGACAATTTCTCAATCGAACGCAAGGGAGATTTTAAATCGTGGGAAACGACATACGCAAATTGCACCAATTCTTGATTGGATTTTATGAGTTTCTTTTCTAGTTTTTTTTCTTCAGTGATATCTTTGGCAATGATCAAATATCCATGAGGCGATCCTAATTCATCATGGAGAATACTCATTACAACAGAATTTATAAATTGAGACCCGTTTTTCCGCACACCCGTAAAAACCTGTTCATTTTTTCCTTTTTGAAGAACAGTGGTAATAAAGTTTTTCACATTACCGCATTGTATATCTTCTGGAGTGTGAAGAATTTCAATGTTTTCCTTTCCCACCATTTCACTTTCTTCATAACCATAATTATGTCGGGCCCCTTCATTCCAAACGAGAATCGTTCCTTCTAGATTTGTGCCAATAATAGAATAATCTTTAGAACTCGATAAAATATTCTTTAATAAATTTTTAGTCGCGCGTTCTGTTTCTGTTAGCATTTTCTGATTCTTGAGTTCTTTTGTAAGTTTAAAAAGATTTTCGTTAATTTCTTTTTGTTTTTGAAAAGCCTCTTCCAGGCGAAGATTAATTTCGTAGAGTTCAGTAACTTTTTTTTCACCAATACATTCTGCCATTTCCCTTGCTTTTATTTCTCGTTCAAGACGGCGAAGCAAGATTTCATCATCAAGCATCCATTTTATCTCTTTATCAAAGTAAATTTTGCTTTTGATCCACTCGTGACTGGAATATCTTCGCGTTTAAGTTCTATGTTTTCTCGATGATAATGGATACAACCTCGAATAAGACCTTCAGCAAAATCCGTGAGTAATCTGGGAGAAGTATAAATCATTTCGAATCGATCGGGAGCCATTAAGGTGCATTGAAAATGAGGTAATTCCGCATCGCTATAGAATTTTTTAACATCTGCATGAATACTGCTTTCAACCAAAGGAAGGAAATCGAATGTGGATGTTTTTTTCTTGAAAAAATGCGGATAATAATCCGCAAATCGGCCAAACATAAATTCGCCATAAGCTTTCAATAAGTCACTCGGTGGTATATCGGTTTCTTGGCTCAGTGCTTCTAGCAAACAGAATATTTCTTCAGGATCATAGGTACCAATCGTCGTATATGCTCCACCTGATTGAGGTTTACATTTTAAAATGAGTTTATCAACCGTCGCATAGGTCATTTTTGTTTCGACAAAATTGAGAAATTCTCTAAATATAAGTCCTTTCATGCGATAAAACACTCCTCATTGCCCAACCATTCTCCGTAATGCCGCCACGGAAATCACCTGTCTTAGCCTGGATATTTCATGTTGGTTTTTGAAGACGGCGGCCACACGAAGTGCACTGCCACCAATCCTCGCCGTTCGATGTGAAATATCCAGGTTAGAAATTATCCCCCACTAAAGACCAATAAATTTTGAGCAAATCTTCGTATTGGAGAGGCTTGATAATGTGGCCCGCAATATTGAGTGACTCAGTTGCTTTTTTATCTTTTGTTGTGAACGCTGTCGTGAGAATATACACAGTGATCAGTTGAAAATCAGGGTCCGCTCGTAATTTTTGTAAAAATTCAATGCCATTCATTTTGGGCATATTGATATCAAGAAGAATAAGCTGAGGAGTTGGGGTTAATTTTTTTTCGCCATGATTCCCATATAACTTATTTAAAGCCTCAACGCCGCTTTTAGCGATACTCAGCTGGAGAGAAAAGTCCAACTTTTCAACTTCGCGCTGAACATTTTTAATGTCTACATCATCATCATCCACGAAAAGAACGTGAAGAAACGAGTCAGCCAGTGCCACATTTTCATCCCTAAAAACCAAATAAACCATCAAGCTACCAGGAAGTTCTGTCGCTGTAAAGTGGAGAAAATCCTACAAGGCATCTCTGACTCGTATCGTGCAGCACCAGCGGTTCCCGCTGACCAATAACGATGGGGGTTTCCCAGGGGGAGAATCGTCATCTCCCCCTGGGCGATTGAAAACAAATTCACTTTTTTTTCAATCGATTATATCGGGAAGCTCATCCCGTTTCAACGGGATGAGCTGGTGCAGCACCTCTTCCCAGTGTGAATTCAGCACTGCCGAATCAGCGTAATTCCAACCGCCTCCATATCGGAATAAATCGCCGTTTTCTCAACGCTGAGTTTTAAATAGGAAATGGGAAATCGCTTGAACAAGTTTTCAGAGATCGCCTCGGCGAGTGTTTCAATCAATTGATAGTGCTGTTTGGCAATAACCGCCAGCAGCGTGGATTTAATCTCATCATAGTCAATGGTTGCCTGCAAAGCATCACAACAGGCTGCCTTTTTGCTATCCACATTAAATTCCAGAGAAATACAAATAGGCTGCGGAGCTTTTTTTTCGTGTGGAAAAACACCCATTCGTGCAGTCGTTTCAAAGCGTCGAAAATAAATTTTATCCATTAAGAATCAATCCAACGGCCATAAAAAACCGTCGCGGCAGGACCGGTCATTTTGATGGTGGATTGCGGACCTTGCCAATCAATAGAAAGACTACCTCCCGGTTGACTGACCGTGACTCGTTCTTGCAGCAAACCATTGCGCCGTCCGATCACCATCGCAGCACAAGCACCACTACCACACGCTAATGTTTCACCCGCACCACGTTCATAGACACGTAAACGGATATTCTGCGGGTCAATCACCTGCATAAATCCCACGTTGACGCCTTCTGGAAAACGTTTATGACGACTGATTTTTTCACCGAGCGTCGCCACTTGTTCCGCAGAAATTTCGCTCACGGTAATGACCGCATGTGGATTACCCACATTAACAACACCAAAAGTAACCAGTTTGTCATCAACCTCAACTTGATATTCTTTTTGAACGGCATTAGTAACAAAAGGAATTTGATTGGGTTCAAAGCGGGGCACACCCATTGACACGGTGACTTTATCGCCTGTTTTTAAGCTTAATTCAAGGAGCCCCCCCAGCGTGCTCAATCGAATGATCGGCTTATTGCAAAGTTGTTGCTGTTTTAAAAACAAGGCAACGCAGCGTGCACCATTGCCACACTGCCCCACTTCAGTGCCATCGGCATTAAAAATTCGAAAACGAAAATCAGCAACGGAATCGTCTTCAGCTTCAATCACGAGCATCTGATCGAAACCCACACCAAAACGGCGATTAGCCATTCGTTGAATTTGTGCGGAACTTAATTGAAATGGATGCTTCGTTGCGTCAATAACAACGAAATCATTTCCCAAACCTTGCATTTTCGTAAATTGTATTTCCATTAAAAATATAAACCAGAGCTATGTTTGCGATAGTCCCACCCACGGGAATCTCAGGGTAGCATTGTAATGTATAAGATACCTGCATGGCTAGATGACCAAAGTTGAGCATGCCCATCCTCAAAACCGCCGTTTATTTTGGAGCGGTTGCTGGCGGTGGTGTGTCATCCGGCTGCGGAGGAAGATATAATGCCCCCATGTTCCCACATCCTGAAATGAGCATACAAAAAAACAGCATTGAGAATAATCCAATCTTGAGCATAAATAGGTCCGTCAAAAAAAGGGGTGTAGCCTTGCATTGATGTAACGGGTGTCTACTCCATGTTCGCGGGTCCTGCCGCTCGCCATCTCGCTGCTCGGCTTCGCCTGCGCGGCAAGATCTCTGGCTCGCGTCACCCGCTTTGCAGCAGATACATGAATCTGAGGCTACGCCCCAAAAAAAGGGTCTTAAGTATAACAAAAAAGGAAGAATAAATGCCTACTTCGTTGGAATTTTTAACGATTGAACCAAAACAACCGGCAAAAATCAGTGTCATTTGGCTACATGGGCTCGGCGCTGACGGCCATGATTTCTACTCTCTTGTTCCTGAGTTGCATCTCCCACAAGAGACAGCCATACGATTTATTTTCCCACACGCCCCCGTTCGCAAGATAACGATGAATAGCAATATGCCCATGCGCGGCTGGTACGATATTTATAGCTTAGAAAGCTTTGCCCTCGAAGATCAGGCCGGAATTGAACAATCTCAACAGCTCATCATTGAATTCATTGAACAAGAAAAGCAGCGCGGTATGCGAAGCAATCAGATTGTTTTAGCGGGATTTTCGCAAGGAGGTGCAATGTCGCTCTATACGGGACTCCGTTACCCTGAACCTCTAGCAGGTATTTTAGCATTGTCCTGTTATCTCCCCTTACCCCATCATTTTAGCCCTAAACAACACTCCGCAAACGCAAAAGTCCCCATTCTGATGGCCCATGGCATTTACGACCCCCTATTGCCTATTCAATTGGCCGAGCAAACTTATCAATACTTGAAAAATCTGAACTACCCAATTGGTTGGCATCAATATCCGATGGAACATCAAGTTTGCACCGATGAAATACGTGACATTACACGATGGTTAACAGAAAAGCTGACTTAAAAACATCAAATTTAATAAATTATTAATCTTAGCCCTCGATAATACCTTTATTGTATAAGTTATAAAGGTAGATTAAGCATGTTCAATTCAGATGATGATAACAACAACGAATGGGATACCCCTCCACAACAACCACATGCAGCTCCAACATTGCAGGCACAATCAACTCCCCTCGGGCATGGTGCGCTTTTTGCAACACCGAGAACGCCAATACTACAGCCATCAGCAGCTCCAAACGGAGGAGCAGTGCCACCGCTCGTACTCGACTCCTCGACTTCGGATGCTCCAGAATATCATTAGCGGATGGTCGATATTATTTAACCGCACATCCTCATCGCTCGGCAGAGCGATGAAGATGGTGACGAAGCTGCTGTAACTCGACTTCGGTTCCCACGTTAAACCACGGACCATGATACAGCTCTCCTGTTGCGCGCAAATGCTGAATCGCTGCATTGAAAACGTCTCGCAAGGGGAAAATTTCCGCAGAAAACAGGCAAAAAAGTTGTGGGCGCAACAAAGAGATATTCGCAAAGGTGTATCGCGGTTCGGTTAAAGACAGCCTTCGATGATCATCGATGCCATAATCCCCTTTCAGATGAAAACTTGGATTCTGCACCATAATTAAATGGGCATCCACATCCGCCGGTAAAGTCCGTAATTCAAGCGGGTACTCACTCCAGATATCTGCACTCATTAACCAAAATGGCTCTTCGCCCAACCATGACAACACACGGCGCACACCACCGCCGGTATCCAAACGCTCAGGTTTTTCAATCGAATAACGCAAACAGACGTCATAGCGCGAGCCATCGCCCAAGTGTTGCATGATTTGTTCCGCCAAATAATTGACGTTAATGATAATGTCGTGAATTCCTGCTCGTTGTAATTTTTGAATGGCCAATTCCAATAAGCACCGCTCACCCACCGGTAATAACACTTTATGCGTGGCATCTGTTAAGGGTCTTAAGCGAGATCCACGACCTGCCGCCAATAACATTGCTTTCACATTACGCCTCCAGCCATTTTAGCAACACCGATAATTCCGAATAACGCCGACAAACCTCTCGCGCATAATTTAATACACGAGGAATATCCTTTAAATAGCCAGGTTTTTGATCCCGTAAATATAACCGCGTAAAAATACCTAAACATTTTAAATGACGCTGCAAACCCATCCATTCAAACCACTGGAAAAATTGCGCGGATGAATTTAACGCAAATGAGGCCCCCCGCAGCCATTCGTAATAATTTTTCACCCACGCTTCCACTTTTTGCAATGGCCAATCAATATAGCAATCCTTTAAGAGTGAAACCAAATCATACGTCACTGCGCCAAACACCGCATCTTGAAAATCCAACACCCCCACCTCATTGCCACACACCAACAAATTTCGAGAATGATAGTCGCGATGCACACACACCTGGGGTTGCTCCAGTGCGTTTTGAATCAATAGTGAAAAAAGTCGCTCGAGTTCCCATTGTTGCTGAATCGAAAGTGTGATCTTTAAATATTTTGTTAGATACCATTCAATAAATAACTGTAATTCCGCCCGCAACAATGCCTCACTGTAATAAGGAAAATGATCGTCATGCGTATCCGAACCATGCTGTATTTTAAGCAAGGTGGTAAATGCACGCTCGTATAATAAATCCGCTGAATCCTCATTCAATTGAGGCAAATATAATTGATCACCCAAATCAGACAGTAATAAAAATCCTTGTTGCAAATTTTGATGATGCACAACAGGGACGTGGACCCCCAACTGTTTAAACGCATGGGCAACACGCACAAAGGCATCACAACGTTCACGCTCGGGCGGCGCATCCATAACAACATAACTTCTGCCCGCAAGGTTGACGCGAAAATAACGTCGAAAACTAGCATCACCCGCTAATGGTTTAATCTCTATCGGTGCGTGCAACGCAATACGCTGCAACCATTCTTGCAATTCGCCATAACGCTGTGCCAATATAGTCGGTTCAACTTTGGAGGTATCCATTTGAGGTATCAGAATATCATTAAACTTGTGATCACCCAGTCTATCACCTAAATATCCTGCGGCACAATTCGAAAATGAAAACAAAAAGCAGCATTATCCTCGCCATCTTAGCAATCGCCCTCACCCCTTTTTCTGCCTTGTCTAATCAACAAACATCTTACCTCGACAGCGACACGTTACCCAGCCATTTGTCTGATCGCGCTTACTCACAACATATTGCTGATCTGCTGGGCTGGCTGCCTAACCATGACCCGAATCAACTTTGCCGCGGCACCTATTTCGTTCCGCATGATATTGAAGATCATCCCAACCTCGATGATCGCTCCCCCATACATATTCGTGCAGAAGGGCCCGAAATCCTAAAATTAAACGGTGTGTCTGAACTTAAAAAAAATGTCGTGATCACACAACCCGGTCGCATTATTTACGCCGATAAAGTTTTTATTTTTCGCAACGAAAAAACGAAAAAAGTCGTGAAAATTGAATTACTGGGTCACGTGAAAATTTACCAACAGTATTCCATGACTGCCGCTGATTATGCGATGATAACGCTCTATCCCAAAACCACTAAAATTCAAAATGCGGCGTATCATTATCGAAAACAAGATGTTAATGCCTGGGGAACAGCAAAACGGGGGCGCCAAACTGCAGAACATGTTTCTATTTTAGAAAACGCCACTTACTCCATTTGTAAACCAATACATCCCGCATGGACGATATCTGCGAAAAAAATTGTATTAGATAAACCGAATAATGTTGGCAAAGCCTACCATGCTGTATTGCGACTGTTTAGCGTCCCCCTTTTTTATTTTCCGTATTATTCGTTTCAATTAAATAACGAGCGAAAAAGCGGTTTTTTAACCCCGCAATTGGGTCATGTCGGAGATGCAGGGCCTTATGTCGGTTTTCCATATTATTTTAATTTAGCCCCTAACTATGATTTATTAGTGACTCCAGAATCTTTTGGTCAGCGTGGTTTTCGCACCACAGCAAAATTTCGCTATCTGACGAAGCGCTCCAATGGATTTTTATATGGAAGTTTTCTCGCGAACGACCCCATTTTTCAAACCTTTCGCCAAAATGCCATTAATACCTATTCAAACACCAGTAGTTACAATTCCAATACGTATTCACCGTATATCAACCAGCTCAAAAGCGCCAGCAATCAACGCGGCCAATTTTCTGCAAACAACACCGCTGCTTTCAATACGCATTGGTCAACACGCACAAACATCAATTGGGTCAGCGACCCCTACTACATTAATAACACCGCCGCCACACGCGGTATTGATTTAGCGACCACTAATCAATTATTAAATTTAATTCAACTGCAATACAGCAATTCTTTTTGGGACGTCAACTCCGCTGTGCAAGCCTATCAAACACTGCATTTAATCGATCAAATCCAATCAACCAGCCAACCCCTCGATCAATATACGCGCTTACCCGATTTAAATGCCGCGGGATATTTCCCGATTTCTGAAAATAGCGCGTTACAACTCGACAGTGATTACACGAATTTTACGTACAGCAGCCTTTTTCAGCCACCGCATCCCCAAGGTCAACGTTTACATTTACGTCCTGGATGGACTTACGATTTTGAAGAAGCAGGAGGGTACATCAAACCACAAGTGTGGGCAGATCTCGTCGGTTATGATCTTTATCAAACGATTCCTGGTATTCCACACACGAGCGGTAGAGTACTGCCCATTGTAGATATTGATTCTGGTATTCATTTTACGCGTGATTTTCAAATAAATGATAAGAGTTATTTGCAAACGCTTGAACCACGCTTATTTTATCTATATGTACCTTACACAAATCAAAATCAATTACCTAATTTTGATACCATTCAACTCCCTTTTTTCTTCGATCAACTCTTTGCATTAAATGCCTTTCAAAGCGTGGATCGTCTTGAAAATGCGAATCAACTCAGCCTGGGAATGAGCTCTAATATTATCGCGGCAACCAGTGGCGCAACGATTTTATCAGCTAATTTAGGGGAAATTTATTACATTGATCAACCCCGCATTTGTTTAACTGATTTATGCCATTTAACCACTCCCCATTTTTCACCTCTCGTAGCCAATGTCGCTTTCAATCCCAATGCAACGTGGTCGGTGGGCAGCAGCATTGCGTGGGAGCCAAAAAACCAATTGTTTGATAATGGTAATCTCAGTCTCACGTACCACGAAGACAATCGCCATATTTTTAATCTCTCCTATCTTTACGTCGGTGCAAATCCCGGTGCCGTACCCACGTTCAGCGCATCTCAGCTCAGCGCCACCGCTCCCTATGCCAATGCTTCCTATTACATCAGCTCCTATGTGGCGTGGCCACTGGTTCGTCAATGGACATTCATCGGCAATACCTTTTATGATCTTGAGTTAAAGCGCTTTAATAACTTATTGGGGGGGATAGAATATGATACTTGCTGCTGGTCAATTCGCTTTATTATCAACAGGATACTTGGCGGCTCGACAACAACATCGACGGGTGGGTTGCAAAACTACTTCAATACAAGCTATTTTATTGAGTTTACGCTCAAGGGACTGGCCAGCTTCGGAACAGTAACCAGTTTCGAGGCGGGTTCCAACAACCACTATCTCGTTGGTGAACACGCAAATAATTACGTGCAAGGCTTTGTCCCTGGTTACAAGTAAATCAATTAAGGTAAAAATATATGAAACCACTGATTCGAAGAATGGCTATTGTTTTTCTCGGTACCTTTGGCTTACAAACCGCAATGGCCGCCAAACCCAATCTACCTTCGCCGCAACCCACATCCGCCGCGCCGATTAACCGCATAGTCGCCGTCGTGAATGACGCCATTATCACCCAGACGGAACTCAATGAAGCAATGCAAGCGGCACGGGAGCAATTCCAACAACATCATCTACCACTACCCCCTGAAAAAGAATTCCGCAGTAAAATTTTAGAAGGTTTAATTTTTCAAAAATTGCAACTGCAATTGGCAAAACAAAATAAGATGACCGTCAGCAATAAACAGGTCGATGGCGTTATTAACAATATCGCAAAACAGAATCACGTCACGCTCGCTGAACTCAAAGCCAAACTGAAAGAACAGCACGTTGATTTTACAAAATTTAAAGAACAAATTCGCGATCAAATTCTTATAAGTAATTTGCAGCAGCAAGCGCTTGCCGGCAAAGTGCAAATCACTCAAACCGAACTCGATCGTTTCAAACAAACATTGTCGAAAGAAAATGAGGTAGAACAATATCACGTGATCGATTATTTAATCGCACTACCCGATAATCCTACGGAACAACAAAAGCAAGAAGCACTCCAAACTGCACAACAGGTACAACATGCATTGAAAACGGGAAGTAGTCTTCCTGCCAACATCACAACGCACGATATGGAATGGCAGCCGCTGGAAAATATTCCGGATGCTTTTGCAACGCAAATCGTGAACCTGCACGATGGTGATATCACCTCACCCCTATTAACGGGCAACGGTTATCATGTGTTGAAATTAGCAGGAACGCAAAAACAAGCGAATACCATTTCGGATGAGCAGGCACAACAATTACTCATGCAAAAGAAATCTCAAAAAGCATTGGACCACTGGTTGCAACAATTAAAATCCAATTCTTATGTTAAAACATTCGAATAGATGATAAAACCCATTGTCATAACGCTCGGTGAACCAGCAGGAATCGGACCCGATATCCTGCTAAAACTTGCCAAGCAACATACTTTTTCCATGCCGTTAGTGATCGCTGCTGATCCGGAACTTTTACACGAGCGCGCGGCCCTGTTAAACATAAAAATAAAACTTCCTCTTTATTCATCTCACCGGCCTGCGCCAATTTCAATTTTACCCATCTCACTGAAACAACGCTGTCATCCGGGAAAACCCGATGTTGCAAACAGTGCCTACGTGCTGCAGACCCTGCAGCGCGCCACGACCGGTTGTTTGCAACGCGAATTTTCGGCATTGGTAACGGGGCCCGTTAGTAAAGCCGTGATTAATCAGAGTGGCGTTGCTTTTCAAGGTCACACTGAATATTTAGCGGCCCTCACCAACACAAAAAAAACAGTGATGCTCTTTGTCTATCAACAGTTACGGTTAGCCCTGTTAACAACGCATATTCCGCTCACAGAGGTTGCAAAATACATAACGCGAGAAAATATAATGGATACTCTGTATATTATCCAATCCGATATGCAAAAATATTTTAATCTTGCCACCCCACGGTTTGCTGTCACTGGATTAAATCCTCACGCCGGTGAAAATGGTTACTTGGGAATGGAAGAACAAACCATCATGATTCCCACACTCCATGAATTACGTCAGCAACATTTTTCCATTCAAGGACCCTTATCGGCGGATACCCTTTTTCATTGGATGAAACAAAATCCCGTCGACGTTATTCTGAGCATGTATCACGATCAAACGCTACCCGTCATAAAAGCGCTGGGATTTGGCGAGGTTGTGAATGTCACCTTAGGATTACCGATGATTCGCACCTCCGTCGATCATGGCACGGCGTTTGAACTCGCTGGCACTCCAGCGGCAAATGAAATGAGCTTAGTCGCCGCGATTAATCTCGCTATTCACATGGTGAAAAGGAGCAGACCATGACGGAACCTTTTCACCAACCCCGCAAGCGTTTTGGGCAACATTTTCTGCGCGATCAAACTATTTTACAAAAAATGACCCACGCCATTGACCCTAAACCGGAACAACATCTTGTTGAAATTGGGCCTGGTGAAGGCGTTTTAACGGCATTTATCCTGCCACTGTGCACAAAAATGGATGCTATTGAAATCGATCGTGATTTAGTGCGCCACCTACAGCAACGCTTTCATCATTATCCGCAGTTTCACGTGCACGCGCACGACGTCTTGAAGTTTGATTGGCGGCGCTTAACAACAACGCCTCATTCACTGCGTATTATGGGTAATCTTCCCTATAATATTTCCACCCCCCTCCTTTTTAATTTATTCAATGTCATCGATTTGATTCAAGATATGCATTTTATGCTGCAAAAAGAAATGGTGTTGCGCATGACAGCACGCGTGGGCGATTCAAACTATAATCGCTTGAGTGTCATGACCCAGTATTTTTGTCATAATGAACGCCTTTTCGATATCCCCCCCAGCGCCTTTTTTCCACCCCCCCAGGTGGATTCTGCAGTGATTGAAATGCACCCACGAACACCCGATATAATCGCAAAAAGCACCCCCTTATTGGCAACCCTCGTGCGAACCGCTTTCAACCAACGTCGTAAAACGATTCATAATGCCATCAAAACACTGATCACCACTCAACACTTGCAGGATCTCGGTATTGATGATCAACTACGCCCCCAACAGCTGACGATAAATAATTTTGTAAAAATCTCCAATTTTCTATACGATAGTCAAGTTTGCAGCAAATAAAAATCCCCGTGGCTTGCCACGGGGTATGAGAAGTTGAAACTGAGGCTCCAACATGAAATATAGAAACATTCTTTTGGCAACGGATTTATCAGGCAACAGCAAAAAAGCAGCCGAACGCGCACGAATTATCGCCGACAATTGTCAAGCGCAACTCCATATTGTCCATGTCATCGAGCACTCGCCCATTGCCTTTGGCGGTGAATTTTCGATTCCTATGGACATTCACTTAGAACAAACCATTGAACAAACTGCCAGCCAAGCCTTGGCAAAAAAAGGCTATCAACTCAATATTTCCTCAGATCATCAACATTTGCTGAACGGCACCGTCAAACATCAAGTGCTCGAATTAGCCGAAAAATTGCGTATCGATCTTATCGTGGTCGGTACACACGGCCATCACGGCTTCGATATTTTATTAGGGTCGCGTGCTAATGCGATTTTACACGGCGCGACGTGTGATGTATTAGCGGTTCGCGCGGATGAATAGCGCACGCAGGTCCCCTGCAGCCCGCGTCAATGAAGGGGAAGGAATTTCCCATCGGAAGATGGGGAATTCCTGATCTCCCAATTTCACTGCTTTCTTCCAAAACACAGCAAGGAGTATTCACATGAAGAAATTACTGGTAACGACATTACTCGGTCTTTCGTTAACACCCCTATTCTGCTTGGCAAACGCGCTCGACGACCTCGTGCGACCCAATGCCAGCGCGGGAGTCTGTGGTTATCCTCCTGCATCAAATCCGACGTTTTGCCGTTGTTTTGTGGGCGAAGCGGTTGCTTCTTGCAAAGCGCATGGCACTCGTCATGGCGTCACTCCCCTCATGTGTACTGATCAACGCATTCTCATCAACGTTCGGGCGGTCACCAATGCAAGTGCTTTTTGCGCCCAATTTTTGGATATGATGCCAAGTGGCGTCACCCCTCAAGAATGTGCAGAAGATATCACTTACGTTAAATCTCACTGCTAATGCCACAAGCCTGGACGGTGTCGATGACACTGATCCAGGCGACTCAACGGTGCCAAATGCATTCAAACCGATGTGAAAATCTCTGTGGCCAGCCGCGGGGAATCAAGTTAAATTTGTTGGCAATGCTGCTGTCATGTTGCATTTCCTACGGCAATAGCGACACATTAATGGAGTTATGGCAACGTCGGCCCTTTTACATTGGACCTTTGCTTGGCTACGGCAGCACCGATTGGAGCATGTTAGTGGCTAATTGCAATCAAGATCCCGTTTGCGCCAGCGGCATTACCATGTCAGCCCCGTTAGGCGCGGGCGATAGTGGTTGGGTATGGGGTGGAACCATCGGTTATGAAGTTAAGCCTTTTTGGGCACTGGAATCGATGTTTATGCGTTTTCCTAGCACAACCGTATTATTCCAGGGAGGATATAATTATTACACTCAATACTACAACCTCACCACGCTACGCTCCACGACCTGGGCGTTCATGGGTGTCGCTAAATTTATGACGCAAATCGCTCATACAGGCTGGCGTGGCTTTGCGAATGCCGGCATTGATTTTACTTTTCGAGATGATGTGTTAAATGAAAGCATGCGCATTAATCCCACTTTTGGTGTTGGCATTAATTACGTGTTGCCACATAACATTATGTTCGAGTTAGCCTTTCAATATGTTTCCGGTTATGGCGAAGCGAATATCGTACCTGCTGCAACTTATATGCCTTTCCTCTATACCGTGCACGCGAAATTAATGTATCGTGTGTAATGTTCTGATGCTTGCCATTTCACTCGATTTTGCTTACGCTCTATTTTTTTATCGCCTTATACTTAGGATCACGCATGGCCAATGAAATCGAACAGAATTTAACGCACGCACTGTTAAAAGAGAAACGTCGCGATCGCCTTTGGCGCAATCTACGAACCAGCGTATGGATCCTCGTTGTTTTATTGTACGCTTACTTAATTTTTAGCCTTGGAAGCGATAAAAAAACACCTGACGGACCTTATGTCAGTCTTGTACGCTTGAACGGAGCCATCATGCCCGGCACGGCATTTTCCGCCGAAAAAGTACTGCCCACATTACAAAAAGCGTTTTCTGATAAACCTTCAAAAGGCGTTATTCTTCTGATTAATTCTCCTGGCGGAAGTGCTGTACAAGCATCGATTATTCATGATCGTATTCTAGCGTTGAAAAAACAATTCCACAAAAAAGTGGTGGTCGTAGGCGAAGATGCTTTGGCATCGGGTGCTTATTTAATTGCAACCGCAGCCGATAAAATTTTTGTTAATCCAGATACGCTCACGGGTTCCATCGGTGTCATTTTTTCTGGTTTTGGTTTTGTCGATGCAATGAGTAAGTTGGGGGTTACCCGTCGTGTTTATACTGCAGGCGGTAACAAAGATCGCTTAGATCCCTTTTCACCAACAAACTCTCAAGATATTGAAAAAATAAAATCTCTTTTAGACGAAGTGCATCAAGGTTTTATTCAAGATGTGGTGGCCAGTCGCGGCAACCTTCTGAAAAGCGACGATCAAAAAGAACTTTTTTCTGGTGATTTCTGGTCTGGAAATAAAGCCGTAAAATTGGGCCTCGCGGATGGCACGGCAAATCTGTGGGTCGTCATTAAAAAGGAATTTGATGCAAAATATTATAAAGATTTTTCACCGCGCCCTTCATTATTAACGACTCTTTTTTCTAACGTCAATGATGAGTTACACCTGGGTATTTTACAAAATAAAAGCCCCGTGCAAGAAAAAGCGTATTAAACACGAATGGCAACGTATATTATTGGCGATCTGCAAGGTTGCTACCGCGAATTGCAGGATCTTTTAGAACGGATCAATTACAATCCCGATCGGGATCACCTCGGTTTTGTGGGTGATCTCGTTAATCGCGGCCCTGAGTCACTGACGGTATTGCGCTTCCTCAAAAAACTTCGCCATATCAGCATGGTGTTAGGTAACCATGATTTATATTTATTGATTCTCGGTTATAGATTAATGCCCATCGATAGCTATCAACATACGTTACATGAGGTGATTGAAGCACCAGATCGTCTCGAATTACTCGATTGGTTACGCCATCAGTCCATCGCTCATTTTTCCAAAGCCCATAATAGCGTCATGGTACACGCGGGTATTGCACCGCAATGGAGCATTAAAGAAAGCTTGTCACTGGCTCGTGAGTTGGAATTGATTTTACAAGGTCCTCATTTTCTCCATTTTTTACGCGATCTTTTTGGTAATGAACCTGCTACGTGGAATCCAAACTTAGAGGGACAAGCGCGTTGGCGTTATCTCACCAACGCATTTACTCGCATGCGTTTTTGCACGCAAGCCGGCGAACTGGAATTTGCGCATTTCCATCCCATTTACCACAATGATCGAGGATTTAAACCTTGGTTTGAATGGCGAACTACTGACGAACCTCATGACATTTTTTTCGGACATTGGGCCATGCTCGGCGGGCGTTGCGATCATCCAACTTGTTTCGCACTGGATACGGGTTGTGCTTGGGGCGAAACGCTAACTGCATTACGCCTAGAAGATCGACAACGCTTCAGCGTACCCGCTCGTTCTTAACATCCTCATCTCCCTACTGACCGAAGAGAATGGTATTGCTGGTGCCGGATTATTAAGTGGCGGGATTACGTATCATTTTTAATGGGGGCTACGAATATAACGAATTCGATACTTGCGCGACACAATCGCTAAAATAATCAAAACAAGCACAATAACCCCTAAAATAATTGATGCTAACCACTGATTATAACTTTCTAACGCAAAGATAGCGCCAACACCAATGGCAGGAGTCACTTTTGGATTACGGGGTAAATGATATTGTTCTCGTAATTTCTGCGCAACATGACGAATATTGATAACGGGCACCCCCTCTCTTAAAAACCGCACAGCAACAGAATCGACATTGACAAGACCAATGGGCAGACTCTTCACCACCCCCGTATGCAAACCATGTGGCGCCAAATAACTCACGTGCTTTATTTCCGCAGAGCCGGGTACTGCTTTCAAACCAATGGACGCCATACCACCACCAATATTAATGTAAGCTTTGATGGGCTTGTCACCTGCGGCTCTCTTATAAATTTCCATACGCTTATTGCTAGAGTCGATCGTTCCCCGAGGACCCAAATAAGTTAATTTATATTTTTCAATGGTATTCAGTAAAATCTCTTTCCCTTGAGGGGTCATGCCATACGCAATATCGCGCGCTCCCCCTAAAGAAACGGCTAATGGCTTAAAATTAAAAATGTGGGCCGACTCTAATTGATTTTGAATATCCAACCACGTAAAACCCGGAACGTTTGCCCCATATTGCGAAGCACCCGCGCTGTAAATAATTAAAGGCCGTAAACCCAACGTTTTTATCGCCGCTAACATGCAAATATTCAACGCGGGAAAAGAACCCGTTGTACCAACGGCAACAACGTCCCTTTTTTTCAAATTCAATTGCTTCAACCAATCCACAAAAATAGCGGCAATATTAGGATTTATCGACGTTTGCTTGGCAGAAAGCACTCCTTGATCAGTGGTAATGTTTGTAAGCTGTTTGCCAATTAAACCCGATTGCTGTGGATCATCACCCAAATTTACCGCAATGCTTAACCGTTGTCGCATGGATCGCACATGATGAAATGCTTCCGCCGCTAATTTTGCTGCAGCCACTTTTTCTTTATAATATTTTTGCGGTACTATGCGTTTATGTGTTTCTACAATCGCCATTCCGATTAATGCAATGATGCAGATGGTTACAATATAAATGCGCGGTAAATTGTGCGCGTGCCAATACATTTTCTTCATGAAGCCACCAGAGTCCGACCGACCATCAAAATTAAAAGTAAACGAACGATCACAGAAGCCGTGAGCAACGACGCAACGGTTTCAATGATCCCTTGCCTATCCATCGCGAGCGCAATTAAGCCAGGAATAATATAACCGATAATGGTGTATACTCCACCTAAACCACTCACCACATAATATTGAGAGAGAAAAAATCGAAACGTAATGCCAAGAATAAATGAGATTAAAACGATGAGTGCAATGCGACGTCGTCCGTAAATAATGAAAAATTTTCCGATACCACGCATAATAAAAAAAATTAATAAGGCCGTCATCAACGATAAAAATACTGTCATCCAGCTATACAGATTCAACGCAAAATATCCGGGAACAACCATACCTCCTGCATACAAACCAAAAAGATCCACAAACACCAAACCCACAATTAAACCAATACCAATCGACAGCGTTAAAGGATCAATGTTCAACATTGATGATGCTCCCTAAAATAATTCACAAGTTTAAACCCAATACCAGCAATATTACCCACCCCGACTAAAAGATGCCGTTTTTCCGATGAATTTTGCATCACTTTATTTAGAATTTGTTCTACCGTCCAACTTTCGCCATTAATGACTTCCACTTTTTTGTTATAACGTTTTTTCTTCAAAATCCCTAAAAAAGCCTGCACGTAATTTCCAATGGCAATACAACGATGGGGCTTTTCCCAATCCAGCATTGCCGTTGCAATTTGTTCTGAGCGCTGCTTACGATCCACTCGGCAATTCATTATTAATATTTTGTCATCATAATCTTTAAAACGTTCCAACATTTTATGCCAAATAGTTTCTGTTGAAACCGGATCATTGGCGGCTAACCCGTTCACTAACGTAATGATATGATTTTGGTGATGAATACTATAAACCGTTAATGCTCCAGGATCCGGTAATGAATTCCACATCCCGTGCAATGCGATTTGCCGATCAACCCCTAGTGAAGCACACACAGCTAATGCTAAGGCGACATTGTCTTTATATTCGGTATACGCGAAACCTGCCAAATCCCCATCACTCACCGATTCAATGTGATACTGATCAATGTGATGCATGACTGTCTTTCGGTCTTTCGCCGCCATTTCAAACGTGGTCACATACTGTTGTGCCGTCGTAAAAAATTGCCCTTTCACTGGCATCGTCCCCGCCAACGCTAATGCAACATCTTGTGAAGTAGGGCCCATCACATCAAGGTGATCCGGACGTGCGTTGGTTAATACCCCATGCGTCGAACGCACCAATTTTAGTTCGCATAACGATTGTAATAATGGTTGAACGGCCATGCACTCAATGACGATGGCATCGACATTCAGCTTAGCGGCCCGACGAATAATGCTCACTTGTTCAATGACATTGGTGTGCCCTACACGAAAAATAGGCTCTTCTTTTCCATCCGGAAAAATAAAACTTGCTAAGGTGCCGGTGGTTTTCGCACACGTACGAAAACCTCCCGCACGCAATCCAGCTGCAATTAAACGTGACACACTGGATTTACCGCGAGTCCCATTGACGTGAATACGATAACGGATTTTATTCAGATAATGGCGATGAAAGATGGCTTCCACAGAAAGCCACCCGATTAAAATCGCGAACAAAATGAGTAAATACCAAAATGGATTTATATTATTCATAGCGCACCATATATCATCTTATTTCTACAATCGAGTCAGCTTACAAAATCGATAAGCATAAGGATTTTCACTATCCGGCGCGTGCTCTTCTTGCAAATCCACTTGCCAATCCGCTTCATCCCACGTTGGGAAAAACGTATCCCCTTCGACATCAAGGTCTATAAAGGTTAAATACATCGTTCGCGCTAACGCAATGGTTCGCTCAAACAAAAATTGTCCACCAACGACCATCACTTCAGGCTCACGACGTAATGCAAAAAGCACTTGATCCAGCGAAGGGTATACTTCAACTTCGGGAATTTGTAAACCAGGTTGGCGTGAAAGAAGGATATTGCGTCGCTTTGGTAACGGTCGGCCTATACTTTCGTAAGTATTTCGCCCCATCACAATGGGCTTATGCAACGTTAATGCTTTAAAATGCTGTAAATCTGCCGGCAAGTGCCAGGGCATTTGATTATTTTTACCAATCACCCGTCGCTTTGCCATTGCTGCAATTAATGAAATCTTCATCTTTATGCTTCGTCCAGGACTTCTCAGCGGGTGACGCGAGACTAAAAAGATTCTCGAGAGACGGTATCTCCACTGCAACCCACGAGAAAATCAAAATCAGCCCCTTCATGTGCTTGCAACACGTGCTCAATATAAAGCTTGACATAGCCACGATGGTATCCCAACGAAGGGGCGTGCCATTTTTCTTTGCGTTTTTTTAATGTGACATCATCAACGCATAAATGCAATCGTCGATGGGCGATATCTAATTCAATTTCATCCCCATTTTCAACCAGCGCCAAAATACCCCCTATCGCCGCTTCTGGAGAAATATGCAGAACAACCGTCCCATACGCGGTACCACTCATACGGGCATCACTGATGCGCACAATGTCTTTCACTCCACGGGCCAACAATTTTTTAGGAATCGGCATATCCCCCACTTCTGGCATGCCGGGATAACCTTTGGGGCCACAATTTTTCAACACTAAAATTGAATTTTCATCTACCGGTAAATCCGGATCATCAATACGGGCTCGTAACTCTTCAATATTTTCAAACACCACCGCCTTACCACGATGTTGCATTAATTTTTCAGAAATAGCGGATAATTTAATGACCGCCCCTTGAGGACACAAATTTCCATAAAGCACCGCAATGGGCGCATGAGCACGCAGCGGTTGGTGACGCGAATAAATCACCTTTGAATTGAAAATTTCAGCTGCTGCAACATTCTCAGCCATCGTTTTTCCCGTGATCGTGAATGCATCCCCCGCTAACAAATCTCCTAATTCTTTTATAACAGCCGGTAAGCCGCCCGCATAATAGAAATCTTCCATCAAATATTCTCCTGAGGGCATCAAATTAGCCAACAAAGGAATATTTTGCGTCAAGGTATCGAAATCTTTTAATTCCAAAGGAACGCCCACTCTTTTTGCAATCGCCAAAATATGCACAATCGCATTGGTCGATCCCCCCAACGCGGCATTAACGCGAATCGCATTTTCAAATGCCGTTCTTGTTAATACCTTTGAAAGCCGTAAATCCTCTCTGACCATTGCCACAATCCGTTGACCCGCCAAATGCGCAACCGAATAGCGACGCGCATCAACGGCTGGAATGGCCGCACAATTCGGTAATTGTACCCCCAACGCCTCCGCAAGGTTTGTCATCGTTGATGCGGTGCCCATCGTATTGCAGTGTCCATGGCTGCGATTCATACAGCTCTCGGCTGCGACAAATTCACTTTCGGAGACTTTTCCTGCACGAACTTCTGCGTCCAAACGTCGCTCATCTGTACCCGAACCACAAATTCTTCCACGATAATGTCCATTCAACATGGGTCCGCCACTGACCATCAAGGTGGGTAAATCAACGCTCGCGGCTCCCATCAACTGAGCAGGTGTTGTTTTATCACAACCTGCTAGCAGCACCACTCCATCAATGGGATTTGCGCGAATCATCTCTTCTACATCCATACTCATTAAATTTCGAAATAACATGGACGTCGGCCGAAGCAACGTTTCCCCTAAAGAAATGGTCGGAAAAACCAAGGGAAGCCCTCCTGCCATCCAGACTCCTCGTTTCACGGCGTCTGCAACTTGCGTCAAATGCGCATTGCAAGGAGTCAAATCCGACGCACTGCTACAAATACCAATCACCGGGCGACCATCAAAGACTTCATGAGGCAAACCAATACCACTTTTCATCCAAGCGCGATGATGAAAGCCCGATCGCCCCTTTTGTCCAAACCAGCTCGTACTGCGAAATTTTTTAGAATTTGACATTATTTTTCTCGTATCATGAAGAACAAAAAGATACACTCATTATAGTGGACGATCATGACTTCATGGAGGATGCTGTTGCAAGAAGCCGATTTAATTGCCATCGATTGGGGAAGCAGCAACTTTCGTGCCTTCCTGCTTAACAGAAAAGGCGTTGTGCTGCAAAAGAAAGATTCCCATGCAGGTCTGCTCAATCTCACCGAATCATATCCTGTCACGTTTCAACAACAAATAGGAGATTGGCTATCGGCTTATCCATCGGTGCCGGTATTAATGTGCGGCATGGTAGGTTCCGCCCATGGCTGGCAGGAAATTCCTTACTTGACTTGCCCTCTGTCCATTTTTGCTTTGGCCCAAGGGATTCGCGCCATTCATTATCCCGAACGAGATATCCGCATTGTGCCGGGTCTTTGTTTGCAAACCCCAGATCGCTATGATGTCATGCGCGGTGAAGAAACAAAAGTGATTGGGAGTTATCGTCCCGAGATATCTTCACAATTGTTTTGTCTACCGGGAACCCATTCGAAATGGGTCCACATCAAAGACCATCAGCTCATTAATTTCACCACGTATTTTACCGGTGAGCTATTTTCACTGTTAGTGAATCACAGTATTTTAGCGAAACAAATCACTCCTCAACAAACCTCCGACTGGGATGCCTTTGACCAAGGCATGCGGGATGCAAACCGCTCTCGCGCTTTATTATCGGATATTTTTACCGTTCGACCCCGCGTCTTGTTTCAAGCCTTAGCGACTTCTTCTATAAAAGATTATTTATCGGGTTTGTTAATTGCGCATGAAATCATGGAAGCTCAACCCTATTGGGAGCTTCATCAAAAAATAACTTTGCTGGCAAACACCACCCTATCCGAACGCTACGCCAGAGCATTTCAGCAATTTAATCTCACGGTTCAAGAATTGGACGTTGATGCCGCCATAACGGATGGCTTATTATCATTAGCAATAGAAAGCAACCTGTTGAAGAGGTGATTTTGTATGATTGAATTAACCACCCTCTTAAAACGCCTCCCGTTGATTGCTGTTTTACGCGGAATTCCTGTTCAGGATGCTGAAACTATCGGCAGTATTTTAATAGACACAGGATTTTTATGCCTCGAAATCCCTTTCAATTCACCAGACCCTTTAAAAAGCATCGCCACGTTAGTAAAAAAATTTTCAAATCGCGCGCTGATTGGTGCAGGAACCATCCTTAACGTACAGGATGTCAAGAAAGTTGCCGATGTCGGTGGTCGATTGATTATTACGCCACACACCAATGTCGAGATCATCCAAGAGGCCAAACGCTTACAGCTGCTGTGTATCCCAGGATTTTCAACCCCCACGGAAGCATTCACCGCCATTGCGGCCGGTGCAGATGCCCTGAAATTATTTCCCGCGGAAGCAAATCCCCCAGCCGTTTTAAAATCTTTAATGGCGGTATTGCCACCCGGTCACCCAATATTCCCCGTTGGAAGCATTACGCCTGAAAAAATGCTGGATTATTATCATGCAGGCGCTGCAGGCTTTTGCCTCGGTGGTGCTTTATATCGTCCTAATGATTCCGCTGAAAAAGTATTAAAAGCCGCTCAACAATTCGTTGCTGTGGCTAAAACCCTATTTAAAATAAATTGAGAATAGTGATGAAGACCTCCTTTGCTACTTATCCAAGCCTAAAAAATCGCGGTGTTTTTATCACGGGGGGTACCACCGGTATCGGTGCTTCGCTCGTTGAACACTTTTGCCAGCAAGGAGCGCGTGTCGCTTTTGTCGGCCGAAATCAAACCGCCGCTTCGACACTCATCCAAAACATACAATCCGCTGGACACACTCCTCCCCTTTTCCTTCCCTGTGACTTAAAAAAGATTAAAGAAATTCAATCTGCCATAAAATACGCTTGTCAAAAATTAGAGGACATACGTGTTCTCATCAACAATGCGGCTGACGATACTCGTCACAACACGGCTGAAGTCACAGAATCCTTTTGGAACGAATCGTGTGACATTAATCTGCGGCACCAATTTTTTACGGCTCAAGCATTAATTCCACAAATGATCACAAATGGCGGTGGCTCCATCATTAACTTCAGTTCCAACTGTTTTCTATTATCGCGAATGTCCGTTTATCCCTGTTATTCCACGTTTAAAGCGGGGATCATTGGACTAACGCGTGCATTGGCGTGCGAGTTTGGAATGCACCGCATTCGCGTCAATTGCATTTTACCAGGCTGGGTGATGACTGAACGCCAAATTGAAAAATGGTTAACTCCCGAGGCAGAAAAGGAGTTGCTGCAGGAACAAGCGTTAAAACAAAAAATTTATCCTGAGGATGTGGCGCGGATGGCTTTGTTTTTGGCGGCGGATGACAGTGCCTTAATTACAAAACAGAGTTTTATCGTCGATGGAGGAAGGGTATAAGATTTGTTGCCCATAGGTAAAAAATGAGTGGGAAAAAGGTTGAAATCAACTGCGTTTGGCAGGGTCCCAACGCGCTGGGCGAAGGCCCTTTATGGCACTCGGGTGAACAGGCCCTCTATTGGCTGGATTTGGTGCGCAACACATTGCATCGATTAGATGCGAACCATCTCTATCGCGAATGGCAGCTGCCTGGCCAAGTCGGTGCGGTGGTACCCCATTTTCCGCATGGATTAATTGCCACCCTCGATAATTCCATCGTCTCCATCACACTACCCACCTTGAAAATGACCTCCATCGCCAAAATCACCCCGTGGCCATCGGATGTCTATATGAACGACGGAAAATGCGACCGCGCCGGACGCTTCTGGTTTGGAGTTGCTCATCATGACGTTGAACACCCCAAGGGAGCATTATACTGCCTTCATCCCAATCACCAGGTGGTGCTCATGGAAAAAGACATTACCATTTCTAATGGACTTGGTTTCAGTCCAGATGATAAAAAATTTTATTATACCGATGGATTAAGATATCGCATTTACCAGTACGATTTCGATTTAAAAAAAGGCCTGATTAGCAATCGAAAAATATTTTTACAACTTGACCCCAGTTCTGTTGAACCTGATGGTCTCACTGTCGACAGCGACGGGTGTCTCTGGGAAGCGCAATGGAATAGTGGAAAAATATTTCGATATGCCCCCACGGGCCAATTCATGGAGCACATTGAAATTCCCACCCTGCGCCCAACCAGCTGTATTTTTGGGGGACCCGCCTTAGATACGTTGTATGTCACTTCCTGTTCACGCGATCGGCGCGAAACAAAATCCCTACCCAACCCGGCGGGCGCGTTATTTGCTATTAAAACGGGCGTGAAAGGGCTACCCGAGCCTGCTTTTGCCCACAAGGATCCCGCTTAAAATGATTGGTGATAGCCATGCCTAGGAACTTTACCTGACATGCGCCGAGAATGGTGAAGGTGCATCATTCAGGGGCCGCTGAAATTATGACGGTGCGTAAGGATACCCAATTTCAAAACCTGTGTTTTTGGGTCGTGGTGAAAAAGACAGCTGAGAAAATGGTTGTGGGCATCGGGTTAACGCCAATCTTTCTAAGCTTACCGTTAAGGGCCTAGAGGGGGTGAACAGTGCGGCATGGTAAATTTCAAGCGCTGAAGGGTTATTGTATGGCGCGTGTAAAAAAGTAGACAAGAAAGGCGAAAGCAAGTTTCCAAACGCAATTCTTTGGTCAGGATTTGGGAAAACTACTGTTAATTTTCTAAATTGAAATGAATTCATTGGATCGATCGGAATATAAAATAAGCTCGGATCTCTGTCATCCTCTCGTCGAGGAAAGGGCTCACCATTGAAATATTTCCCTAATCCCCCAAGGGCATTTATAAAAAGATCCCTGTCTTCCTGCGACGGAAACTTAACAGCGAGCTCACCACTACGGCCTGATTTAAAAAGAGTAACCTCAATAAACTCTCGTGCTGGAGGAGTTGCGTCCTGCACCAACTTCAATTGATCGTGCGATTCCTTCCGCTTTTTTTCAGAAAAAGCCACAGGCGCCTTCCAAAATAAAGAAGGACATTCTTGATCTATTCGCGCCGTCTTCTGAAGTAATGAAAAAGATTGTAGCACTTCAGTGATTTTGTCTCGATGAAGCAACGCGTCCACTTTTACCGGAAAATTATCACGAAGAATATCCCCACTCTGTGGATCATAACACGTTCCAGTTTCAAAGAGCGAAAATTCAGCCATCTCAACCGACCATGCTGCAATCTGCGTCACGAATTTAGCGTTATACTGACTTTTGATTAACTTCGATAAATCATCAACCAACCAAGACGCTACGTTTTTACGAGGACGACAACGGACCAGGTCTGTATGATGTGAAAGTGCAATAATCTCCCTAAACAATACCGCTTTATTTTTTATCGTTTCACTGCTTCCAGTTAATCCTTCTCTTTCGCTTAAACTTTCAGTTGCCCTGTGATTATTACAATAGATTTCGCAAAATACAGCAACCAGCTCGCGTTTAAATCCTAAAGGAAGAGCAACCTCTCTGAAAATTGCTGACGTTCTGCCAAAAATTGAACTATCTTTATTCGAAGAAAGTTCATTCGTCCGGCCTATACGCTCTAAAAACATAAATAGCAAAAAACATGCCCGCTCTTCTTTGACAAGCGCCTCAATAGCATTAGAAATACGGGTATTTCCATGCTGTTGCAAAAAATTAAGATAATTTTCAGCGTAAAGCATTTTACGCAATCCGTGCAATGCATCATGATTTGTCCTATACACGGTGGTTTCCCCATATTGATACTGCGAAAAATAATTATCAGGTCCCATGTCAACATAAGGCGATTCATGCAATGCAAATAAAATCTTTAGCAATTCCCCTGTTGGAAAATAGCTCAGTTGCCAAAATTCGTGATGTCGTTGTAATTGGTCGGTTGGAATTTTTAAATAGACTGGTTTGTCAAAAACAGAATTCCCAAAATAGACCTGCGGCATAATACAATGTTCCTATATACAAGCTGGCTTAAAAGTGAGATGCGTTTAAATTGCTATAGCTTTTCAGATAAATATTTTGGTAAAAATGATCGTGCCATTAGAAGCCAACCCTCTCCTAGCCTCTCCCGCAGGCGGGAGAGGGAAGCTCGAAAGTAAGCACCATTGCCGGTAAGACAATTAAAATAGTTTATTTTTACCAAAATATTTATCTGAAACACTATAGAGCTCATCCCATCCCCAAAGGGCGGCGCCCCTGAAGCAAGAGACGATGACGGCGCCCAGTGCAGGGTCGAGTGATGGTATTACAACTTAGGCCCCTTTAGCAAGGTTTTCTGTCCGAAGCTACACCTAGTCTTCAATTTTTTGTCCATTTTTAAATATATTTAATAATAACTTAATTATTGGGTGGTATAGTCGCCTTATGTAAGGTGTAAGGCGATTCCCGCGTTCAGCGGGAATGGCTGGTCAGTGTGGAGGTGAGTGAGTTGCATGAATATTTCAGACATTGCGGTTTTATTGCTTGCCGCTGCGTCAGTGCAATCAGAAAAAATACCCGATGACCTCATTAATGAGTTGTCTAACGTCGAGGAGATTTCAGGAGAAGTTGATACAGGACACGCTCGAACAGTCATTAATTTATTAAACAACTTGTTGAGCTCGGGTCAATGTAGTCCTGAGCAATTCGAGCGTGCCATTCACTGTCTGTTGGCAAGTGCTATAGCATCAGGCAATGAGAAGCTTGTTCAAGCGATACTGCCAAACGCGCCTTCTCGTCACATTGATGCCAGTTGGTCTTCGCAACCGGGGGGCAAAAGTCTCTTGGTACTTGCTCTTGAAAGTAACAGCTCATATATCCTCAGAATCGTTTTACTTTCGGCAAAAGGAAACGTACCCATTTCATCTGTTGCACGGATTACTCTTTTTCCTGAGAAAGTGCTACATGATGAACTCATTATGGATTTGTGTAAAGTCAGCGAGATTTCAGTAGAAGATACGGGTGAAGCCCTAAGGGTTGTTCAATACGCCAAGTTTTCATTACTCGATCAGCAGCGCTGTACGTCCGGTCAATTCGGACATATCATTCACTGTATTTTGGCAAGTGCTATAGTATCAGGTAATCAGTACCTTATTAAAGAAATGTTAGAAGGGCGTTTCATTGATGCCACTTGGCCTTCGCATCGGCAAGGAAAAACGCTATTGGCGCTTGCTGTTGAGCGTTCTGATCAGGCTATCGTCAAAATGATTTTACAGCATGCTGAGCCTTACAATTATCAGGACATAAAAAATTTATTAATGGTGCCGGGGTTAAAACCAGAGATTCGTTCTAGCTTAATCGCCGCACAAGTGCTCTATGAGATTAATGCGCCTGAGGCGTTACCCGATCAATATTTGTTACGAGAAGGCCAAGATGCTATAGAACCGCTTGATCCTCAATTTGAATTTTTTTCACAGGGTAAAAATTTGCTAATGGCAGCTCTTGAGATGGGCCGCGCAGATCTTGTTGAAGTACTGATAAAAAAATTTAATGCAAAAATATTATCTTCGAATCGCGCAGGAACGACTTCGTTAGAATATATTGATTCCCTTATTGTCACTTCAGGTAATTTTCCTAAGTTCTCTAGCTGTTTAAAGCATGTTATAGAGCAATTGATAAAAGAGCTATTATCGCTCGAATTGCTTTATTATAAAGAAGAGCCTCAACAGAAAGAGTCCCTGGAAAAGCTTAAAAAAATTGCTGCCGTGTGTCGTCGTCTTAAATCAAAAGAGGCAAAACGAGAATTAGCAGAATTCTTTAGGAAATCGATTGACTCCAGCTTCGCAAAAAACTTCTATGCAGAGGCACAAATTCCCTGCGATTTTTTAGATCAAAATAACTCCATTAGAATTAATGAGGAAAAAAATAGAGAACGCTTAGAGAAAATATTACTTGAGGACCCGATTCCTTTGGATAAACTGGAGACATTAGTGGCAGAAGGAATTGATTTAAATTTTTTGTCTGCTTCTGCTTCTGCCCCATTCCATGACATGACCCCATTGTCATGGGCCGTCGCCAATAAGCATGATGATGTTGTAAAAATTTTGATGAAATCAAAATTTATTAACCCACATAAAGTCAATCGTGATGGTAAAACGGCATGCTACTTGGCCGTTGATAAAGGAGATATAAAAAGTTTTTCTTTCATGATTCAACCCGCTCATGTTGAATTACCTGCTGTATCAGAGGGGTATAATGAACTTGGGTCAAAACGCTGTTTCATACAATATCCAGGGATAGAGCATGGCTATGAGCTCTCTGGTCCAGAAGCCAAAGAAATGTATGTTGCTATACAGGCCTTGAAACGATATATCGAGGAAGAAGATTATGGCAAGCCGCAGCCACTGTGCTTTTGGCACCCATTACGTGAAGATCTAACTGCTTTATTGGCAAGACTTCAAAAAAAATACTCACATGCTCACCTACTAACGAATAGCCAAAACACTTCCCCTCCGGGTGAAGAAGTGTATCTTGTAGCGCGTCACCGAACGACCCGTTTTATAGATGATCTTTTGAATAACGCACAGCATGAGGTGCAATCAGCAGTGATGACCGTTCCCGGTATTTCTATCGCCCTTTTTACCATAGGATACGGAGTGTCAATTGGCCCTTCCATTGCATACAAAGGTGATATGTCAAAGATCATGTTTGCGGCGAAAGGCGATGCGTTTTTGGAGAGACTACAAATGGAATATGGACCAAAGGGATTACTTCCAGTCAAGACCGATCGAGAGAATGGCTGGGCAATTTTGACAGGTTCGAAAAATAATCCAAGGATGCGAAATGTGGGCGAAATGAAAGGAAGGGACGGGGAAAGCCACAAACGAAAACTAGAGCAAATGCAGGGGCGTAAGGAGCCTTTCTATGAGTCTGGTCAGAGGAAACGACTTAAAATTAATGAAAACAGGTGCCTCCGTCGTGCCGAAGAGCAGGATGTAATAATGCCTTACAATGAGGTAGTCATAGAGACAGCCGTAACCGAACAACGCAAAAACCCTAAAAATCCAATACCGGATTTGGGAAGGGATATTGCGCATATTGTGTTATCTAGCCATCAAGCGGGAGGTCTTTCAATAGGGTCGTTAATTATAGCCGTTACCACGCAAATACAATTGATGTTGAACGAAAAAGTATCTCGTTTGACTTTTCCAATTTGCTATTACAATCCAATGACGGGAAAACATGTTAAGTTGAGTGCAAGCAGTTTGGCTTTGATGACTAAACTTGCTGATCTTGCGGTCTCTTTACCATTAGGGGTTGTTGATTTTAATTTACTTTTAAAAGAAGCCCTTCCGAAAGGGACTTCTCTTGAAGCGTTTTTTTCAAACGAGCATAACGCAGAAGAGGTAAAAAAGTTCCTTTTATCTCTTTTGCCTCCTGCCTACCATGAAGATCCTAAGGTGATAGAGGTGCTAGAAGAAGGTCGTACCTATTCTCCAGAAGGAGATGTAACGTATGTGCCCTATGTGGGGAAATCCTATTGCCCCGTCTTAGCGCAGGCTTATCATCAAAAAATGTGCGAGCAAGAAGAATTATATAAAAAATCGCGAAAGTATTATTGTCAGCAAAAAAAGGGAAAAGAACCTAACTTATTTTCGAACATTAACGAGAAGGATATCGTTTCAGCAGTCGCTATCGGTAGAGTACAGGAATATAAATCTTTCTACAAAAATCCCGTACTTCGGCATCTTCCTGTGCTTAAACCCTGGGTGAAATATTGGGAGCGTGGGGATAGGGATGGGGGCATGCCAGTGGATATGCTCTGGCATGCCCTTACAACGCATTTGATTAATATGCCATATGAAGATGATCCGAGTGATGCTCAAGTGGGTGATAACGCTGTGATATATCGAAATAATCACGATGTCACTCACGCAATGAGAAAACGCGTAGGCCTCGTGGCGCTGATGAAAGTGGTGAAGCTTTACGGGAAGGAAGAATATAAAAACGCGATGAACCAGTATAATCAGGAAGAATTAGCATTATTTGAACTCAATGTATTCTTAGAACGGTGTGGCAGAACTAATGAACTTAATGGGGATGAGGATGCGAGTAATGGTCAGCGAAGTGCTCACATCATATCTGAAGTTGCCAAAGACCTTGGATTTAAGCCAGACCTGGTGGATTCAGTTTGCGAGAATTCAACAAACTATGATCCAAGCAACCCCCTAAAAACAAAAAGTTTTTCAGGAGCAAAAGAAGATCAACGGGCGGTTATGGCTGACTTAATCCATGAGTTATCAATGCTGAACCATCGTTGCGATTTGTGGCGTTGCAGATCGAATGGGGTAAAATTTGTTCAAGAGAGTCTGTTAACTGTAGGTAAAAAAACAGGGTGGATCAACAATCTTATTGATCCCATGCATCGCAATACCGCTGCAAGTCTGATTATGCAGATTATTGATATGCTCAAAAAAGAGACAAAGTTTCTTGGTGATGCTAACTTCGATGAAAATTACAGGGCGGAGTGTCTGCGCGATCCAGCAAAAGGAATGGAAGAAATGTTGAAAAAAGTTGATGAGATTATTCCACCTCCAGTGATTTCCGGTAATACAATAAAAAAATGAAGATGGGAAATTCCTGACTATTCAGCAGGGTGTCGCCTTTGTAAGATTTTTCTCTCTCTGCTGTAAGCAATGAATACTTAACCATTTTACAGGTTGCTTTTTCATCTCGACTTACAACATAATCGATTTCATGTGTATTAGAGAAAGTGGATGGTTGAGCGTGACACACATTGGCTACAAACACCACAAGCCATAAAGGCGTGTTTCTAAATGACAGCATTGACACATCTTAATTTTATCGATTTTGTTATCATTGCCCTCTATTTTATTTTTATCCTAGGAATTGGTTTTTACGTTAAAGAAAAAACAAAAAATTCCGCTGATTTTTTTCTCGCAGGCCGAAAAAACACTTCCTGGATTGCGGGGCTCGCCTTTTTAAGTGCCAACATGGGTGCACTCGAGTTACTCGGAATGTCCGGCCAATCTTACGCCTATGGCGTATTAACCGCACACTTTTATCTCATTGGCGCCGTTCCCGCTATGTTGTTTTTGGCAATTTACATGATGCCTTTTTACTATGCGACACGTATTCATTCTATTCCACAGTATCTGAATCTGCGTTTCAACGGCGCAACAAGAACACTCAATGCGTACGCGTTTGCGATTGTAACCTTACTCATGTCGGGCATTAACATGTATGCCATGGCATTGGTGTTGAATGTTTTTGTGGGCTGGAATTTTAATAGCAGTGTATGGGTCGCCTCAGCAACGGTGGCGTGTTACATCGCCTTAGGAGGTCTTGCATCTGCAATTTTTTCTGAAGTCATGCAGTTTTTTATTATTTGGTTTGGCTTATTTTTAGCGGTTATTCTGGGCTATGTCCATATTGGCGGAGCGCATGAAATTATTGCCCGCTTACCCACGAGTTATCTTCATTTGTGGAAAATAACCGGTTCCCCTCAAAACAATTTGATGGGTATCGAATGGTTTGGTATTGCCCTAGGTCTAGGCTTTGTGCTTTCCTTTGGTTACTGGACGACTGATTTTTTGGTCATTCAACGCGCCTTTTCAGCAAAAGATTTATCTTCTGCACGCATGGCACCCATTATCGCTTCCTTTTTCAAAATGGCATTGCCTATTATTGTAGTGGGTGCTGGATTACTCGTTTTAACACTAGAAAAGATGGGGCAATTGCCCGCGCTCGACAGACCGGATGAAGCTTTATTGTACCTCGTTAACTTGGAGTACCCTCACGGTCTTTTGGGTTTAGGGGTTACCGCACTACTTGCCGGTTTTATGGCTGGACAAGCTGGCAATGTAAGTGCATTCAATACGGTTTTTACCTACGATATTTATCGTGCTCATTTTGTAAAAAATGCCAGTGACTCGCATTATCTTATGGTCGGAAGAATAGTCACTATTTTAGGTATTCTACTGAGTATTCTTACCGCCTATGGAGCTAAAAGTGAACCCACTATCATGGAATACATGCAAGCGCTCTTTTCGATTGTCAATGCCCCGCTGTTTGGCATTATCTTTTTGGGGATGTTTTTCCCTCGCATTAATGGGGCTGGTGCTTTTTGGGGGTTGCTCGTCGGAATGCTCAGTGCAGCGATTTCCTTTTTTGCTACTGAGTTTCATTGGTTTTCACCCGCTTATATTGCATTCAACGACAATGCCAGTCTGATGGCCATTAATTTTTGGCGTGCGATTTGGGCTTTTATCATTACAGGAAGTTTGACCATCCTCATTAGCCTACTGACCGATCAACAACCCAGAGCAACGTTAGAAGGATTAATCTTTGAAAAAAATAAAATTGGTTCTCGTGCTGATGTGATCTACTGGCGTCGCCCCGGCTTTTGGGCACTGATTTCAATTGCTATTTTCATTGCGATCAATGCAGCCTTTTGGTAACCGTGGAGATCTCTTGTGAAATTAAATTTTTGGCATTTTGTGGCAGGCCTTTTTGCTTTATATGGGATTATCTTATTTTTTACTGGGGTTTATTATGTGGCCGCGGGATCAGTGGACCCCGCTACTCGCGGTCATCCGTCGATTTGGTGGGGGCTACTCTTGGTATTGGCCAGCGTTTGTTTTTGGCTTATTGCACGAAAAGTGGCTAAAAGCTCTTCTCATGAATAAAAATTCTGCCGCAAGCCACGGGATTTGACAAAATGACAACAAAGGAAAGGACTATGCCAAAAAAAATAACTGCTAAAATAACCTATGCTTTCTTTTTGTTTTTTCTTTTTGGCCATTGTGGTGCTCAGTCAATGATAACGCAATCCTTTTTTGGAAATCTGCCGGGAAATAAAACCCCCGTTTTGTTATTTCAACTCAAAAACAACACAGGAATGCAAGTCAATATTACCAATTATCGAGGCATTATTACCCAATTGATCGTTCCTGGTTTTAAAAAATGTCCTTATGACGTTGTCTTAGGGTACGATTCACTTTCTTCTTATTTAAAAGATAGCGCCACTTATTTTGGCGCTCTTGTGGGTCGCTACGCAAATCGCATTAAGGCGGGTGAGTTTAGCCTGGACGGAACCGCCTATCAACTCAATAAAAATGACCGGGGAAATACCCTTCACAGTGGTGGCGTCATCGGTTTCAATAATGCAATTTGGACGCCCAAAATAAAAGAAACTGGGGATGCACTATCACTAGAACTTCACTTCGTTCAACCGGACAAAGATCAAGGATTTCCCGGTCAATTGGATACAACCGTGACTTACACATTACCCAAAAACAAAAATCAGCTTGAAATTACTTATACGGCCACAACGAACAAAAAAACCATCATTAACTTAACTAACCATTCCTATTTTAATTTATCTGGGGAGGGGAGTGGATCCATCTTAAATCAATGGATGAAAATAAACGCTCATCAATATACCCCAACAGATGAAAATCAAATTCCAACGGGAGTCATTGCTTCCGTACAAAATACTCCATTTGATTTTCGAACGTCACATTCAATAGGTGAAAAAATCCAGGCACACGATACACAATTAAAAATTGCTAACGGTTATGATCATAACTTCATTATCGATGCCCCAAAGGCGGATACATTGACCTTGGCAGCCCAAGCTTATTCTCCTTTATCCGGCATCGAAATGTCCGTGTATACCACGCAACCTGGTATACAATTTTATAGTGGGAATTTTCTAACGAAAGATATCATTGGAAAGTCTGGGCATGTCTATGATTTTCGCGGTGGTTTTGCACTAGAAACGCAGCACTATCCTGACTCTCCCCACCACAGCAATTTTCCAACCACCGTACTCAACCCTGGAGAAGTCTACCAACAAAAAACCATTTACGCATTTTGTGTCCGTTCAAGTTCGCGCGACACCTGAATCGACGTAGCGAGTCCTGACATCAAGCGGTTACGTTTTTCATAAGGATAAAAAGCGAATACCGGTAATATCATGATGACCAAACCCATACTGAAAATAGCAATGAAATGCAGTGCACTTCCCACATTAATATCACCTGGTGGTACAAACCCAATAACGAACGTCACCAAACACCCCATCAAACCAAAAAGAGCGGTAATCACCATCCCTATTTTCCCACCCCAAATTTTAAAGGTCGCTGCTCGATTGGGATTTTCCCATTTGAATTTCCATGCAGCAATAAACATAACAACATACATAATGACATAAAGTTGTGTGCTTAAATCCATTAATAACCAGTAAGAGCCATTCACGGATGGCATTAACACAAACGCCAAACACATGACGGTTACTAACACCGCTTGAATTAAAATAAGGTGACTCGCCACCCCATTTTGATTGATTTTACGAAAGAAGGTTGGTAAAAAAGCATCTTCTGCCGCCTGTAATAACCCTTGTGCCGGTGAAATCACCCAATTAATCATGGAGCCGATACTGCCAACCACTAAAGCTCCCACCAAAAAAGGCAACAACCAATCCATATGATAGGCATTAAAAAATTGCGTAAACACTTGCATCGTGCCATCCACCAAATGAATGCTTTTCTGTGGCAATACCAACGCAATGACCAACGATCCAAGAATCATCGTTGCCATGATAAAAAATACCGAAAAACATAAAGAACGCGGAAAATTCTTTTGCGGATTTTCCACTTCTTTCGCATGCACAGCGGCTAATTCCATCCCGAGAAAAGAAGTAATAATCGCCGTTAACGAAATCCATGAATTGACATCATTGAATGTGGGCAACACCGTTGTGTGAGCAAAATGAATTTGCAACGGGAACCCTTTCGCCACCCAAACTAATCCTAAGCTGATGATCAATAACATGGGGATGACAACACCGAGTAACGTACAAACCGAAGCAACCGTCGTTGCCACTTTAATGCCTTTTAAATTTACCCCTGTGAGTGACCAAAAGACGATGAGAATAACCGCCACTAAATACCATTTATTTTGTGCGAGCGCCGGATTGATGAGATAAGCGGCTGTACCTGCAATAAACGACAAAATGGTGGGGTACCATACTAACGTATTGATCCACTGCAGCCAAATTGCGAAAAAAGCAGCGCGTTTACCCAGTGCTACCTTTACCCACTGATAAACACCACTTTTTAAATCTTTGGTGGTCACCAATTCCGCTGACACAAGACCAATCGGAATTAAAAAGAAAAGCGCCCCTAAAACAGCAAAAAAAATCAGTTGTGGCCCAAATAACGCTGTCGTCGGCATGTTACGAATACTGTCGACTGACCCTGTGATTAATAATGCCAAAGACAACATGCCAATTTTTTTATGTGCTTTCATCTGCCCCCTCTCAAAACGAACAAACCGGCTGAACGACCAATCGCTTGGGTCCAGCCGGAATTTTTCGCTCCAACTGTTTTTCTCAGTTGAATAACACCGCTCATTTAGGTTGCACTATAGCAGGTAGAATGGTATAAGAAAAATGAATTATATTTAAATTGTGATGAAAAAAATTGAGTTTACTAAGCCCTCAAATACAAGCTTTTGTTTATATTGCAAAATGTGGCACCGTCCACCAGGCAGCCACAGCGTTGCACCTCACCCAAACTGCAGTGACCCAGCGCCTACGCCTGCTCGAGCAAAAGCTGGGCGTTAGTCTTTTCGTCCGTAGTCGCCGCGGCATGTTGCTTACCGCGGAAGGAGAAACGTTGTTACGCTATTGTCACGCTTGCTTGGACCTCGAGCATGAAACGTTGAGCGAGATCAAAGCCAGTGGTGTCACACAATCCGTCGAAATCAAAATCAGTGGGCCCACCAGTTTTATGGGCTCTCGCGTGATCCGGCAATGCTTTTCTGTGCTGCAAGCATTTCCACGTTTGCTCGTGCATTTTGACATTACGGACGATGAACACCGACATTTGCAGTTGCGCGAAGGACAAGCCCATCTTGCCATCATCCAACCGGAACATCTTGCAGCAGAAATGGAAAGCAAAACACTACAACCCGAGCAATACGTTTTAGTATGCTCTTCCGCATGGCGTCATCGTGAATTAAAAGAAATTATTCAACGCGAACCGATTATCGATTATGCCCCCGACGATCAAATGACTTTTAATTATCTTAAACGCTATCGTTTATTCGACGACTGTAATCATCAGCGACACTTCGTGAATCGTACCGAATCATTGGCATGGATGATTGCAGAAAAACTCGGTTATGGATTGTTGACCAAAGAGTTCAGTCAACCCTATTTAGACAATAACAAATTAATTATTTTGAACGACCATAAAATTTATGAAAATCATTTGTGTTTAGCATGGTATCCTCGACCCCATTTACCGAATTATTTATGGGCGTTGATTGAAGCTATTGCTTGACATCCTCAACCAGCATAGGGGTTCTGTCGCAAATTTTCCTTTTTTCGAAAAAATCTTCAGACGCATTTCCCCTGGGCGCAATTAGGCAGCTAACGCATAATACTGTTCAAACGCATGTCTTTGTTGCGTTGGACCTGCCTCAATCCGTTATTAATCTACTGCATTATTCAATGGCGGTCGTGCTATAGTGTTTCAGATAAATATTTTGGTAAAAATAAACTATTTTAATTGTCTTACTGGCAATGGTGCTCACTGTCGAGCTTTCCTCTCCCGCCTGCGGGAGAGGCTAGGAGAGGGTTGGCTTCTAATGGCACGATCATTTTCACCAACATATTTATCTGAAAAGCTATAGCGCCCCCCCTCTATTATCCATCTATCATTTTAGTATATACACACTCCCAATTAATTGGTCTAGGCCATTCTTTACTCTGTTTTGTGTACTTCTTCTTGCAAACAAGGTAGTTTTTATCATGCCATGCTCGGCACACGGATCCCGGACAATCGCTGTGCGATTTCCGGGATGACGAACTTAGGTGCAGAGTCTACGCTATTTAGCGAATTGATGACACACCCTAGTTGATGCGTCAGAGCTGGTAAAAGAACGTTACATTGTATTACAAAGAGTTCCCCATGAAATATACTAACCAAGAAAATGAACAAAATCAATTAAAAATCGCTGCGATTCTCGATGAACCGATCACAGTTGGTTCTATGAATCGATTATGTAATATGATTTCTGATCCTAAAAATCAATCCTGTTACGATCCAAGAATGTTGAAGCATTTTGTTTTTTTTAAAGATAAAGTACTTTTTTTTCTTGTCGAGCATAAAATTTTTTCATTTTCTGAAAAAGAACCTATTTCGAATGAATTCATCAAATTCGTTTTTCCATCCGAAATCTTATTCAAAAGCCAACTCACAATGAAAAATTTATATTCTCATTTTAAAGAAATAGATAAAACGGAAATTTCCCGTCAAAAATCAATAGCCGAAACTCGCTTGACGAATGGAAAAATTTTAGAAGAGCATTTTAATATTTACCTTTCTTTGTTAAGAGAGGCCTACGCTCAGTTAGAAATCGTAAAAAAAGAAATGCCTGTTGATTATAACAGAATCCATGAAGCAAAAATTAAATATTTAAAATTACTTTCATCCTTATTGGGATTTCAATGTCGAAATGCAAGCATACGGTCAAATTTTTTAGAAAGCATTTTTACACACAACTATTTTCGTATGGGACGAGAGGCTGAAAAAGTGGATTTCCTTTCTCATTATGTGGTAAAGCAAGAAGCCAATGATGAGGAGGACGCAAGCAGATATCAACTATTATGCAATGAGGAAAGTATTGGGTACCTTGAGTTTTTTTTTCGGGCGGAAATAAAACGGTTTATGAAAAAGCATGCCATTGATCAACACGAAGAAAATCAGGAAGAATTTATTTCTGATATGACAACCATGCGAAAAAAATTAAAAGACAGGAGGGGAAATTGCCCCAAAAAAATAATTGAAGGGCGTCACTATGCTGTTATTGAGTTTACAGAAAACCTAGTTCCGGATGAAGAGGGTATCTTTAACTGGGTGAATGTGCTTGGGAAATCGGGTGGTCTTCCTTGTCAAGATGCCCAACTTTGGCTTTTTGCGTCTGAAGTCGGAAAAAGCCTCTCTGTTTTTCATGAGTGGTATAACGATCGTCTTCAAGAATTGGACCCATCAATTGCTCCTGTATTTCAATTGATAAAGTTAAATGGGGAGAATTTTTTTCAAATTCAAGTGAGTGATTTAGATCGTGAAACAGCAAAAAAGATGCTGGCCATTGTTGTGATGTCTCACGCTAAATTACACCACCCGTCTCGATATAATTAAGATGAGACAAACGCCCGCATTAAGCACGGGCGCCACGATTAGC
>MGOZ01000010.1:0-10437 GCA_001797285.1 Coxiella sp. RIFCSPHIGHO2_12_FULL_42_15
CTATCAAAGTATCAATCAGACATTTTGAAGATCATAGCGCCAAAATTGAAAATGTAGTGGAAAGATTGGGGAAAGATTCAGGTATTCACACTTTTAATTGGCGGTAACGATTATTTAAATCATTGGCGTGATGCTCATGCGGTTACGGACATGATTGTAAAATGCATGGAAAGATTAATTAAAGGGGCTCAAGCACATTATTTCGTGTTACCCACATTTCCAGATATTTCGGCAACACCGCGCTTTAATCAGGCAGATGCCTCTGAAAAAGAAAGCTTGAAACGCATGATCGATCAACATAATCAGCAATTACAGGAAAAACTCGCGCCGCTCGTTCGTGATTATGGTATTGTGCTTATTCCAACGAATTTGCAGGGTATTTTAGAGGATCTCTCTAAAAATCCCACTCATTACCAAATCGAAAATACGAATACGGCTTGTTATACAGGGGGAAGCACGATATTCGAATCTGCAGGAACCATCTGTGAAGATCCAGAACACACGTTATTTTGGGATGATATCCACCCCAGCGCAACGGCACATTGCATTATTGGTCGTCGCGCATTTAGCGATGTTTCGCAACGCATCGGTCATTACTCTATAACTCCCGATTTTTCAGGTTGTCATACCAGTTTCAGATAAAAATTCCCGGGTGTAGGCCGGGAGACAGGAATTCCCCATCTTCCGATGGGAAATTCCTTCCCTTTCATTGACGCGGGCTGCAGGGGACCTGCGTCCTCGCGATCAAGGGGGAGCGCACAAAGCTCCCCCTTGATAATCCCCCACTGTTTCGATCTTTTGTTTTCTAAAACAATAAGTTGCTAGATAATGAACTTGGGGAATCGCTGGCCGGGAGATTTTTTATAACTGAAGCATGAGTGCATTTTCCAACTCATTGTCTTCAGGTACTGTATTTGTTCTGCAAAAAAGAGAAGTGAGACAAGAAGATAACTTTGTTTTTACCTGAGTGCATAAATCGATTAAATGTAAATTCGATTCATGATTTTTATCGTAACGAAAATGGGTATGTGCGCCAGAGTACAGTGCGACGCCTGCCGCGATACCGGGTAATAGAAAAGAAAGGTGTTGATTTACCACCTCATTCCAGCACGGTTGATCTTTGCAATCGTACTGATACATGAGCGCATAAAAGGCAATGCCTGATAACGCACTATAGCTGAGTGCGCCATCACGCATCGCTTTTGATAATGCAACTAATACGTGAAAAAACTCAGGGCAATCCGTCATCTTGTAGCTCGCTATACTCGTTATCAGAAAATAAGCGGCTGTAATAGCATATTGCCAATCGTGTAAAGGCACGGTTTCACCATTTAATTCGCGATTAATGACCCACAATAACGTATTGGGTGCTGCGCCATAAGAAAATCCCAATAAAAGATTCAGCATTTTTTCGGATCGTGTGGCATCAGGATAATGGGGAAAATTCACATCGCTGAAGCCTAAAGTCAAACGATAAGTGGAATCAGGAATGGTGAGTTTCGAAGAAATAAACGAGACAACAGGAACTGTTAAGCTCGTCGCAATGAATGAACCCACAGTTATTTTTTCTTGTTGATCAAAATTGTCAAGCAGATTGTAAAATAAAGCGCTCGACAGTACAGCGAAAAAATAATCCTCGTAAGCAGGGTCTTGGGCCTTTTTTAAATGATTCGCTATTTTTAACAACACAGCAATGACAAATGAACTCGCTGTAATGGGAAATCCTAGCCATGTCATTTTTATTTCTGATGAAGGTGCAGCATTAAGCTGTTGCGACACTTGAAAAAATTCATAAAGCCATCGACTCAGGAGGGTCGTATTCACTGTGCCAATTCGCAGGGTATCCGCGCTGTGGTGCGCTGCAGATACGAGATTTTGCAATAGCTTTCGCCATTGACGAGGAGGCTCTTGCTCGGGGCGTGTTATTACAGAACCGCGTTGTCGCACATAGGGCTCAGTTTGCTGTAACAGTTCTATGAATGTTGGCTGTCGTCTCATTTTCGCGCTTCGCTATTAACAGACTAAGCAAACGCAACAGGCGTAAGCGATAGGGGAGATAAGAAAACACGTTGCAGCGAGTATACCGAGAATTTTTAATAACTTAAGCATAATACCTACCTTTCATTATAAAAGTCGTTTTTCTTCCGAATGATTTCTCTCATCCTGTTTATTTAGGATACCTCTTCTGGATTAACATAAAATTAATTGTGCTAAAAAAATCTAACTTTTTTTAGAGCGAGGCTACCTATTCTCCAAAAAACCTCATATAGCTTTTCAGATAAATATTTTGGTGAAAATGATCGTGCCATTAGAAGCCAACCCTCTCCTAGCCTCTCCCGCAGGCGGGAGAGGGAAGCTTGAAAGTGAGCACCATTGCCGGTAAGACAATTAAAATAGTTTATTTTTACCAAAATATTTATCTGAAACACTATAGCATGCATAAACAATTCGATAGAAAATAAATGTCTTTTTATTTAATATATTGTTAACTTTCTAGTGGTAATATTTTAACTGTGTGAAAAAACTAAGTTATACAAAAAAGGTACAGGCTTATGAGAAGAAACAACGACAACAGCTGCAACAATGAGATACCACCCTTAAATTTAGACGACAATTCAAGTGGCGAAAATAGAGGCACAACGTCCCAACCAACCAACCAACAAGTTCGATTTGCGCTTAGTTTTCTTTACGGACCAACCGACCGGAGAGCAACAGTGCCAAGAGAAGTAAATAACGTTACTCCTCCCACACCTCGCCGTTAAGCAGCGCTATCACCCTACTCAACCTAGCCCGGATATTTCACATCGAACTGCGATGGTCGGTGTGCCGCCAACGGGAAGGTCTTTTGTTTGAAGGGGGTCGCGACCAGAACCAACATGAAACATCCAGTCCGGCGAATATTCGCTGGGAATTACTGTATCTTATACCAATCTCACTAATGCTTTATCAAAAAAACGACGAATCAACGCTAACAAAACTGCAGCAACAAAAATAAGCATCATGGGTTTAAAATATTTGATATCTAAAACCATCACAATTGAAAGTCCTGCTGCTGGGGGATGTTCGCAACGGAATAATGCCATAAATATAAATGCAAAACACATTGAAATTACAGCCGCCGCTTCAATAACATGTAACTGATAAATAGGGTTATCACAAACGAAATAAAGAAATCCACCACAACTCGCATCCGCCAACATGCGAATCAGATGTCCACATACAATAGCAATCAAATAGCCCATAACAATGCGATACGGTTTTGCTGACTCCGTGTGCGGCGCACCAAATACAATAAAACAGGAAGACGCGAGACTACTTGCACCAGCAGCCCAAATTAAACTAGTTGCACCAATATGATCCAAACCAAATAAAGTAAAAAACATAAATACCACTGCACAAGTGGTCTGTAAAGAAAAATGGATAAAATAGCGGCGATCATAACGAGCGATCATTGCATCTGTATCTCCGCAATAACTTTTTTCACTAAATCAACAAGTCGAACCGCAATATGAATATGCAAGCGCGATAATTGTAATGCTTTTAAAATTTGTTCAGCCGTTAAATGAGATGCCTCCAGCACGGTTTTTCCTTCTAGCCAACGGCAAATATATTCGCATGCTGCTAGCAAAGTGACATTACCATAACACTGAAACCGTGCCAAATAGAGCTTATGATCCGTTTGCATAACGGCTAATTTAATCACATTACCCTGCTCTGGTGAACCTTCTTCAATACAATAAACACCGTTGCCGGCATCAATAATACCAACATGATCTAAATGAAAAAAATAATTGAGTAAATTCGCTGAATACGATTTCATATCACCTATTTTTTAAATTTAATTTAATCTTTTCCCAAATCGGAGAAGCCTGTCGCAAACGAGTCACTTGTTCTGAAAAATATTGCGTCGCTAATTCAATTTCGTGTGCGGTAGTATATCGCCCTAAACTAATACGCAGAGAATTATTCGCGTCCATGCGTGACACCCCCATCGCCAGCAATACATGTGAGGGTTCTGGGTTTGCAGAATTGCAAGCAGAACCCGATGAAACCGCCACTTGACGCAAACTAACCATTAATGCTTCGCCGTCAATTCCCGAAAAACAAATGTTGAGGCAATGAGGGATATGCGCTGTTGCATCGGTATTCAAACGCACACCTTCTAACTTTTGCAAACCTTGCCAAAATTGTTGGCGCAGACGCATAATGCGCGCATTATCTTCTATTAATTTTTTCTCCGCTAATTGAAAAGCAACGCCCATACCCACAATTTGATGAACCGCTAACGTACCAGAACGAAGCCCGTGCTCATGACCACCGCCAAACAAAATCGGTTGCAAACGAACTCGCGGCTGGCGTCGAAGATATAAAGCACCGATGCCTTTAGGTCCATAGGCTTTATGGGCCGACATTGAAAGTAAATCTACAGCTAATTCATTGACATCGACAGAAATTTTTCCGATACTTTGCGCCGCATCGACGTGCAATAAAGCACCACTGTGCGTTTTTACAATTTCGCTGATGCCCCTAATATCTTGAATAATCCCTGTTTCATTATTCACTTGCATAATTGAAACTAATATTGTATCGGGTCGCAATGCATTTTTTAGTTTCATCAAATCTAAAAGGCCATTTTCATGTGGTTTTAAATAAGTTATTTCAAAACCTTCTGCTGCCAAATGTTGGCAGACATCCAACACGGCTTTATGCTCAGTCTGCATGGTTATAATATGTTTGCCTTGTCGTCGATAAAAATGCGCAGCGCCTTGCAGCGCTAAATTATTCGCCTCCGTTGCACCCGAAGTCCAAATAATTTCTCGAGGATCTGCACCAATGGTCGTCGCAACTTGTTGACGTGCTTTATCAACCAATTCTTTTGCTTGAAAGCCATAATAGTGGGAAGCAGAAGCGGAATTTCCAAAAGCAGATTCTTTACTCATGCATTGCATCATGGCCGTAATCACTTCTTCATCAACCGGTGTTGTCGCCATATAATCTAAATAAATGGGTCGATTCATAATTTTTCTACTCGAAAACAGGCTGTTCGATAAAACCAAATACACAGCAAGAGAAAAATCACAACACCTAAAACATCCGCAAGAGGTGATAAGAAGGCTGGCATCACTTGTAGCGCGTTAGAGTCCCCCATAATGACAAAAGGAATGGCTAATAAAACTCCCATTAATGCACTTCCTGCAACCATTCCACACGCCAATAATATCCCCCGCTGCTTCGAATCGTGTATATTATCGACGTCTTTAATTCCAGAATAACTAAAATGATTTACTAAATAACTCATTAATCCACCAATAACAATAGGGGTAATAATTTCACTCGGCAAATAAATAGCAAGTCCAACCGCAAGACACGGGAGTGAATATCCGCGTTTTCGCAACCATTCATCAACAAAAATAATCACCACTGCAATACCAGCGCCAAGAAAAATCATATTCCACTTAAGATGATGGGTCAAAACTCCTTTAATAACAGCGGAAATCAAACTGGCTTGTGGTGCTGGTAACATTTGCGCAGTATCCATGCCAGCACGCGGGAAAACACCCGCCATGCCGTAAGCATGAAATAATAAATTTAAAACAGGACCAATAATAATAGCCGTCGCAATCACGCCAATTCCCAACATGAGTTGCTGTTTCCAAGGTGTTGCACCCACCATATAACCCGCTTTTAAATCTTGTAAATTTTCATTTGAAATTGAAGCGATGGTGGCAACAACTGCCGCTACTAAAACAACGACACCAGATACATCTTGGGCACTGTAAGTCAAATCAAAAAGAATCATATAAAGCAACGATAAAAGAATTAAAGCAATAATCAAAATACCTGAAAGTGGATTATTCGTGGAACCCACCAACCCTGTAAAATAAGCACAAACCGTTGCTAATAAAAATCCGATAATAATGACATACAACAGCGTACAGAATGCCGCAAATAATAAAAACAAAGTATTCTGTGGATGAACGTTGTAAAACGTCATAATGTAATAAAAAACGATATAAAAAATAATAGAAAGACCGATGGTTAAATTGACCACCCACAATATCGAAATATCTTTTTCTGTGCGTAACAGTGGTAATTTATCCCTCTCTCGGTGATGGCGTAATGCAAGAAATGAAATTTTTAGTCCTTCAAAGACGGGTTGAAGTAAACGCAACAGCGTCCACACTCCTCCCACCAACATGGTGCCTACTCCCACAAAGCGCAAGTGAGTAGACCAAATCGACATCGCAACATCATAGGCACTCATACCATGATTAATATCGAGTACAGCGGCCAAACTTGGCAACACGATTAACCATCCTATAATAATGCCTACTAATAAGGTGATACCCACTCTAATTCCAATAATATATCCAGCCGCCAGTGTTGCAGGCATTAGACCCATCCCAAAACCCATCAAGCTATTTTTTCCAACATACGTCCATACTTGTATCGTATCACTAAAAATTTGCAATCCCGTTTGGCAAAAAGAAATAACACCCCCAACGACCCCTCCGTTAACCAGATATTTCAGAAAATTACCTTTTTGTGTTGACGTTATTAACACATTGCCAATAGCAGTTCCTTCTGGAAAAGGCAAAGCAGGCATGTGTAGCATGACTCGACGCAATGGAATTGAAAAAACAACTCCCAAAAGACCACCAATCAAAGTGACGGTCGTCGTTTGCCAATAGGAAAAATCCGACCAAATGTGCAGAACAATCATGGCAGGTAAAATGAAGGCCAGCGCCGCAGCTACCCCCTCACCGGCAGAAGCCGCCGTTTGAATAATATTCGTTTCCAGTACGTTGGAACGTTTAAAAAAGCGCAATAATCCCATGGCAAGAACAGATGCGGGTATCGATGCAGAAATTGTGGTACCAATTTTAAGCGCTAAATAGGCATTAGATGCCGCTAGAATAATCGCCAATAAAAAACCGATGAAGATTGCTTTTAACGTCAGTTCTGGGAGCGTGGTCGATGCTGGAATCAGGGGCTCGTTTTTTAATGGCTTCACCGGTCCTCCCATTTTTTTTGTGATCGTCCACAGTATAGCAAGCTTTGCTTGTTTTAAGGAACATGCGCAAAATAACTTCGTGCACGTTCCTAATCACTAACGGCGCGTTATTCTCTCCACACGACTTAAAATACCACGCAAAATATTTAATTCCGTAATATCTAAATGCGCGCGATTAAAAAGCCGTTGTAACCGTTGCATCAACATTTTTGGCTGTTTAGGGTCTAAAAATTTAATATCGATCAATACATTTTGTAAATGCTCATAAAAGCCGAGCACTTGATCCGCAGAGGCAATCTCACGCTGCGATATAAATTGGGGTTCTGTCACTGTCTCTGCTAATGCGGCTACTCGTAATTCGTACGCGATCACTTGTACGGCGGATGCTAAATTGAGAGAACGGTAACCTTCAGACGTCGGAATCACAATGTGTCGATGACAAATAGCCAACTCTTCATTTGTTAATCCTGTACTTTCACGTCCGAAAACAATAGCGCTTTTCACTTTATCACACAAAATTTCAGTCGCTGCCTCGCGTGGAGGTAAGGTTGGTTTTTCTAATGCGCGAACTCGAGCACTGGTACCATACACCATGACACAATCACGCAATGCGGTCATAAGATCTGGAACAACACATGCATTTGCCAGGAGGTCATCCGCACCGGAAGCACGAATCACGGCTTCTTTACTGGGAAATTGTTCAGGACTCACTAAGTAAAGCTCACTGAGCCCCATATTTTTCATGGCACGTGCCGTGGCGCCAACATTGCCTGGATGACTTGGATTGACTAGAATGATTCTTACTTCTGTTAGCATAATTTAATATATCCTCAAACCCTAGGCGAATGGCCAGCAATTCCCCAAGTTCATTATCTAGCAACTTATTGTTTTAGAAAACAAAAGATTGAAACAGTGGGGGATTATCCAGGGGGAGCTTTGCGCGCTCCCCCTTGATCGCGAGGATGCAGGTCCCCTGCAGCCCGCGTCAATAAAAAGGAAGGAATTCTCCATCGAAAGATGGGGAATTCCTGGCGAATGGCCAAGCCCTACCGCCACCGTTGTTATTTTGTTATCCTAGCGGCTGAAAGAAACTCCAGCATTAACCTAGGATGATCACATGCACCCCATGCTCAATATCGCTATCCAAGCTGCACGCAGTGCAGGCAAAATTATCGTTCGTTTCCTTGACCATTTAGAAACGTCTGATGTCAATGAAAAATCCCGCCATGATTTCGTCACAAAAGCTGACCAAATGGCCGAAAAAGAAATCATTGAACAGATCCGTCGTCGCTACCCCTCCCACTCTATCATTGCCGAAGAATCTGAACCCGTTCATGGCGATCGTTTTTGCTGGATTATTGACCCATTGGATGGTACCACGAATTTTATCCATGGGTTACCGCAATTTGCGGTTTCCATTGCCCTGCGCATCGACGAAAAGTTAACAGTGGGTGTCGTTTATGATCCTATTAAAGATGAACTTTTTACTGCAGAGCGCGGCAAAGGCGCTCAACTCAATAATCGCCGTATTCGCGTTAGCAACTGCCTTAAAATGGAAAATGCGTTGCTAGGGACGGGATTTCCTTGTCGCAATACCGAAAAACTGCCTTATTATCTCAAAACCTTTGCAACATTATTCCCAAATTCCGCTGGCGTACGCCGCATGGGGGCTGCTTCACTTGACCTCGCTTATCTTGCTGCAGGTCGTTTGGATGCTTTCTGGGAAATGGACCTCAGCATTTGGGACATCGCGGCAGGTGCATTATTGGTGGTGGAAGCCGGTGGTATGGTCAGCGATTTTCAGGGTGAAGAAAAATATCTTGAAAATGGCCATATCGTTGCGGCTTCTCCTAAACTGCATAAACCCTTATTAGACGCATTAGTAGAAACCAAACGCGAGTAAGGACAGATTCTCATCCACTTCTTAGCATATTAATAATGCCAGAAAAATCGACTTCGCCATTTCCATCATCAACGTATTTTTGAAATAATTGCATTGCGTGTTGACTCAAGGGAACGTGAATATCGGCATAATCTGCAGTTTCTTGGCTTAACACCAAATCTTTCAACATCATTTTGGCCATAAAACCCGGTTTATAATGATGCGTTGAAGGTACATTTTCTAAAACTCCCGGCCAGGGGCAGTATGTTGAAAGCGACCAACATTGTCCGGACGAAGCAGAACAAATTTCAAAAAGTTTTTCGGGTGCTAAACCGATTTTTTCTGCTAACACAAAGGCTTCGCACACCCCAATCATGCTGATGCCTAAGATCAGGTTATTGCAAATTTTTGCTGCCTCACCACTTCCTGCTGCTCCTGCATGCACAATGTTTTTACCTAAATATTCGAGAATACGTTTACCACGTTCAAAATTTTCGTCGGTTCCACCCACCATAAATGTCAAGGTGGCAGCAGCAGCAGCGGCAACCCCCCCCGATACGGGTGCGTCTAGCATGGCAATTTTTTTTCGCTCTGCTTCTGCGTGCAACGCTTTCGATGTTTTAACATCGATGGTGGAACTATCAATATAAAGTGCATCTGTTTTAATATGCGCAAAAATACCTTGGGGCCCCAAACAACACTGTTTAACTTGCTCACCGGTTTGCACCATTGTAAAAATTACATCGCTATCGTTAGCAACCTCGGCAATACTCGCTGCTTCTGTCGCACCTTCTTTGGCAAGCAACTCCATCGCTTTAGCATTCACATCAAAAATTTTTACTTTAATTTTTTTTGCCAAAAGATTTTTCACCATAGGGGTCCCCATATGGCCAAGCCCAATAAAACCAATCGTTGTCATTGTCCTCTCCTCAATGGGTGGGCATGTGATAGTTAATTTCTTCCGCTAGTTGTCGCGGCCAACGCACGGTCACTGATTTTGAGCGTGTGTAAAATAAAATGCTTTCGGGACCATGCATATGTAAATCACCGAATAATGAATTTTTCCACCCGCCAAACGTATGATAAGCCACTGGCACAGGAATGGGGACATTAATACCAACCATGCCAACTTCGATCTCATCCGCAAATCGCCGCGCGAATTCACCTTGATGAGTAAAAATGGCAGTACCATTCCCATAAGAATGTTGATTAATGAGTTCTATCGCTTCCTCTAATGTTTTTACGCGCATGATCATTAATACAGGACCAAAAATTTCTTCTTGATAAATTCGCATACTCGGTTTTACGAAATCAAACAAACAGGGTCCCATAAAAAAACCCTGACCATGCGTAAAATCGCGTCCATCCACCATCAATTTTGCGCCCTCTTGCACGCCCAAATCGATATAAGATTTCGTGCGTTGCCAATGTTCTTTAGTCACTAAAGGTCCGACATCTGGATTCCCTTCGCCAGGACCAATTTTTAATTTTTGAATTTGTTGTTGTAGATGGGCAACTAAAGTATTGGCCACTTCCTCTC
>MGOZ01000010.1:10457-45668 GCA_001797285.1 Coxiella sp. RIFCSPHIGHO2_12_FULL_42_15
ACTGCCATACAACGTTCGCCTGCCGCACCATAAGCAGCACCCAAAATAGCATTTGCTGTATTTGCCAGGTTGCAGTCGGGCATCACAACGCAATGATTTTTAGCACCACCAAAGGTGTGGGCGCGTTTGCCATGTTGTACCGCGGTGAGATAAATAGATTTTGCGACCGGCGACGAACCGACGCAACTGACCGCACGCACATCAGGATGGGTGATGAGTTGATCCACAACGGTTTTATCACCATGCACGATATTTAACACTCCATCCGGCAATCCCGCTTTTTGCATGAGTTTTGCTAATAACACTGGCGCAGAGGGGGCTTTTTCTGAGGGTTTTAAAACGAATGTATTGCCGCAAGCAATGGCAGGCACAAACATCCAACAGCTAATCATCACCGGAAAATTAAAAGGCGTAATACCGACACAGACACCCAACGGTTGACGCACGGTATAGCAATCTATTTCCGTCCCTACGTTTTGTGAATAGTTCCCTTTCAATAGCGCAGGAATACCACACATATATTCCACGAGCTCAATTCCGCGCATAACCTCACCCTGTGCGTCATTCAGTACCTTGCCGTGTTCATTCGTGAGTAATTGCGCTAATTCATCGTGATGCTGCTCGAGCAATTCTCTGAATTTAAAAAGTATTCGCGCACGTTTTAGTGGCGTCACCTTTTTCCAGGAATGAAATGCTTGATTTGCTGCAACAATAGCCGCATCCACCTCTTCGGAGGTAGCAAAACATACGTCACGTATTTTTTCACCCAATGCAGGATTATAAACCGGATATCGCCGACCTTTTGTATTAGAACACACTTTTCCAGCAATAAATTGTTCGATGACGTTACTCATACTGTCTCCTCAATTATGGGGCGAGACGAACGATCTGCCAGCCCTCACCTTGTTTTCGATAGCAAAAACGGTCATGTAACCGATGCTGTTGGCCTTGCCAAAACTCAAACAGGGTTGGAATAATACGAAATCCACCCCACACACTAGGACAAGCAATTTCTTTTTCTGAATGTTTTTTTTCAAATTCAGCGTATTTTTTAAGAAGATAATCTCGATTTGGAATTTCACGACTTTGTTCGGAAATAGAAGATGCAATTTGACTACCACGTGCACGTGTTTGAAAATATTGTTGCGATTCAACTGGGGAGATTGTTTCAATGTGCCCCTCAATTCGTATTTGACGATAGGATCTCGGCCAATAAATAACTAATGCGGCATAAGGATTAGCCAGCATTTCGATGGCTTTTCGACTTTCATAGTTCGTAAAAATTAAAAACCCACCGCGGCTTATGCCTTTATATAAAACAATGCGTGCCGACGGTTTACCATCGCTGGTTGCCGTCGCTAACGTCATTGCGTCAATATCCGCCTCATCACACGTACGAGCATATTGATACCAGTCTTCAAACTGAGTGAAAGGATTTTTGTCGAGCTGCATTCGATCCTCTAGGTTGTAAAAGTGATTCCGTGCACCTTCCATAAACAGATAAGAAACTTTTAATGCGTAATTATATTCTTTTCCACAAAATCTGTGAATAAAATTGTGAGTATCCTATTGTGAACGTCGTTAACTAATTGATTTATTGAGATGTTAATACAAAATGTCTAATTTTGTCTCATTTATCATCCCTTAACCCGTATCCTTTACAGACAAAGCAAATTTGCGTACTCTGGCCATTCTCCAGCAATTCCCCAAGTTCATTATCTAGCAACTTATTGTTTTAGAAAACAAAAGATTGAAACAGTGGGGGATTATCCAGGGGGAGCTTTGCGCGCTCCCCCTGGATCGCGAGGATGCAGGTCCCCTGCAGCCCGCGTCAATGAAAGGGAAGGAATTCCCCATCGGAAGATGGGGAATTCCTGGCCATTCTCAAGTTTTTGTATAAAAAAAAGGAAAGGGAAAATCATGGAAAGTAAGTACACGGCTACTGTTTACAACAACGATCACGTTATTAAGCGACACGTTAGCGATGATCTTAAAAAGCTGATCGTCACCCTGTTGGTGCAACTTGATAATTGTATCTCAGGAAGTCATGGCATCATTCGGGACAACGCGCTGGGAATGAATATTCAGTGTTACAAAAAAGCGGTGCTTGAAGACTAATAACATTTGGTTGATGCAATAGGCCGGTTTTGTGCAGGTTACGAAGTGCAGTGACATATTAGGCTTCCTATTTCCATCCTTTCGATAGGCCTGCTCACAACGCCAACGTGCGCTTCTCATCGTGATGTGGAATGACCCATCCGCATCAACCAATACTTACATTGAAAATATAGCTGAAATCTAAAAAACCGCATTAAAAATCCCCAGGGGTTGAGAATACCAGCTTTTTGATTTTTAAATTACCCTAAAGAATAAAAAATAGAATCTATAGCGGATCGTTGTCGGAATTTAACTGCCGACAACAACGGGCGTATTGATTATCGTCGTAGGTAAAGATCGCAAGCGTTTGGCAGAACGGCAATGCTTGAAAAGTAAATAGTTCCCCGTTCGGTGTTTATGATAAAGATTAGCGGCAATACCAACGACAGTCAGGTGAGAAATAACATTAGTCACTATCATCAGGCATTTAAACAAACGCCCCGTATACTGAACGGTATCTAGATAATTTTGACAAATCGTATGATTAGCGCTTTTTACGGTATTACGCAATGCTACACGATCATTGTCGCCTTTAGCGCTTTTGAAGTAAGTACATACGGCTTTGAAAACCTGCATCTTATACGTATTGATAAGTTGCCTCTGCGTATCATTTTTGGGTTGGATTTCCGTTTGAAAAATATGGTCCAATGACTCTAATAACTGCAGGGCTTTATTAAAATCTTTGCGACACCCCTCCATTTCCCAAAGCTGAATGAGCTGATTCGCGATAACAAATTCAAAAATCGATGCTTGGTATTTCAAGCTTCCTTCGATATCAGATAACTTCTTGAATATTTCTTGTGGGTTCTGATTTTCCACTACTGCTTCATCTAACGCCAGAAAAAATTCCTGTCTCGCTTGAGAACAATTTTTATTGTTCTGGATGCTTTTTAAAGTGGTTTTCAATACCTGATTGTCCTGAATTGCTGCAATAAGATCTTTTTCTGGATCTGAGCAAAGCTTCTGACAGATCTTTTTAAAACAAAGAGATAAAGTTTTACGCTCCGTTTCCCCTTGAGAGCTCATGAGATAAGTTGCCATAGCTGAAAAAAAGGTGCGTGCAAAATCACTTTCTTCACCAAAAATATCACAAACCATTTTGGCAAAGCGAACATAATCATCCACCATCGCGTCAGACATTTCAGCCATTTTTAAAACAGAGTCAGAAGAAGATATTTTACTTCGCTTAAAATAGCCCGCACAAATTAACTTTTCTAACTTATAACAACACGCATCTGTTTCTTCCGATTCAAAAAATGCCAGCATTTTTTCAGATAAAAACTGGCCTGTCAGGATAGCAGAACCTAGATGTGTGATCGGTAAATTGAGTGTTCCATCCGAATGAATTAAATGTCGAAACATTCTTTCTAACCGTTTGGATTTTAAATGCAAAAACCATTCGGTATTGGCACACGACGACCAACCTTTATTGCCAATCATCGTACGCATTAAGGATTTTGGAGGGGTAAATACGGTAGTCAAACGCTGGGAATGCTCCAGATTTGCAGAGTCTTCAAGAATAGTGATAGCCCATTCACAAGGATCGTGCTCAAAATAGTGAATATCAAAACCACAAGGAATACCTTTGTCATTGAGGTACGCAACAGTTATTGATTCCGTGCAATGGATCTTTTCTGGGCAGTCTTGATAACGATCTACTTGCCGCTTAAGAAATTGAGCATATCCACAAGCCAAAAAAGGGCCACCAACAAAATCCCCTTGCGTATACCTTTTTTCAAGAGCAGGATTTTTAAAATGCCCCTTTAATGTAAGAAACTCGGCCTCGGAAGCGATAAAAGGCGTTCGCGGAATATCGTTGTCAATATCACGGGCGAACGATTTCGGACCATCTCCCACAAAACAATCAAATTTTAACACATGAGCAAGCGCTAGGTAATTTCCGCTCCACTTTACAAGATTAACCATGTCACGTTCCTCACATCATCGGCAGACTTCCCCTGGCATTGGGTCATTCTACGCTAACAGAAATGAGCAAGAATTGTCAATATCAGTAATCTTTCAACTAGCAACTCTCGGTAAAGGATCAGCGAGAATTGCTTGTCTTTTAAGTATTTCTTAATGGTTACATTGCTTAAAGCTTTCTTTAATGAAAAAAGTTGCTAATAGGAACCCAACCCCGTATACCGCCAAAATTAATAACATACTCATGCGGAAATGGACGTTTTCGCATTGCGTTAACATCGCATTGCCAACTTCGCAATGGAACTCCAGCAGTCGACCCAGCAATGGCTGAAAAATTGCGCCAGAAATTACAACGGCCATATTATTAAAAGCGATAGCAGCCCCTCGTTGTTGCGGAGAATTAATTTCTTTCACGACGGTAAAACTAAGCGCTTGGCCTGCACACGCCGCACCACACAGAAAAACGATAATCATTAACAGATAAAGCGCATTAAAATGAAAGGCCAATAAAATCGCGAAGAAAATAGCACCAATTAAACTGCTGATGGCAAGCGGCCACACACGTGCACGGTAAGCCGTGGATAACCAGCCGAGAATTGGACTCGCTGCGGCTAAACCAAACCACATCATGGAACAGACCAACGCCGCGTTAGCATGAGAAAGATGATACACTTGCAGCAAAAAAGGCACTCCCCATAACGAAGCAAAACCCGACATGGGTGCCCACAAAAAGCAGGCGTAAAGTGCGATAATCCAAGACTGCTTGTTTAAGAGAATATGACGGAAACGATACTCCACGGTTTTTCGTTTTGTCGAGGCCACACTAAACACTTCTTTTTTGTAATTCAACACAAGCCAAACGACTACGGCTAACATAAACCCAATCAAGGCTAAAAGAATCATAGTTTGACGCCAACCAAACCTCTCTACCGCAAAACTAAGTGGCATCTGCCCCGACATTGCACCCAATGCAGCAAGCATTTGAGTAATTCCGGTAATTAATGCAAAATATCGAGCTGAAAATAAATCCGCCGTCACCACTAACACAGCCACAAATGCAAACGCGGAACCAAACCCCATCAGCATACGCGCCAAAGAACCTAAATAAATATTGGTTGCTGCCCCAAAGGCTAAGCAACCCAGTGAACAAATCATAATGGACAAGGTAATGACGTATCTCGGACGATAACGATCAAATAACATTCCAGAAGGAATTTGCATCAACGTGTAAGTGTAAAAATAAAATCCGGACATCAGGCCAAGCCCTAATACGCCAATATGTAAGTCACGCATCAGTTCATTCGTCATGACACTGGGTGAAACCTGCACACCCATTTCAAAAAACAGAAATAAAGCAACGATGATGTAGGAAAGAATAGCTTTTCCAAATGATAAGTCTTGAACACTTTCGGAATTTAACATTGATGATTGCTCCAGAAACGTAGGGAGAGGATTGACCACAATCCACATTCGGACACATTGTAGTATGTCATCATTGGATTGCAAGTCATCATCGCACATAGCCTGGATATTTCACATCGAACGGCGAGGGTCAGTGTGCCGCCAACGGGAAGGTCTTTTGTTTGAAGGACGTATTGTTCACTTTCTTTGAGTATGCTATGCGCCTACAATAGACAAAAAAATTGCTGGGACTTAATGTTTCATGTTGCATTCTTAATGATGACAGCCATACGAAGTACCCTGCTCACTATATTAAGGATTGCTATGCTTAACTTCATTTGGATCTTCTTAATGCTTGCGGCCGTACTCATTGGCAGCGTTCATCATACCTTAAGTGCGGTTGTCCTTGAAGTGACGCAGTCTGCAAAAAATGCAGCCGGTATTGCGATCGGTTTGGTTGGAATCATGGCATTTTGGCTAGGTCTTATGAAAATTGCGGAAGATGCAGGCTGCTTGAAAGCACTCTCACGCTGCTTAAGTCCACTGATGCAACGTCTTTTTCCTGAGGTGCCTCCTCAACATCCCGCCATGAGCGCCATGATCATGAACATTTCAGCCAATATATTTGGTTTAGGAAATGCAGCCACCCCGTTTGGTCTACGCGCTATGCAGGAATTAGAGAGGCTCAACACGCATCCAGGTATTGCGAGTCATAGTATGTGCTTATTCCTCGCGATTAATACTTCCAGCGTACAATTGATCCCCGCAACGGGTATCGGTATTCTCAGTTTATATGGGGCGCACCACCCAGCGAATATTATTATCCCCTGCTTACTGGCGACCACCTGCTCAACCGTCACTGGAATCGTATGCGCTAAATTTTTTGCAAAACTGAAATACTTTCGCTTCAACCCTGAAACAAAACAAGCATGACAAGCTTACTCTCTAACTGGATATTTTTATCATTTGTAGTTGGCATCCCTGTGCTTGCGTATTTTCGAAAAATAAATGTGTTCGACTCCTTTATGACGGGCGCAAAAGAAGGTTTTCACATTGCTGTAAAACTCATCCCACCCCTCGTGGGCATGCTGGTTGCTATTGGTATGTTTCGTGCTGCAGGTGGTTTTGACCTTCTGTCACAATTTCTTAAACCATGGTGTCGTCATTTTGGTTTTAGCAGCGAACTGTTGCCGTTAATGCTCATACGTCCCTTCTCGGGTAGTGCGTCTAATGGCATGTTTGTAGAATTGGCTCAGAAATTTGGCGGAGATTCCTCTATTGCACATCTTGCCGCAATCATTATGGGTAGCACAGAAACGACTTTTTATGTCGTTGCCGTTTATTTTGGTTGCATTGCGATACGAAAAACGCGCTATGCGATTGCCTGCGGATTATTGGCAGACGTTGCAGGAATCGTCGCTGCCCTCGTTGTAACACACTATATCTAACTAAATCTTTTCAATAAATAATCAGCTAACTTTACAGAAGCGTAAGCAATGACAAATGCCGCCAATACATCGGCAAGATAGTGATAACCTAACGCCATGGTTGAAAAAATTGAAAAAATATTCACGACCAATAAGGGTAGAAAAACCCACGCATAACGTCGCCACGCATACATAACCAACAAACAGTTAATCACGTGAAAAGAAGGAAATGCAATAAAACCACCATCATAAGTACTCACCGGCAAAAAACGATGCACTTCATAAAAGCGTGTCACTAAAGCATGTTGATCGGGTGAAAAATATTGGCTTTGTAGCACTCCCGCTGGAGCGATGGTCGGTAGAAAATAATAAATAGCAATACCGATAAAAAGCGCGACAAAAGTAGCAATAAAATAACGATCCGTTTCAACTCGATCATTAAAAAGCGCCAATGCTAATGGCGTTAATAACAACTGAAAAAACCACGTATCGTAACAAAAATTAAGAATATGAATCAGCCAATGCTGCTGATACGTCCATGTCATTAATCCCAACGTAGAAAACTGAAAAAAATCGTCAAAATGCAATAAATATCGATCAATGGGGGGGAAAGGGGTTGTGATGGTCCAGCAAATCACATAACACATGAGCACCAAAAATAAAAAACTCTGACTAAAACTCGTTAAAAATAATCCCCAGCGCTGATAATGAGCGTGTATTAAAACTCCCACGCACCAAACCACGATAAGACCTGGGACTGCTGTCAAAAATACCGTTGGAAAATCCATCACAGTAAAATGGAAAAACTGGGCATTCAATGTGCCCATTAAGAGGGAAGCAAAAAATAATAGGGCAACGATAGAATGTAAAATGGCGTCCTGGCGACGATAAAAACGAGGTAACTGCTTGATAAACAACTCAAAAAAATCAATTCTTTGCCAAAACGAAGTTAAAACAGACATCACCAACCACTCGTACATCTCACTGATATGGGTAATATTTATACCACAAATGACCTGAAGTGGAAATAATATTAGCAACTCTCTCTTTAATCTGGATATTTTATGTTGCTTTTTGAAGATGACGGCCAGACGAAGTGCTCTGCCTTCCCTGGCTCCCGGCGAATACTCGTCAGGATTGCTAACATCCTATTATGGATACGTTGCGCGCGGGGCTCTCTCGCGCGCGCCTGGGGGGCGGGGATGGTTATTCACGTGGCTTTGCAATTCGAACCACCATCGATCTTCCTTGCATTTCTTTGCCATGAGCGTAGAGGGCCGCACGTGCTTCGTTAGGGGTAGAGTACGTCACAAAGGCATACCCTTTCGAACGTCCTGTTTTAAAATTTCGAATGACGCGAACAGAGTGTGTCGCACCAAATTGTGAAAAATAGTTACGCAGCTCTTCTTCAGAAATATGATACGGTAAATTTCCAACATAAATTTGCTCATTGACATATTCTGTCTTTGGAGAAGAAGGGCGACGATTTTTTTTAACGATAACAAAAATAATAAGCACAAGAACAAGCACGGCAATCGCGGCTATTAATATTACAGAAGTTGTTGTCATGGTTTCCTACCAAATTATGTTAAAGATGTCACAAAGAGTCCCTAGAATCAGCTTGATTCCCCGTGGCTTGCCACAGGGATTTTTATTTCACAATTCTAGTGAAGGTCGATAAAGAAGTAAAGATGACATTAGGCGAAGAGATCGCGGTGACGACAAATTCAGATCGTAAATTCCCGTCACACGCAGTAAGACATGAATGAATTATCGTTCTTGGAATGCCTCCGTAACTGAACGATGGATGGGCTTCAAGAGATATTCTAATAACGTCTTTGAACCAGTAACAATATCTGCTTGAATGGTCATGCCTGCTTTTAATTTTTTTGGAGCTAACTTAGGTCCAATAAACTGCTTGCTTAATTCGATTTTTGCTTTGTAATAAGGGTTTCCGTCTTGATCCAAAAAAGTCGAGGCAGAAACACTGAGCAATTGACCTTTGATGCTACCAAAACGAGCATAATCATAGGTGAGCACTTTTACATTGGCGGGATCACCTTGATGGATGTAACCGATTTCCCGCGGAAGAACTTTAGTTTCACCAATTAACCGACTCCCCTCAGGCACCACTTCAAGCATCACGGCACCTGGCTTTACCACATTTCCAGGATAAACAGCCAACCCTTTAACCACGCCTTCGAGCGGGGCTTTTACATCTGAACGTTGAATACGATCCACCACTTTAGTAATTTTATAATAAACTTCACGCAAATCAGAATGTGCCTTGGTTAATTCTTCCAATGCCTCTTCACGCGCAGTAGAATCCGTCTCTTTTAATTTATTTTCCGTTTCATGAATCGCTTCTTTTGCTTGATCAATTTCATTTACTAATTTGGCACCATCCCCTCGGGCTTGGTTGACCGCTCGCATCACTGTCAAATAATCTTTCTGTGATATATAATTATTTTCTTTTAATTTTTCGTACATGTTAAATTCTTTTATTAATAATCTAAGGTGCTCCTCCCAAACTTTTTTTTGCTGCTGTAAATCTGAAAATTTCCCTTTTCGTTGCAATAATTGATTATCCAATGCTGCTTTTCGACTTTGTAATTGTTGATATTCTGAATGTAATAATCTTTCTTGATCGTTAAGCATTTTTTCAATTTCTTGGATTTTGACGATGGGATTGTACCGAGACTGGAGCACCGCTTCTCCCCAGGCTTTTTTATCGGCTGGTTTATTATCAAGAAAAGCATTAATGCGTTCAGATTTTAAAACCAATGCAATTTCTTGCGCACGTAATTGATCAAGCTCAGCTTCCATTTCGCTCGTACTCAACTTAATGAGCCATTGATCCTTCTTAACTAAATCACCATCCTTAACTAAAACTTGGATTACAATTCCCCCTTCAAGATGCTCAACCACCTGTACCTGCCCTTCAGGGATTAATTGTCCCATCGTTTTTGTGGTCTCTGTGACCGTCACAAATGCAGACCAAACAATAAATGCAATGATCAATGTGACCACAATGATAATTCCTTTGAAAATGAGCCGCAAATGGCTCGATTCTTCAAGAAAAGTCACATCGGAAATATGTTTTAATTGATCGTATGGTGCCTTTTTTCTATCATTCATATTCTGCTCACTATAACAAATCAAATGGGATTTTTTCCAACACTTCGCTCGGCGCCCCTTGCAAAACAAGTTGACCTTGATCCATCCAAAAAATTTTATCTGCCTTACTCAAATGCGACGGTCGATGCGTTACCATAATAACTGTTTTTTTTCCTCGCAAAGAATCCAAATGTTTCATGAGTTGTTGATCGGCGTCAATATCTAATGTATTTCCAGGCTCATCCAACAACAAAATCGAAGCATTACGTAAATAGGCACGTGCCAAACAGAGTGATTGACAAAAACTACTCGATAAACGTTGCGTGCTTTGATCATGGATTTTAGTCTCAAATCCCAAGGGCATATTTAAAATACTTTCCAAAATTCCCGCATCTTGTGTTGCTTGGCGTATCGCTTCATTGGTTGCCACTGGATCGCCCAAACGAAGATTTCCTTCAATCGTCCCGAAAAATAATTCTGGATTTTGTGGTAAATAACCAATGCTGGAACGTAAATCAATGGGATTCAGCTGGCGAATATCACGTCCATCGATCAACACACTGCCCGCTTGCGGTTGATATAAACCTAAAATAACTTTTAACAACGTTGATTTCCCCGACCCATTTCTTCCAGCAATGGCGACTAAGCTACCTGCTTCAATCATGAAACTCACCGCTAATAAACTTGGGACATAGGCGGTTGGATACCGCATACTGAGACGCAAAAAACCGACATCCCCTTTAAAATTTATTTTACCTTGCTTGGCCCTTACCATTTGCTCTGTTTCTGGCTTTAGCGCCATCAGTCGATTAATTTGTCGAATACTACTCGATAATTGTATTAAACGTGGCAAGGTATTCACGATGGCTCTAATCGGGGCTAATACACGCCATACGATCATCATGAGTGCCAGCATAGCACCCATATCCAAAGTGCCATGCATTGCTTTTACAGCACCAAATGCTAAAATTAACATACCCGCCGTAATCATAATCATTTCTGAAATAGCCGTACTAACACCATCGTAAACGGTTAACCGTATCCCAATTAAATGTGATTTTGCTGATTTTTCTCGATAACGCTGACTCCATCGAGAAACCAGTGCCAAACATTTTATAACTCGAATCGATCCAATCGCTTCCAATAAAAATTCTTGTAATTCTGAAAATGTACGTGCAGACTCTCGAATCCAAATGTTAATTTTTATAGAAAGAAACGAACCCACCAACGCAAATGCAATAATCATGCAAACCGGCACTAAAACGAGAGATCCACCCAGTACAGCAATTAATGCTAGCGCGATGATAATAAATGGAACTTCAAAAAAAATACTTAACATCGGGCCTGAAAAAAACTCCCGCACACGATCAAAGTCTTTAATTCTGGCCACTTGCGCACCCGCGGTTGCCGTTTCAGTATAGGAAGGGGCAAGATAAAGTAACTGACTCATGATTCGATCCCCAATCATTTTATCAAAACGCGCGCCAATTAAAGCTAAATGTTCCGAACGAACACGATAAATGAGAAATAGTCCCAACAACGCTAAAAAAATTCCAATCCCAAATTCGCCTAACATGGAATAAGAAGATGCGCCAATAACCCGATCATAAACGCTCATCACAAATAATGGCGTTGCCAGCATCAACACGTTGAGAATTAAACTTAAAAAAATGGCACTATATAGAAGTCCTTTGCTTTTTTTTAATGTGACCCAAAACCACCCTCTTTGGTCTGTTTTTTTATCCTCGCTTTTTTTCTTTCGAAATACATACAGCGATCCCTTCTGAAAAATATCGGCAACATTTTGAATAGGAATAATGTTTTCTTTATTGGTGACACCATCAAAAACTCTAAATCCTCTTTTGTCACAGGCAAGAAAAACCATGATATCGTCATTTTCTGTTACCAATAAAGCGGGTAATAAACGCTCATCCAGCGCGTCGAATTTAATGTCAATAACACTTGATTCAAACGACAAATTTTCAAGTACGCCACGAAAAGCATTTGCTGTTTTAATTCGAGTAAAATGAGGCATTGATTCTTTAACAGAACGTATATTACCATGCCACTTTAGTGCTTTTAACAGTGGCATTATGCAGTTCTCATAGGTTGTCGTTCTTTTTTCTCGTGAATCCGTTTCTTTCATTCAGTTAGCCTCAATTTTCCATCCTCGATAACATATTGCTTTTGAGCCAAAGCAACAATAGAAGGGCGATGTGAAACGATAATAATCGTGTGATTTTTACTTAAATTTTGTAAAAGTTCTCGAATTTTTTTATCGCCCTCCATGTCCACCGTCGTATTTGCTTCATCAAATAAAATAATTTTTGGATCGTAAATCAGTGAGCGCACAATGACGACTCGTTGCATAATTCCCCGCGGCAAGGCTTCAGCGGATTGCGTGCCAATTTTAGTATCATAGCCATCCGGAAAATGTTCAATGAAACTCAAAAGCCCTACTTTTTCGCATAGCTGTTTGGCACGTGTTTCGTATTGCTCTTCAAAAAGAGTTAAATTTTCTAATAGCGTCCCTTGAAATAATACGGCTTGTTGCGGCATATAAGAAATAAAACGACGCAAACTTACTGGGTCTAACGTTTGAATATCCTGATCGTCAATAAAAATTTTTCCGCTTTGCGGTTTAACTAATTTCAAAATCATCCATAAAATAGTCGTCTTTCCAGATACCCCCTCGCCACTAATACTGATCGTTTCATTTGGCATGATCGTTAAATTAAAATCTTTTAACAAAAAAGACTGTTCTTCTTCGTGGCGAAAATAAATTTTATCAAAAACAATTTTTCCTTTTATATTTTCTACCTTTTTTAAATCATCTTTTAATTCAGATTCCATCGACAATACTTTACTGATTTCTTCGTGCGCCACCTTAATGGCTTGCAATCGACTCCACATGGAGATGATCATATTAACCGGCTGCAAACAACGGCCCGCCAGCAAAGTGCAGGCAGCTAATCCCCCCACACTAAGCGCGCCATTAAATACCATAGTACTTCCAATGGCAACCACCATAACAATCGTAAGTTGTGAAAGAGAAACACTGTCCGACATTAAGTGGGCGCTGTGCTGCGTCATTTTATAATCGTAAAAAGAGGAGTATTTTTGCAAACGTTCAAAACGCCGTAGCATTTGCGCTTCCATGGTATTTGATTTGATGGTATGAACCTTTGAAATTGTCTCTACAATAAAATTTAACCGACGATCATCATGATCTTGACGCTCTTCCAATAAAGTTTGAAACAAGGTTGTATTACTGAAAGTAACATAAAAAACAAGGAAAATAACAGCAATAGGGACAAACACAATCCATGTACCAATATAAGCAATTAATATCAAAAAGATAAAAATAAATGGAATATCTACAATAGAAACTAGCGCTTGACCCACATAGAAATTTTTTAACATATTTAATGCTGAAATTCGCTTTAAATGGCGTCCACTGCCTTCTTTTTCATATTCGGACAAGTTGCAATTTAAAATTTTATCGAAAGCTCTACAACCAACAACGTGTTCAAATCGCGCATCCGCCCACGCGCCAACATAAGTACGCACCACCTTCAAAAAGGCGCCGAGAATCAGTGAAATAATAACAGCAACCGCTAACCAAATAAGGGTAGTCATGGATTGATTGGGAATAATACGATCATAAATTTGCAATAACGTGAGCGGAAAAATAAGTGCTAATATATTGATGGCTAAGGTCGCGAATATAATACTGTAAACAATTTCTTGAGTATTTTTCCAGGCTTGCAGTGGCAACCCAAAATTCACACGTTCAATAAAATCAATGACGATGTTACGAAGCGTTGCTCTAACTCTTGCGACCAACTCCATAGCTCAATCTCATCAGTTAGTGAAGCCACGGGGAATCCAGTTAACCTGGATATTTCATGTTGGTTTTTGAAGATGACGCCGACCCTCGCCGTTCGATGTGAAATATCTGGGTTAACTGGCTGTTTCCAATATAGTTTGTTTAACCATGAAGCGCAAGCAATGAAATAATGAATGAGCCCAAAGAAAAACCAACAAATTTTTTTTAAAATCAAAATGTTAGCATTTGAAATATCTAACATATTATCCTATAGTTAAAGTGAGAGGGAGTCGGGTAATGGAAGCGCAACCCTGTGAAAAAGCCCAAGTCACCCCTTGAGCGCGTAGGATCCAATGGCACAACATACGACATATACGATACACATTAGTCAGCCCGATTTGATCGAGAACCCCGCTGTCAAGCCAATTTCAGGGGCTGAAACGGTGGGTTCTGGGCTGCAACATTTAACTTCTCAGCCTTATTCCGAAGTGCATAATTTTTTTGGCACGGTTCATGTGGGTTCATATTTACTTCCCGAATCCGATGATGACAAAGATTATGCGGGTCGCGTTCAGCTAGCGCTCGATATACCTCACGCTTTCTTTGTTCCTAAATTTGATTTCATAGAATCCATTTTTTTTACGCCACCCTCTAACCCTCCTAATTACCTTCTCCCGCTCACACTCACCGGCGATCAACAGGCTGAAAGTTTTGTAACACGAGATCTCACGGACGTAAAAAACTTATTATATGGCACAGCGTTACCGGGACGAATCAATCCAGAAAATGCAGCGGGTATTGTTGAGAGAGCAGAAACATCAGCGCCATCGCAAGAAACATTAACGCCAAGTACGGCAACAACACAAGAAATAATTAATATTCCCCCCTTATTTGAAACAACGGAAACAAGAGAAGTCACTTTTACTTACACTGTCATGGATGAACATGGGGGATCTGATACGGCTACCGCTACCATTACCATCACGGGCACCAATGATGCTCCCATTGCTGAGGCAGCCATTTTAACAATGGGAGAAGATGATGTCATCACCGGTCAGTTAAGCGCAACAGATCCGGATCTTAATCACGATATGTCGAAGTTAACTTTCAGCATTGCGGCAAATCCAGTTCATGGTAACGTTACTTTGAACGCTGACGGAAGTTACACTTACACACCAAACCCAGAATATTTCGGCGCAGATAGTTTTAGTTATATAGTCACTGATCCTCTCGGCGCCACTTCGACGAATACCGCTTCCATCACTATTTTTGAAAAACAATACGCTGGGGATCTCGCCAATGAAACTCGCGTCAATACGACAACCAGCGGCAATCAGGAAAATGCAGCTATCGCAACACTCACCGATGGCGGCTACATTGTTATGTGGGAAAGTGCCGATGCGAATAGTACGGGTATTTTCGCACAACGTTATGATCGTCATTCCAATGCCGTTGGAAGTGAATTTCAAGTGAATGACACAACAAACGGAGAGCAAAGCGCTGTGTCTATTGCGGGCTTAAATGACGGTGGTTTTGTCGCTGTTTATCAAACCGAACGCACCAGTTCTTCGAATCGATATAACATTTTAGCAAAAATTTATGATGCAAACGGTAATGGCAGCAATGAAATTTTAATTTCATCCGATACACCGACGAATCGTCATCAGCAAAATCCAGACATTGCTGTACTTGACAATGGAAATTTTGTGGTGGTGTGGGAATCACAAATCTCAACATCATCAGACTGGGATATTAAAGCGCAAATTTTTAATGCAAACGGGCAAAGCCAAGGAGGCTCCTTCACCATCAACACAAACACGGACAACCGACAGCTCACTCCGGTCATAAAAGCCCTAAATAATGGTGGTTTTGTTGTTGCATGGCAAGATCGATCTTCCGGTGATTATGATATTGTTGCACAACGCTATGATTCCAGCGGAAGTAAAATAGGTAGTCATTTTACGGTAAATACCAACCTCAGCAATCATCAAACCACTCCGGAAATTGCCGTACTCGCGAGCAGCGGTTTTGTTATTGCTTGGGAAAGTGCCGGCAACCAAGACGGTGATGATGCTGGGATTTTCATGAGAATGTATGACGAAAATGGTGTTGCCCAAGGAAACCAAATGTTAATCAATACAGAAACTGATCGTGATCAAACGGATCCGAGCATTACGGCACTCCACACGGGAGGCTTCTTAATAACCTGGACTTCAGAAAATCAAGATGGATCACAGGAAGGCGTTTATGCACAAGAATTCTCAACTGCTGGCGCCAAAGTCGGTGATGAATTTAGAATTAATGTCACAACGAATCAAGATCAACAGATTTCACACGTTGTAGAACTTGATAATGGCACATTAAAAATCGTGTGGCAGTCCAACCATCAAGATGGCAGCGGTGAAGGCATTTATCAAAGTAGCCTTGAAGAAACCGCCCTCTCCTCGCTAAGTATGAGCGGTGGCAAGGGCGGCGATAGTTTCATCGGTACTGCGTTTGATGACACTATAACAAGTGGCGCGGGTGATGATACGTTGGAAGGACGCGGCGGTGCTGACGTTATCACGGGTGGCGTGGGCGAAGATACGGCTTCTTACGTAAATTCTGTTTCGGGAGTTACCGTAAATTTAGCCACGGGAATAGGTACGGGTGGCGATGCACAGGGCGATATATTAAGTGGTATTGAAAACGTTATCGGTTCTGAATTTTCCGACGTGCTCATTGGCAATGCTGAAAATAATCTTCTTGAAGGTGGCGCCGGCGCCGATCAACTTTTGGGTGGTGTAGGCAGTGATACCCTTTCATATAGGACCTCGCTGGAAGGCGTCAATATTGATCTCTCCACGGGATCCAGCAGCGGCGGTGATGCAACAGGGGATACTTTTTCAGACATAGAAAACGTCACCGGTTCCTCTCACGCCGATAGACTCACCGGCAGCAGTGAAGATAATGTCCTCACGAGCGGTGGAGGCGCTGACATCCTCATGGGGGGCGCTGGAAATGATTTATTCCGCTTTGCCTTAGGAGGCGGCAATCAAAATACCGTCTTTGGTGGAACAGATACCGAAAGTGGCGGAGGCTGGACGGATGCTATTCAGCTCATCCGTGCAAGCAGTGGCCCACTTGCGACGGGTGCTTCACCGACCGGACCCAGTGATTGGGTCCTACAAACAGAGCAATCCTATACTATCCAAGATAATACCCTCAGCTTTACGGGAAACGGCGATGCTAACGCGAGTGGCGCTATCATCATGGGTGATGGGACTACCATCACTTTTACCGATATCGACCAAATCAAGTGGGATTGACAGCAACATGAAATATCCAGGCTAAGTCGGTCTTAACCGCTTCGCATTAAGGGAGGGCGGATCTTCCCGTTCTCGTTTCCTTTTTTCTGCTTCAGAAAAAAAGAGCGGTTTCACAGCATGTTGCTCCTTCACCCGCATTGATTTATCTGGGTGCGAAAGAAAATGGTCATAATCTGGCATAAATAATCTCTCGGATGGCTTATATAAAACGATTGGAAGCTCAAGATTGAGCTGCGTTTTTATCTGTTCGCGAAAACTCGCCGCCGCTGCAAGCACGGAGCCAGCATTAGAAAGGATGAAAATAGCGCATAAACTGGCCGAACTGATCTGAACTAAAATTTCATTCGTGCCCATCAATTCCTTGATATGAGCTTTAAAATCAAGCAATGAGGTAAAATTCCCATTTTGACGTTGATAGTGCTGAACCTGCTCTAAAGAACCACGCCATCCGCGCGCGTGCGTATTCTGAGCCAGTCTTGCAGTCAGCATGGCTTTTATTTTCGCCCTTTCTTGGCGATAGGTATCATCAAGATGGGGATCAATTTGAAAAACAACGCCAAAAGGCAATGATCTATTAGCAAAAAAAACATCCGTGCATTTAAGAGGGGATAATAGCGTGGCCGACGTTTTTTTAGAATGTGTTTTATGACTTTCCTTACGTATGGTATGACCTGCGTTGAATGTAGTAATTAAAATTTTATCTTTAAAATTCTTGTCATTAAGCTTATTAGCTAAAGATCCGCCTTCAAGGAGCCGCATATCAAAAAGTCCTTCTTGAACGACTCCACTGGCATCACGAACCATATATTTTCCATTATCCGATAAATAAATCTTGCCTTCTTCCACTTGTTCTTTATCACCGTTTGACAATGACGACAGTAATGCAAGCTCATACTTCACGCTGGGAAGCTTCTTAACATAGGGCTCGATCATGCCTGTCAAATGACAGAATTTGTGCGTTGGCGCTATTATCCTAGAATCGCGTAGTTTTGGTCTATGCGTTGGTTTTTTTAGATAATCAATAAAATCTTTTCCATTCTGCTCATTTCGAAAAACCTTCACACCGAGGTTACCTTCATCTAATTCTTTATTCATTTTGATTACTTTTCGTTGCCATAGGTTTGGCTTTAACTCATTATAAAAAATAACTGAATCTATGATATCTTGTAATACCTTACGTTGTTCTGACAAAGATTGAGACTCAACCCAAAATTTAAATAAATAGAAATCAACCCAAGAAGCAAATCCAGCATTTTCTATTTCGGCATACTGAAGTGAATCCGTTAGATGGATTATCCTATTGTCACCCAATCGTATGTTAATGATACTGCTATCTTGATGCAGATCTCTAAATGAATTGGATAAACGGCATATGGCAAAATATGCGACAAAAAAAGCTAGGGTTTTTAATAAATTATTCTGCGTTACCTCATCTTCAACTTCGTTTTCAAGATTTTTTAAAAAAATCTGATTTAAATTCACATAATTTTTTTCAATAGGATCAACAGGCACTCTAATACTTTCTATTATCAGAGGCAGTATATGATTTTTTAATTCGTGTACTGTAAAAAGAGGGCTACTCTCCAAAGAGGGCAACGTTATTATTTCGATCGACGCGATTTTTATTATAAAAAACAACAAACGTTGAAGCTCTTTTTGATCTTTTAGCGTGTGTATTTTACCCCACCAAAAAGCAAGAGAAGTTTTTCGATCTTGCCTGATACTAAAAAAAGATGAATGAAGAAAAGTAAAAATTTTTTTCTCCATCAATAGGTTAAAAGCGTTTTTATTCTGACTTTTAAAAATAAACTCTAATGGCGTTTTTCGATTAAAATTTTCAAAAACCAATAGGCTAGATAAAAACATAGGAGATAACGTGTTATGTTTGAAAAAAAACTCTAACAACTCACTGCTTTGCGCATCAGAAGCATAATGAAGCAGGTTATCTCCGTAAAAATCTTCGATCGTCATTATTGAAACTAACCCAGCGGGAGTCAATTTGTTTAATAACTTCTTCAGTGCATTGAAATATAAATTTTTGGCCATTAAGTGAAAAGGGGTATTTCCACCACTATTTTTGATCGATAATACGGTGTATAACTGATCTTGTGGAATAAGATCACATAACATAGGAAGGACATGGTTATTTTCTTCTTTGGCTGCCACATGCAATGGCGTATCGCCATGATTGTTTTGATGGGTCAATGGCAGATTTTTTGGATCAATGACGTTTATAAACTTCTCAAAGATAAGCGCGCTATTTTTTCTAATAACCAAATTTAACAATGTATTCTTATTCTCATCTTCAATTTCAATGAAGAATATCTGTCGAAGAACATCCGGATTAATTTTAAAAATGAAAGAAATAACGACGGATTCTTCAATAGGAAAACTAAAAATCCAATAAAAAAACTTACAAATAATTTCATTCGACGATGTATCCGTGAGATAATACAAGTCTTCTCTCGAAATCATGTTCATCAGCTTTTCTGCGGCCATTCTAGAATTCATACGTTTTTCAATGATGATTTCTAGGAAATTTTTTTTCTGCCGCATCATAGCATTTAATAAAGGTTTCGAAAAACTAGAATGAAAAATAAAGAATTGAAATGTATTTACCGGAAAATTAAGCAGTAAGTCAATCGGCATATTACCAGCCTCATTTTTGACGTGTAATGCCTCCATCAAATCTTTTATTGGAATGTTTTCTGTAATGTAATAAAAATCCATCACTCCTTCGCACGAAAAAAGAAAATGTAACGGTGTATTCCCCCCATAACCCGAAATTTTTATTGCTTCTTTTAATGTGCCCCCCGAGACCTTCCTAGCAAGAGCGACTATGATGCTATTATAATAGCCCCCAAAATCAGGTTGAGCGACAATCCAGTGCAACAATGTATTTCCTAGTTGATTTTTTTTCAGCAGTTCGTCATCTTTTGCAAGAATCGTTATACCCATTGGGTAGCCATCCCATTTAGATCGAAAAAATGGATATTCCTGCGACTTCAAGCAAACCGAATATCGTTCAACAGACTCTCGATTGAGCTGGATGTTATGATATCGTTCAACAGACTCTCGATTGGGCTGGATATAATTTTGAGGTGATTGTAAATTAGTCTGAATGACGGCGCTTAAAAAATTTGAAAAGTTAAACGCCGCTGTTTTATTTTTGAAATAAAAATGGACAGAAAAAGCTGGGTCGGAACCCTCGATCCGTTTATTTACCCAAACGACTTCTTGAACAAACTCTTCAAAAAGGGAACAGAACCATTGCGTTGGATCTTCCTCTTTCAACGAAATGGCACGATTTAGTTCGTCTTCGTCCGGTTTGTCATAGGCTAAAATAGTTTGGATTTCCTCAAATACTATTTCGGGAGTCATCTCTATCAGCTTTTGCTCATGATGGATATTTTCACCATATTTGTAATCAGAATCAGAAAGAAAAAAAGCATTCGCTATGACAAAGTCATAAAGCTCATGACCGGTAAAGTAGAGTGTTTTGCAAAGTTGTAATAAATGACTCAAAGACAATCGATCAAACCTATTGAAATCGTTAATAAAATTCAGTACTGAGCTTGTTCTTGCTTCAAAGCAACCCACTTCATCTGTATAGTTGAATTGTGTGATAAAACAGAGAAGAACTATATTTGATTGTCTATGATTGATGAAAAAATTCTCAATTACCTCAATCACTCGTTTAAAGCTATCAGTGGCCTCTTCCCCATTGGCATAACCATTAAAATGAATAGCCGTTCCAAGGTGATCTCTAAGAACACTTGTTCTTCGATCTCTTTCCGGAAGTTTAGGTAACTCCTCGCCTTTATGATCAATGAAATAACAAATTTTATCCAAATTGCACCTAATCCAACGCGAAGTTTCTAATACCTTGATGGCGCTTTCTTTAATTTCCTTAGGGAGCGGGCAGCTGTGCAAAAATCTAATAAATTCATTCAAGTTTTTTAAGTATGCTGCATGAAGGAACTTAGAAGGGTCTAGAAAAGTTTCTCTATCGTCACCCAGATAATTACGAAAAGTAAACACAGCAAAATCCCCCCTTATTGTTATTGGCGATACCCAATAAAATCCTACAGGAGAAAAATTAACTAAATCTGATTAAGTCCAAAAATTTATGGAAATTTTTTGTAAGGGACAATTTTCTGTAGCGTACGAAGTACGGATTAGCCTGGATATTTCACATCGAACTGCGATGGCCGGGATGCCGCCTGCAGGTATTCCCGAAGTCCCGCGGCAAGCCGCGAGGAATCAAGTTGAATTGTTCATAGACGGAGAGTATAGTTGCTGGATGTTAATAAGGAGAGCCTACAAATTCCGATTAAGGCCAAATCCACGCCAGGGATCTTTGCTCATTGATTTTTCTGGCCAAGCACGTTTCGTTTGGAATAAGGCATTGAGCCTGAATCTGGAGCGTCTCAAGAATGAACGTCGTATCCTGTATTACCAGGAGCCTGATTTTTTGAGTAAGCCCTGGAAAAAATCAGAAGAGTAATGCGTTATATGAAAAGCAGCAAGGAGCTTTGTTATGAGCTTTTTAACAAAAAAAATTCTTGCTGCCTTTATCTTACCGATTCCCCTTGCACTTTTACTATTAATGATTGGGTTAGCCATCCTATTCTTTTACAAAAATAAGCGAAGTGGAAAAATTTTACTGCTGTGTGGAACGCTTATTTTATTGATTTTCTCAACGCCGTTTATTCCTGGTGCCCTGCTGCATTATTTAGAGTCTCAATATCCTCCGATGAACAATATCCCTCAACGCATTAGCAATATTGTGGTCCTGGGTGCAGGAAATGGGGGTTATGCAGAATCACCGCCCAATGATCGTTTGAGCGCCGCTTCCTTATCACGGTTAATCGAAGGGATTCGCATCCAAAAAATGATTCCCAACAGTATACTGATTCTATCAGGTGGCCGAGTGTTTGGTTCACCGCCCGACAGTGATGCGATGAATAATGTTGCCTCTATGTTAGGCGTGGATCCCAAAAGAATTCGCATTGAAAATGGTTCGCGAGATACTTTTGAAGAAGCTGTCAATCTACGGAAAATCATAGGACAACAGCCATTTATTCTCGTCACATCGGCTTATCATATGCCACGTGCTATGCAACTCTTTCAATATCAGGGTATGCACCCATTTGCAGCGCCGACTGAATTATTATTGGGAAAAAAACGCTATACCATCAAGCAGTATTTCCCCAATGCGACTAATTTAATGTATAGCGATATTGCTATACATGAACTTCTTGGAAGTCTTTGGAGCGAACTACAAGGAAAAGTATCATGATCTCCACCAATAAATCAGAAGGGTCCTTTCGGTTAATTAACACAACAGCAGGGTTGATACTGATCACACTGATTGTGTTTATTCTGCATATTGGGAAAAATTTAATTCTGCCATTAATCATCGCGTTAGTAATTTGGTATATTATACTGCAATTTACCGGTCTTTTTCATAAAATTAAAATCGGCAGACGTCGACTTCCTTATGCAATTTGCTTATTTATTGCGATAATCGTTGCTGCCGCTATTTTTTACGTTTTTATTCTGCTGATTACTTCATCCATCGGCAATATTATTAGCGAAGCGCCTCGTTATCAAAGCAAACTGCAATTAATCCTGAGCTATCTCAATCGCTGGACCAAAAATCGTTTTGATGCCATGCAACTTTTGGGGAAATTAGATTTATCCACCTTCTTTTCCAAACTTGCCATTGTGATTTCAAATATCTTAAGCAGTTTTACGCTGATTTTAATTTATTTATTATTTCTTCTGTTAGAAGCGAATACGTTTGATAACAAGCTCAAAGGCATGTGTAAAACCCCCGCGCAATATCATCGCGTCAATAATATCATTGGACGAATTCATACAGACATTAATACTTTTTTAAAGGCAAAAACACTGATTAATCTCATCGCGGGTGTTGCCAGTTATATTACGCTGTTATTTTTCCACGTAGATTATGCAGAATTTTGGGGGGTTCTCATTTTTTTACTGCACTTTATTCCTTTTATTGGCCCTATTATTGCCGTCATTTTTGTTATGCTGGCGGTTTCCATTCAAATCACCAGTTTATTATTATTTATCATTCTCGGTACCATCTTAATTGTGATTCAATTTGCTGTCGGTAATATCTTAGAACCCAAAATGATGGGAGATCGTTTGAATCTAAGTCCCATTGTGATTTTAATTTCTTTAGCTTTTTGGGGATACATTTGGGGAATCATTGGTATGTTTCTGTGTGTCCCCACGATGGTTATTCTGACTATTATTTTTGCGAACTTTCCGCAAACACGAGCCATTGCGGTCATGTTATCTGCAAATTGGCACCCGACGCACACACAATGAGGCCCTCTCCCCCATGCACAATTCGGCATCCGCATAAAAAGGAACGGGATAATTCACTTTGCCGTGACCAATTAAATCAGTATAAAAAACCGGGCAAGTCACTTCACGTCCAAATTGTTGAAAGAGTCGCAGCATCGTACAGCGTATTTCATCATTCTCCAATAATGACAAATCTGGGAAATCAAAACCCGCAAAAATAATCGCTTTTACACCATTAAAAAAACCAATGCGGTGCAAGTGTTTTAACGTACGCGTTACTTTATGTGGTTTTTCATTCACTTCTTCAATTAATAAAATTTTCCCACATCCCTCGACTTGCCACACATCGTTAAGACTAATATGCAACAAAGAAAGATTTCCTCCTGTCACACGGGCATTTATTTTCGTGGGTGTGTGAGCAAGCGAGTTTAATGGGTGTAATGGCGTTATTTCGATCGAATGATTTTTATGGCATAGCCAACGTAACGTCGTTGTTTCCGATAATTCATCAATCATGCGCAGTGGCATCTGTCGCGCACCGACACCATGAATCACTGGCCAAGAATAACGCTGTTCAAAGTAAATTAATAACGAGGTAAAATCACTAAACCCAATCAAAAGTTTGGGTGGCAGACGCCGCAACGTCGCTGCCTGTAACTCAAGATATGGAATAATATCGGCAGTCCCTTCACCACCACGCAGACTCCAAATCGCGCTGATTCGTTCATCCAGCAAATACCGCATAAAAATATCGGCGCGAGCACGCGCTGGTAATGATTGATACGTATCGATATGATAACGCGTTTCAAAACCATAGCGTTCCATTAAGTATATCGCGGCTTGTTTTGGATCGGATTCTGAACTACACGGAGTGCCTGTGCAGACAAGTGCAATCACATCTTTCGGTTTAAGAGAAAAAGATGCCATAGTTCCTCTCAAATTTGCTATTGTAGACAGTAGCTCCAATGAGCGCAAGCGAACAGCAATCAAGAGGTCACTATGCCATTAAAACCACCGCTCGCACTGTTTGACACGCTTGAACAGGTTAAATTAACCCAAGTTTCCCACCCCTACCCCGATGATTTGCAACAAGCCATCGAATTTATTTATCAATATCGCGGTAGCCATGCCACTTTCAATGCGTATCGTCGTGAAATCGAACGGTTGTTGCAATGGAGTGCGCACATTGCAAAAAAATCCTTGCAGCACCTCAAACAAAATCATATAGAAGCTTATTTGCAATTCTGCCAAGCGCCACCTGATGAATGGATAGCATTAAAAAAATGTGATCGCTTCATCACTCAAGAGGGTTTACGTAAACCAAACCCGTATTGGCGCCCTTTTGTTGCCAGTCAATCCAAAGCAGCACGCAAAATGGGACACACGATTGCCAAACATAATTATCATCTGTCAGCAAAAGCGTTGCAGGCCATTTTTGCAATTCTCAGCAGTTTTTACAATTACTTAATTGAACGCGACTATCTTGCCTATAATCCAGTAAACCAGATACGACAAAAAAGTAAATTTATTCGCAGTTCCCAACAACGAGCCCCCGTACGACGCTTATCAGAATTGCAATGGTCATACGTCATTGAAACAGCAGAAGGCATGGCCAACAATAATCTCGAACATGAGCGCACGCTTTTTATCATGAATGCACTCTATGCTATGTACCTCAGAATTTCAGAACTCGCCACTTCAGCGCGCTGGCAACCCACGATGAAAGATTTTTTTCGTGATTACGATGGGAATTGGTGGTTTCGTACTGTGGGTAAAGGTAACAAAGAGCGGCAAATTGTCGTATCAACGGCGATGCTCAACGCATTAAAACGATATCGAGAAAGTTTACAGCTATCTCCACTTCCCGATGCCATGGATCATACGCCACTGCTATCCAAAAAACGTGGCAAAGGACGTCTAACGAGTACTCGTCATATCCGTGATATTGTGCAATCTTGTTTTGACAAAGCCATACAACGCATGCAAATGGATGGTTTTAACGATGAGGCACGAGAATTACAGGCGGCTACCGTACACTGGCTGCGTCACACAGGAATTTCAGAGGATGTAAAGCATCGACCTCGCGAACACGTGCGTGACGATGCAGGTCATGGTTCAAGCGCGATTACTGATCGCTACATCGATGTGGAATTACGCCAACGACATGAATCTGGAAAAAATAAAGCGATTAAACCAACATAACCCGGATATTTCACATCGAACGGCGAGGCTCGGTGTGCCTTAACAAAAAATGAGATGCGTATGAAATCAGTAAATGGCTTGCATGAATGATATTGCCAGTTTATAAAATTGTCTTCATCTCCGTAACGCACTAACAAAAAGGATACCTTTATGCGTAATAAAGCAACTCGCTTATCAGAACAACAGGATGCAGAGGCGCCCGTAAATGAAGAAATTATTCCTCTCAATTCCAACAATCTAGCGCTAAATCATCTGTTGCTTGTCATGCGAAAACTCATGAAAACCAGCGGAAAAGACAAAGTGATTCTCGCTTCATCCAGTGTTCTCGCTCTCATTTCATCACTCATTTATCCCGAATCTGCTTACAAACTCAGTCTTGAAGCAGGCGATACTCTTCCCTTGATGGCATTAAAAGTGGGTGGAACCACCATCACTAATGGTGTATTAAATTTATTTTTTATCATGGCGTTTTTATATCCTTTGCTAATGGAACCTAATTTGCATGATTTTGATATTCAACCCCAATCAATGGGTCACTTTGAATTATCCGTAAAATCCATCGCAGCAATATTTGCTGCTTTTCCTCTGGCTTATCTCAGCCGCGACTCCTTTCTGCCAGAAGCAACTGATTTACCCATGATTGGAATACAATGGCTAATTTACACTTCTTTGCAATATTATAGCGCTGCACGACTCTATGATCGAATTGGAAATTTTATTAATAAGCTGCGAGGCATTGTACCAAGCAATTCCGAAATGTATAGCGTAAAATTGCTTAATAAATTTGAAGATCGAGTTAATAAGTTTAAATTTTTATTGAAATCGAATCCAAACTACCGAAAAAATCCAACACTACAAATAATGCTCGAACATCTCTCCCCCGCGCGACAAGCATTAAAAAATAATCCTAACCTAAATTCAGAAGTTGCAAGAGTACACATGGCTAATATCATCGCGCTTCTGTTGCAATCCAATGAAATTGCTCGAATTACAACAACACAAAGTCTTCCCGGACGATGGTACATCACCTTGATGACTCTTTTGGCGCAACTGACTGCATCCTCTACGGTATTAGCCTACACCTATGCAACCCAACAAGGCCTTACAGATGCATGGGGAGATCCCGCGTTAGCATGGGGCTTTACAGTACCCGCGATGGGTATATTTGCTTATCTCATTTTGCAATTCGTTAAAACCATTGTAACGTCTATTGCAACCACCGGTTATCGAATGGGAATCGATCCAAATAAACCGTGGTCGGGTTCTGAAAATGCCCCCACGTGCTTACAATTTCTCGGTCGGCACTGTTTTCCCCATGCCATGTATAATTTACCCGTTTTTTCAATGCTGAGCCTCGCCGCTTTGTACTTTTTGGGCTGCTTTTCATGGGCGACCAGTGTTTATCTCACTGAAAAAGCCGCTGAAAATATGTTTCACTTTATGCGTCCCATTGAATTATGGCTTGGAATGGCTATGTTTGTAACAACCGCATTCAATACCTTTGCTGCACCCATCGTTGATAATGGGATGGCAAGTTCTCTCTTACGCTCTCACTATGCGGACACAGACTCCGGACAATTTCAATTACTCATTGATACCTTCGATGCTTGGCTAAAAGATTTAAAAGAAGCGGGGCCTGATAATGCACTTTATTTATTGGCTGAATTATTGGGTATTCAGCACCTGTCAGCCGACGAAAAAATGGAGGAAGCTATCCAAAAAATCTCCGACACCCCCAAAAAATTGATTTCGCAATTGGTGAGTGACTCTAATGGCAACGAAGTGAGTGATCAGTATCAAGAAGCGGCGCTCTATTTAAATGTCAATGAACGTAGTGCATTAGCGGCCATCGTTAATGCCAAACAGATTGAATATCATGAACGTTCCTGTTGGAATTTCTTTAGCCTTCGTCGTAATGAAACCCATGTGCGACAGCCGTTTATTAATCCTCGCTTATCGCCTTCGTCTTCGTAATAAAAATCCCCGGGCTGACGCCCGGGGTATTTTTTTACAGCGACTAAGTCAACGCACTCGGGCAAGTGTCATCCCATCGCCCAATGGAATAATACTCACACCCACACGTTCATCGGAATGAAGTCGTTCGTTAAAATGGCGTATAGATCGAGTTTGCGCATCATTCACAGAATCATCAATCACTTTGCCATGCCACAACACATTATCAATAATAATCAATCCACCGGGGCGGATGAGCGTCAGTAGCTTTTCAAAATACTGTTGATTGTTATTTTTATCCGCATCAATAAATGCTAAATCAAAACACTTTTCCTGATGTTGCAAAATCAACTCATCCAATAATGTGAGGCCCGGTGTAATGAATAATTGAATTTTATTAGCAACGCCCGCTTTTTGCCAATATTTCAGGCCCATTTGCGGAGTCTCTGCTTGAATATCACACGTCATTACCGTTCCCTCTGGCGGTAGCGCCAATGCCATTGCCAAGGTGGTGTAACCGGTTAATGTGCCAATTTCAATAACTCGTTTCGCATTGATCAATTGAATCAATAACGCGATGAATTGCGTTTGTTCACGCGCCGCCATCATACGGCCGCTGGGTAATTGCAAGGTCTCATCCCCCAATTCTTTTAAATAGCGATTTTCGCGCAGTGAATACCGCGCGGCATATTCATATAACGCCAACGAAATTCCTTCAGAGGCCGACATAATAACCTTGCACCTGTCGTTAATTAAAGCGGGCTACGGCAGATTTCTTCCGCTAAATACCCAACCGTTCCGGCATAATAATTCGATCGGTTCCATTTCATAATAACGTTAAAATTATCGAAAATTAACATATTGGGCCCACCATCGGGACGAATTAATTGCGCCAATAAATTTTTGTCCTCGGGCCATGATTGACCCTTTAACGTTGTTACATGTAGCGCTTCCCATTCAGCCAGTGTTTTTGAAATTTTCTGATTTTCTAAATGAGTTAATGATTCTGGTACATTGACGATTATCGCCCAAGGTTGATCTTTCTGCCAACCGTTTTTTGATAAATAATTTGCAATAGAAGCAAATACATCAGGATAAGAACTCCAAATATCTTTTTTGCCATCCTGATCGTAATCGACTGCATAGTTGTGCCAACTGGATGGCAAAAATTGAGGGTGACCGGATGCACCTGCCCATTCACCTTTAAAATCAGCATTTTTAATATGCCCCTCATTTAAAATCTGTAACGCATATAATAGTTGCTTACGAAAAAATGTCGCACGACGTGGATCATGCGCTAACGTTGCCAGCGATTGGACTACCGGAAATTTCCCCATAAAAGTTCCATAACTCGTTTCTAATCCCCACAATGAAACAATAAAGCAAGGATTAACACCATATTTTTGACCAATCTCATTCAACAATGGACGATATTGCTGTAGCTTTTTGCGACCAATCGCAATGCGATATTGATCAGCGCGTGTGTTACGGTATTTCAAAAAAGTGAGTCGTTTTTCAGGTTGATGCTTATCGTAACTGAGTACCGTACGATTAGGGGCTTTGATATTTTGAAATACTTCGTCAAATAATTCAGGTCGAATGCCTTGATCAATCGCTTCTTGACGTAAAGTTCGCAGCCATTCCGACCAACTTTCTTGCTGTGCAGCAAAAACGTTTTGCAGTGATAAAGAAAATAAAATACCGCTCATGAAACAGGTCGTTAACAGGAATTTCTTAAATCGCATTGTATGTAGCTCCTTTACAATAAGTTGACAGATAATGAGCTTGGGGAATTGCTGCGCATTTGCTGTTAATTAATTATAATTATATAACACCGCGATTTTTTCGTTAAAAATAGCGTCTGTTTTGACCATATTGTGTGAAATGACTCCAAGGCAAGGAGCGCTCAAATACGCCTGCAACGTGAGTACATTTTCCGTGGCATATGGCATCACCGGATCGATATGGTTTGCCACCCATCCCATCAAAGATACCCCTTGCTGCTGCATGATTTTAGTGGTTAATAACGCATGATTTAAGCAACCCAGCTTGATACCCACCACAAGGATGACAGGCCAAGAATACGCAATGACGACATCCGCCAACGTCTGGTATTGATTTAATGGCACCAACCACCCCCCTGCCCCTTCAATAACGGTAAAATCAGCCGGTATCGATAAAGCAGGCTGACAGCGCTGCTGCAAATAGGCAACGGATAATGGTTGCGATGCTTCTTGTGCCGCAATATGTGGTGCAATGGGCAGCCGAAAAGCCATAGGATTGATGGTTTCATAAGGAAGTTGGAACGAACTGAGTGATTGCAACTGCAGTGCGTCTGAATTTCGCAACCCCTGTGGCGTCAGCTCACAGCCCGAAGCAACGGGCTTAACGCCCAACACGGAGTGACCACGGTTTTTTAAAAAGTGCAACAGTGCACAAGCGACCGTTGTTTTACCCACATGTGTGTCTGTACCTGCAACAAAAATTTTTTTCATCGTTCTATTTTCCGAAGAATACAGGTCGCTACGTTAAAGGAAGCATTGATGGGATGCGAGCCTTTGGATAATATTATTTTTTGATGGTATTCTCTCATGGTGCTAAAGCTTTTTTTCTCCGCCGTATAATTGGCCCCCGTTTTCTTAAAAAAAGCAATGAGACTCCACAAATCTTGAAAATGTTTTTCATGGGTTGCTGTTTCAAACAGCCGCTCCTCAACCGGCAATTGCCGCAATAGCGCATTAAGAAACTGCGTCGAATAAAATGAATTGATGTTTAATAACTCACGGACATTTTCTAAAGTACCCTCAACAAAAAGGGTAAATGCTAAAAAACCACCGACTTTAAGGCAACGCAATAATTCTTGTAATGTCGCGACAAGATCAAAACTCCACTGCAACGTCATGTTTGAAAAAATCAATTCCATTGAATTCGAAAAAAAAGGCAGGAAATTAAAATCACCGACCAAACAATTTTTTCGATGCCTTAACAGGTTCTGCTGACAACGCATAACCATTTTAGTGGAAATATCAATCGGAAAAATACGCGCAATAGAGAGATGCTCAACAAGTTGGTTCGTTAATAAACCCGTACCACAACCCACATCCGCGCTCATCAGAAATCCCGTCGCTTGTTTTTGAATCGCCCTCACCAACTGCAACCCAACTTGAAATTGTAATTCTGCATAAGAATCGTAACTGTCGGCAGCACGATCGAAACAACGCATAATCGAACGTCGACGCATTAACGCCACATCAGTCATCCAAGAACTCCCGCAGCACACTTAAAAAAACATCGCGATGCGTGAGAAACGGAAGATGACCTGCCGCTGGAATAATGACTCGAGGAAAACTAACATTAACGGGAGTCAATAGATCCTTTTCACCGGTTAAATGGAAATGGCTGCAATGAATCTGCTGCATTTCACGGCGTAAATCGCCTTCTCGCATCAGTGACAGTGCCGATAACAAGGTTGGCTTTGATGGAACGCCCTGCTGAAACAACCTGTTTGCCAGGGGAATAAAATAGCGCCGATGATCAGCGTGATCCGCCAACAATAGGGTAAGAAATCGTTTTAATCCTTGTTGAGGGTGATGCTGAATGTCCCTATAGAACCGCTGGAAATCTTGATGATGAACACCTCGCCAGTTTTCTGCCTCTAAAAAACACGGCGTACTCCCCACCGTCACCAATTTTTGCACGCGTTCCGGCACATAAACAGCCAACGCCATCGCAATAAAGCCACCCAAGGACCAACCACAATACTGCGCTTGCTGAGGTAAAACGGGTAATAATGCTTGAATTAAATGTGGTAAATTGTCGGGAAATGCGCTATGGCGACTTAACCCAAACCCCGGTAAATCCAGTAAATGCAGCGTAAAATGCGTTTGTAAATGGTTAACCAGTTCTTGCCAAATTTCACTGTGAAAACCAAATCCATGTAATAATACGAGATTTGGACCACAACCTATTTTTTTATGATAAATCGTCATAATGGTATTTAATCGTTTGCAACAGTCGATCAATATGCGGCTTTTCGTGTAAACACGTCAAGGTGACTCGCAAGCAAGCCCCATGTTCCGGAACCGTTGGTGGGCGCATCGCATTTAATAAAATCCCGGTTTGTAATAAACGTTCGCTGAGCTGTTGTGCCTTCTGCGAAGATCCGATGATAATCGGCTGTATCGGCGTTAAAGAAGACATCAGCGGCAAATTGAAATACCGCGCCTGCTGCCGAAAATACGCAATCAATTTTTGTAATTTCGCGCGACGCCAACTTTCTTTCTCAACACACTGTAAGCTGACAAGTCCGGCGACCGCTAATGCCGGCGGCAATGCATGGGTATAGATATACGGTCGTGCGAACTGCACCAAAGATTCAATTAAAGCAAAAGATCCTGCTACGATAGCGCCCATCACACCAAATGCTTTTGCCAACGGACACATTAAAATGGGAATTTCCTCTTGAGCAAATGATCCCGCGATCCCAGCACCGTGCTCACCCAGTATTCCAATACCATGCGCATCGTCGATCACTAGAGTGGCTTGGTGCCGTTGCGAAATCTCCACTAATTGCGCAATATCCGCTTGATTTCCTTGCATGCTAAATACACTATCGGACACAATGAATTTTCTTCCGGCGCCCATAGGTTGCATTAATAACGCATTCAGTTGACAATAATCTAAATGCGGATAACGACGCAATTTTGCTTGCGATAATCGAATGGCATCAATCAATGAAGCATGGATATATTTATCCGCAAAAATAGTGTCACCTTGATTTGCCAATACACTCAACAAACCTAAATTTGCCATATAACCACATGAAAATAAGAGTGCCGCATCACGCTTAAGAAATTTTGCAAAAGCAAGTTCCAACGCTTGATGGGCTTCTGTATATCCCGCCACTAATGGTGAGGAAGAACCGCTAACACCATAAGCATCAACACCTTGTTTTACCGCGGCAATGACGTCGGGATGTTGTGCCATTCCTAAATAATCATTACTGCAGAACACCCACTGTTCAGCCGTACGCCGACATCGTTTTCGATACAAATGCTTTTGTTGATGTTGTAAAACACGCTCAGTGAGTTGTGTTTGCATCATACCGGAGCCACATCATACCCCTTTTGATTAATGCCAAGTTTTTGAAACAACTGCACATCGCGTTCACACTCGGGGTTTTTCGTCGTTAATAATTTTTCACCGTAAAAAATTGAATTCGCACCCGCAAAAAAACACAGTGCTTGCATTTCATCCGACATTTTTTCACGCCCAGCGGATAAACGTACCACTGACTTCGGCATAATAATACGTGCTACCGCAATCGTTCGAATGAATTCTAAGTTATCTAACGGTAATTGTTTTTCAAGCGGAGTCCCTTGTACAGAGACCAAACGATTGATGGGAACGCTTTCAGGATGTTCTGGCAAATTCGCCAACGCACGCAAAAACTCAATGCGATCCATTCGTGTTTCTCCTAAACCAACAATACCTCCACAGCAAACTTTAATTCCCGCATGACGCACATGGGCTAACGTATCTATTCGATCTTGAAAACAACGTGTTGTGATAATTTTTTCGTAATATTCTGGCGAAGTATCGATATTATGATTGTAATAGTCCAAGCCCGCCGCGTGTAATTCCTGCGCTTGTTCTTCTGTTAACATCCCTAATGTCATACAGGTTTCTAACCCGAGCGATTTCACTTCCTTCACAATTTCAGCGATTTTGGGCATTTCTTTTTTAGGAAGATGGCGCCACGCCGCTCCCATACAAAAGCGGGTTGCACCACTGGCTTTTGCTTCACGCGCTTTTTCAACAATGGCATTGAGCTCCATTAATTTTTCTTTTGATAAACCCGTATGGTAGTGGCCACTTTGCGGACAATACGCACAATCTTCTGGACAGGCACCCGTTTTAATACTCAATAAAGTGCTGACTTGCACTTCATTGGCGGGAAAATATTGCCGATGCGTACCATGAGCTTGCCACAGTAAATCATTAAAGGGTAAATCAAACAGAACCGCAATTTGCGAGGGGGTCCAATCATGATGAAGCGCTTCAGTCATCGCATTCACATCCTATTACTTGAATGGCCTTTCATAATAAATTATTCTTGATTCCTGTCAACTTTGATTCCTCAAAAGAGTTAACAAAATGGAAATTATTAATCAATCGTTGCGGCACATCTGGTATCCCTGCTCGCAAATGAAAGACTACGAAACATTCAAGCCACTTTCTATCCAATCTGCTTCTGGCAGTTATATTCATCTTAACGATGGGCGCACCCTTATTGATGCTATCTCCAGCTGGTGGTGTAAATCGTTGGGGCACGGTCATCCGCGTTTAAAACAAGCACTGCTCACGCAATTAAATAAATTCGAACATGTCATTCTTGCCAATACCACACATGAAATCATTGCTCAATTATCGCAAAAACTAGCAGAGTTGACTTCCTCCCTTAAAAGAGTATTTTATGCGAGCGATGGTTCCTGTGCCGTTGAAATTGCCATGAAAATGAGTGTGCATGCGCATTTGCTACAAGGTCAATCACAACGTACGAGATTTATTACTTTGCAAAACAGTTATCATGGCGAAACGAGCGCTGCACTGAGTGTCAGTGATGTTGGGTTGTATCGTGAACCGTATAAAGCTTTACTTTTTGCACCGGTTATTATTCACCATATTCCATACGTCAATCACCAACATGACCCCTTGTGGAAAGACATTAGTGCTGATTGGCCCGATATTGAAAAACAGCTTGAACCTTATCGCAACACCGCTACCGCACTGTTGGTAGAACCTATTTTGCAAGGCGCTGGTGGAATGAGAATTTACAGTCCTGATTTTTTGCGACGTTTGCGAAAATGGACGGCAGAAAATAATATTTATTTCATCGCCGATGAAATTATGACTGGGTTGGGACGCACCGGTTTACCATTAGCGTGTCAACATGCGGGAATTGAGCCCGATTTTCTGTGTCTTTCCAAAGGGTTAACATCTGGTTGGCTACCACTGAGCGTTACTTGCACCACCGATGCTATTTACGCGTTATTTTACGATGATGATGAATCCGGTAAAGCCTTTCTGCACTCACATACTTTTAGCGGTAACGCACTGGCAGCAAGTGTCGCATTGGAATGCTTGCACGTTTTAACAGAAGAAAATATTTACCCGCGCGTAAAAAAAATGGAAATTACCCTGGCGAACCTGATGCAGGAAATTAGCACTGAAACACAGCGACTCACGAATATTCGTTATCTGGGTGGCATGGTTGCTGCTGATTTGATTGTTCCTCAAAATAAAACACGCGCCGGCTATGCCGTTTATAAAAAAGCCGTCGAACTGGGAGCACTTCTGCGTCCGCTGGGCAATACCATTTACTGGCTGCCACCGCTGAATACGGATGACGCTACACTGCACCAATTACAACAGATAACACTGGCGGCCATAAAAAATGTGCTTATCTAACCTGGATATTTGGATCCGTTGCAAAACAGGCCGGTGGAATTGGCTATAATTTAAAGAGGTACATTCGCAGGGGTAAGGCTAT
>MGOZ01000011.1 GCA_001797285.1 Coxiella sp. RIFCSPHIGHO2_12_FULL_42_15
GCCGTCATTAAGGTCGTGGAGCAATTTATGCGGTAATCATGGGGTTTATGCAGGAATTCCCCATCTTCCGATGGAGAATTCTTTCCCTTTCATTGACGCGGGCTGCAGGGAACCTGCATCCTCGCGATCAAGGGGGAGCGCGCAAAGCTCCCCCTGGATAATCCCCCACTGTTTCAATCTTTTGTTTTCTAAAACAACAAGTTGCTAGATAGTGAGCTTGGGGAATTGCTGGGGTTTATGTTAAACTGGGGGCTGGGATGAAGCTTCCTGGGACTGGGATGAAGCTTCGGGAAAGGGTCCCGCATATTAAGCCAAAGGAGATGCACATGGCCGTTTTAGGTTGGATGATTTTATTTCTTGCTGCAACGATTATTTTAGCGTTTAAGCGTGCGGCATTATCGGTGTGGGCCATTGGATTTTTTGTTTTGCTGTTGTTGGTATCGGTGTTGAGTCACGTTTCCATCGCTGGAGTGGTTGTTCTGTGGATATTGTACGCGGTGATTTTTGTGCCCTTATTATTTGTTCCCCTTCGACGAAAATACATCACAAAAAATATTTATGCCATGTATCGAAAAGTGATGCCCAGCATGTCAAAGACAGAGCGGGAAGCATTATCGGCAGGTGGTGTTGGTTGGGAACGAGAACTGTTTTCTGGTATGCCGGATTGGCGTGAATTCCAAAAAACAAAGCGAATTAAATTAACCGCCGAAGAGCAAGCTTTTTTAGAGGGTCCGGTCCAAGAATTATGTGGATTAATCTGCAATTGGACCATTAATCATAGAGACCGCGAGATTCCCGAGGAAATTTGGCAACACTTAAAAAAACATGGATTTTTAGGGCTTATTATCCCAAAACAATATGGCGGTAAACAATTCTCTGCGTTGGCACATTCGCAAATTATTGTAAAAGTCGCCAGTGTCAGTGTAGCAGTGGGTTGTGTCGTCAGTGTGCCTAACTCATTAGGTCCGGCAGAACTATTATTGGAGTATGGCACTGAGGAACAAAAAAATTATTATTTACCCCGCTTGGCGCGTGGCGAAGACATTCCCTGCTTTGCACTAACCAGTCCTTTAGCGGGCTCTGATGCGAGCGCAATTGAAGATCATGGTGTCGTTTGTAAAAAAATGATCGATGGTAAAGAACAAATCGGTATCGTGCTAAATTGGAATAAACGTTACATTACGTTATCGCCCATTGCCACGATTCTAGGATTAGCCTTTAAATTATATGACCCGCACCATTTAATTGGCGACAAAGAAAATATTGGTATTACCTGTGCGTTAATTCCTGTTAACACGCCGGGTGTGGTGACCGGACGTCGACATTTTCCACTGTGTTCGCATTTTCCTAATGGTCCAACACAAGGTAAAGATGTTTTTGTTCCGTTGGATTACATCATTGGCGGCGTCAAAATGGCTGGAACAGGCTGGCGTATGTTGATGGAATGTTTAGCGGCGGGTCGTTCCATTTCATTACCCTCCATGGCTACCGGGGGCGCTAAAAAAGTGGTGTATACGGTGGGTGCGTATGCACGAATTCGTCGTCAATTTAATACCCCTATTGGCACTTTTGGCGGTGTGCAAGAAGCATTGTCACGCATTTTAGGTTACACCTACCTCATCGAATCGCTGCGCTTATACAGCGTTTGCAGTATCGATAATGGAATTAAATCGGCTGTATCGTCGGCCATTTGCAAATATCACACCACAGAACATGCACGCCAAGTGATTAACGATTCGATGGATATTCATGGTGGCAAAGCGATTTGTATGGGGCCCAATAATTACATTGCACAATCTTATATTGAAGGTCCAATTAGTATCACGGTTGAAGGCGCCAATATTTTAACGCGCAACATGATTATTTTCGGGCAAGGTGCGATTCGTGCACATCCTTTTGTATTAGAAGAAATGATGGCGGCACAAGACAGTGATGAAAAACGAGGATTAAAGCAATTTGATCATGCGTTCTTTAAACATATGGGGATGATCATTAGCAACAAAGCACGTGCTTTTTCTTTGGCATTGACTTCGGGTTTTGGGGCGGAAGCGCCACGCAATGAATTGAAACGCTATTACCAACAATTTTCGCGATTTTCAGCTGCATTTTCTTTTATTGCGGATATTACTATGCTGACGGTGGGGGCTGCTTTAAAGCGTAAAGAACGTTTATCAGCACGATTAGGCGATATGCTTAGTCTGCTTTTCATGGGTTCAGCGGCATTAAAATATTATGAATTCGAACAAGATCGTGAAGCATTGCCCGTGATTCAATGGGTGTGTCAACATCTTTGTTTTCAATTACAAACAACGATACACGATTATTTGCATAATTTACCCAATCAGTGGATTGCCAGGTGGTTGCGACTGGTTGTTTTCCCTCTGGGAAGAAATTTTCGCCAACCTAGTGATCGATTAAGTAAGCAGCTAGCGATGTTATTATTGGAGCCGAGCATGGTGCGCCATCGTTTAACGCAGCATTTGTATGTGGAAGCCGGATTACATGCCAATCCGCTTGAAAAAATACAAACCGCTTTTGTGAAGACGCTACAGACGGAGCCACTCTATAAACGGCTACAGCAAGCCAAGCGAGAAAAAATCATTAATGGCATGACGTTTGCAGAACTGATTGAAACAGCCGTTGCAGCTCAAGTATTCAATCGAGAAGAAGCCAATCAAGTGATTGAAACGGAACGTTTGCGAATGGCCGTGATTAATGTCGATGATTTCTCACAACAGGAATTTGTGCAAATGGATTAAGGGCAAGCACGATGGAGAAATGTTGGTTTGATTTATACCCAGATAATGTACCACATGAAATTCATATCGATGAAGAATTATCGCTGATTGATTATCTGGGTGAACAGTGTCGAAAATTTTCAAATTTGGTGGCATTTAAAAACTTTTCTGGTCGCATCACATTTGCTGAATTTGACGAGCAAAGTACGTTGTTTGCAACGTATTTGCAACAAAAGCTTGGCTTTGTCAGGGGCGAACGATTTGCCATTATGTTGCCGAACATCATTCAATTTCCGGTCGCTATGTTTGGAGCATTAAAAGCGGGTCTCACGGTTGTTAACGTTAATCCACTTTATACGGTACGTGAATTATCGCATCAATTAAAAGATTCTGGAGCGCGTGGCATTATTGTGATGGAGAATTTTGCGCACACCGTCGCAGAAGCATTGCCTTTGTCCGAGATCAAGCACGTGATTGTGACGCGTATCGGTGATTATCTCAATGAGTTGGAACGGCATTTTTTTCATTTTTATTTGAAATATCTTAAGCATGAAATTCATGATTGGCATATTCCCTGCGCGGAACGCTTCATCGATATTATGCAGGAAGCAAAAAAATACGAATATTTACCCGTTAAAATGGAGGGAAAAGACACGGCATTTTTACAATATACGGGTGGTACAACGGGTTTAGCGAAGGGGGCTGTGTTAACTCATCATAATATTATTTCTAATGTGCATCAGTGTTTGGTGTGGGTTAGGAAAAAATTACAACATGGAACGGATACGGTGGTGACAGCGTTACCGCTTTATCATATTTTTTCGCTGACGGGTTGTTTCTTTTTTATGGCAGTGGGTTCTTGTGCTTTGTTGATTACCAATCCACGTGATATCAAATTGTTTGTGAAGATTTTACGAAAAAATAAATTCTCGGTTTTTGTGGGGTTAAATACGTTATTTAATGGATTAATGCATCAAAAAAATTTCTCTAAAATTGACTTTTCGCATTTACAATTAGTGATTTCCGGTGGTATGGCGCTGCAAAAGCCCGTTGCGGATCGTTGGCAAGAAACCACGGGTTCTGTGATTATTGAAGGATATGGTCTCACAGAAGCATCGCCGGTGGTGTGCATCAATCCGCTCACGATTGCGAAATTTACCGGTAGTATTGGTGTTCCTATTCCTTCAACGGATATTTCCATACGCGATAAAGGGGGTCATGAAGTACCGTTAGGATCTCATGGTGAATTGTGGGTGCATGGTCCGCAAGTCATGGGTGGTTATTGGAAAAAACCACAAGAAACTGCCAATGTGCTTGATGAACACGGTTGGTTGCGTACGGGTGATATCGCTTACGCGAATGAACACGGCATGCTTTTTATTGTGGATCGCGAAAAAGATATGATTATCGTGTCAGGTTTTAATGTCTACCCCAACGAAGTTGAAGAAATCATTATGAGTCATCCTGGTGTGCGTGAAGTGGCTGTTGTTGGTGTGCCGAGTGAAAAAACGGGTGAAGCAGTGAAAGCCTTTATCGTTCGTTCCGATGATAAATTGCAAGCACAGGATATTATCGCTTTTTGCTACCCACGTCTTACAAAATATAAAATTCCAAAATTAATAGAGTTTAGAAACGAGCTTCCTAAATCAAATGTTGGTAAAGTATTGCGTCGTGAACTGCGTGGATCAGGTTAGCCCGGATATTTCGCATCGAACTGCGATGGCCGGTGTGCCGCCAACGGGAAGGTCTTTTGTTTGAAGGGCGTCGCGACCAGGGAGGGTAAGGAGCGTCGAGCACAGGATGTGCGTCCCTGAAAACAAAAGACCTTCCCGTTGGCGGCAGAGCACTTCGTGTGACCGTCATCTTCAAAAAGCAACATGAAATATCTAGGTTAGCCTTATTCCGTGGGGTGTAGCCTAATCCTTTTGTAATTCCGGCAAATGAGAAAATTGCTCGAGCGACTCTGGGTTAGCGAGAGCTTGTAAATTATCAATAGGCTCACCGTTAATCATTTTTTTGACGGCAATTTCAGAAATTTTGTTGTTAACGGTACGTGGAATATCGGTTACCGCAATAATTTTTGCGGGAACGTGGTAGGGTGACGTATAAATACGAATTAAATTTTTAATTCGAGTGCACAGTTCATTATCCACAACCACATTGGGTTTTGGAACAACAAATAAAATAATTCTTTCATCGTTTTTCCAAAGCTGACCCACCACGAGAGATTCTAATATTTCATCCACTTTTTCAAGTTGCTGATAAATTTCCGCAGAACCTATGCGAACGCCGCTGGGATTTAAGGTGGCATCGGAGCGTCCGAAAATAATGACGCCATGATGTGTGGTGAGCATGGCAAAATCACCATGCGCCCAAATATTATCAAAACGCTCAAAATAGGCTTTTTGATATTTTATTCCTTCAGGGTCATTCCAAAAATAAATAGGCATAGAAGGGAAGGGAGAGGCACATACCAGTTCGCCTTTTTGCTGAATAACGGCATGACCCGATTCGTCAAATATTTTAATGTCCATGCCAAGCCCGCAGCATTGCAATTCGCCGCGATAGACGGGCAATAAAGGATTTCCTAATGCAAAGCAAGAAATAATATCGCTTCCGCCAGAAATCGAACTCACTTGCACCGATTTTTTAATTTCTTGGTAAATGTAATCAAAGCTGGAAGGTAATAGAGGAGATCCGGTTGAGAGTATGGTCGTTAAGCTGGATAAATCATGTGTTTTATTCGGCTTTAAATTAATTTTGGCGGATATTTCAAAAAATTTAGCGCCGACACCGAAAATATTAATATCCGCTCTATCGATCAACGTATATAAATTTTGTGGTGTAGGATAAAAAGGAGCACCTTCATAAAGTACAATCGAAGCGCCGATGGCAAGGTTGCTGACTAACCAATGCCACATCATCCATGTGGTGGTGGAATTAAAAAAAATGCGTTTGTTAGGTGAAACATTTGTATGAAGCATTAATTCTTTAAGATGTTGTAACAATGTGCCACCAGCACCATGCACCATGCATTTTGGTTTTCCGGTAGTTCCCGAAGAATATAAAATGTAAACGGGATGATCGAAAGCAAATTGTGGAAAATCCAGCGCTTGATTTTCCACCGTAAGGCAATCATTAAAATGAATGGCATTTTTAAGTTGACTAATATCCGCTTTTTTTTCGAGATAACTCACCAGAATGGTGTGTCGTACAGAAGGGAGCTTTGTTTGTAAAGCGATATTTTTTTCGAGATGATGAAAATTTTTTCCTTTATAAAAGTGGCCATCGACGGTGAGAAATATTTTTGGTTCGATTTGACTGAAGCGATCGACAATGCTTTCAACGCCAAAATCCGGTGAACAGGCTGACCAAATGGCGCCTAAGCTGGTGGTTGCGAGCATAGCGATAACGGCTTCTGGCGTATTGGGTAACATAGCGACGACGCGATCTCCGGCTTTAAGGCCAAAAGTTCGGAAACGATGCGCAAGATTGGCAACCAAATGCCTAAGACGAGCATAAGTCAGCGTGTGGTATTCGCCACGCTCATTGGTGGCGATGATCGCAATATGCTGATCATCGCGTTTTAATAAGTTCTCCGCAAAATTTAACTTTGCACCGATGAACCAGCGGGTGTCTTGCATACGGGTTGCGCGTTGCATGATTTTTTGGGGAGGTGCCGAATATTTAATTTCACAAAAATTCCAAACCGCGTGCCAAAATTTTTCTGGATGTTGCACGGACCAGTGATGCAATGATGGGTAATCAAAAAAACTGTGTTTGTCGGCGTGATTGAGATAACGCATAAATTCCGCCAGATAGGAATGTTCCGCTTCCTCTGGATTGGGAGACCATAAGGGTTGTGTCATGGGCTGTTCCCTTTTCAATAATAGCGCGGCCAAACCCTGGGCGTCAGCCCAGGGACCCAACCCCTAGATATTTCATGTTGCTTTTTGAGGATGACCGCACACCGATCATCGCAGTTCGATGTGAAATATCCGGGCTAATCATCCATGGTGGCATTAACTGAATGAGTGGTTCCTGCTGCATGGAAACAGGTTAGCATGTTGTACAAGATAAAGGTAGCGGGGAGGATGGGGCCCAGGAATTCCCCATCTTCCGATGGGAAATTCCTTCCCTTTCATTGACGCGGGCTGCAGGGGACCTGCATCCTCGCGATCAAGGGGGAGCGCGCAAAGCTCCCCCTGGATAATCCCCCACTGTTTCAATCTTTTGTTTTCTAAAACAATAAGTTGCCAGATAATGAACTTGGGGAATTGCTGGATGGGGCCAAGCTAATGAAAAAAGGGCTTGGCCCGGATGGTATTAGGAAGGGGTGTGATTGTTTGCTGGCTGTTGACGTGCTTCTGCTTCTAGCTTTTCAAGGAAGGCAATGATTTCTCTTTTAAGAGGCTCGTTGGACATACCCATGGAAAAATTAGGCTCGCGAGTTAAGGGTGAAGATGCGCGATTGCGTTGAATTCCTATCCAAGTCAGCGCAGAGTCCTGGTCATAATTGTTCCCATCGGTGCATAGAACAGGAATGTTCATAATATTTGCAGAAATAGGGCATAAAAATCTGTCAGGAACATCAATTTCTCTGCCTAATTTTAGTTCTACTTGTCTTAATCGACTTTGAAAAGTGGGTTCATTTTCAGCAGGAACGATAGGACTAAAGAAAGCTGCTGCGGGTCGTGGTGGAGCTTGACGTCTTCGTCTTTCCCTCTCCCTCTCTTCTTCTTGTTCCCGCTGTGCTGCTCGTTGAGCAGCTTGCTGTGCTTCTCGTTGTCCTGCTTCTTCTTCCGCGAGCGTTCGCTGAAGAGATCTAATGGCATTGCTCAGTTCTTCTTCCAGGTAACCACCAAGAGGAGTTGTTGGGGAGGAGGAGGGCGATGAGGAGAAAAACGAGGAATAGGGATCTTCTTGTAAATCTAAATTGGGTCCGAATGCGGCGGAGTCCTCCTCAGCGGGATTGAATTCCTTATTAAAGCGCTGGAGGGTTGTTAAAAAGGGGATAGCCGCTCCTACTTGCCCGAAAGTTGATATGATGTTTTCTTTTTCAAAGCTTCCTTTATGGGAACCTGGCCAACGTCGCTCCGCCTCGCCGAAGTCACGGTAGTGTCTGTCTCTGACTTCATCTAAACCCCAAGTCTCACTGGAAATAATAATTAGCGGAAGGTTGCTTCCATTGCGCAAAGTTAACTCAGTGATTGTGAAAGGGCATGTCGATCCTGAATTATCATGATGAAGCCGATGAGGAGCATCATGAAAATGCTCATGAAGATTCAAGCCTAGAGCCGGGAATTGTTCAATTAATCTATTCAGTAATGTTTCTATTTCGTACATTGACCACATAAAACAGCCACCTTTTTCTTTGATGTTAGATTTGCTTAATTATGCATCAAAAAAATTAATACAATATTAAATAGAAATAATTTCATGTCACTTCCAACAACACAGTGTTATATTGCGCATTTTAAGCAACGGTGGTATCTTTGTCGGCTCGCGTTGCCGATGCAGCGCCCCTTTAAATAGGCACGTAGCTCAGTGGTAGAGCATCACCTTGACATGGTGGGGGTCGTTGGTTCAATCCCAATCGTGCCTACCAAAAATACAAACGGGAAAAATCAAATGCCTCGGATTACCTTACCAGACGGCAGTAAGAGAGATTTTGCACAGCCGATTACCGTCCGTGCGGTTGCACAGTCCATTGCGGCAAGTTTGGCGCAGGCCGCATTAGCCGGTGAGGTGGACGGTCATTTGGTGGATATGGCTTACCTCATTGACCGAGATGCCCGTGTTAACATTATTACCGGTAAGGACGAATTAGGTCTCGAGGTGATTCGACACTCGACCGCTCATCTTTTAGCCCATGCGGTCAAAACTCTTTTTCCAACAGCACAAGTCACGATAGGTCCCGTCATTGAAAATGGTTTTTATTATGATTTTGCTTATGAACGGCCATTCACGCCAGAGGACCTCGAAAAAATTGAAGCTAAAATGGCTGAGCTCGGAAAAGCCAATTTACCGATTGAGCGTAAAGCATTGAGCCGAGAAGCTGCTATCGATCTTTTCGCGAAAATGGGCCAGTTTTATAAAGTTGAAATTGTTAAAGCGATTCCGGTGAATGAGGTCCTGACCGCCTACCAGCAGGGGGATTTTATCGATCTATGTCGCGGCCCACACGTTCCCTCAACGGGGAGCTTAAAAGCATTCAAATTAACCAAATTAGCCGGCGCTTATTGGCGCGGTGACAGCAACAATGAAATGTTGCAACGTATTTATGGTACCGCTTGGCCGGATAAAGAATCGCTCAATGCCTATTTACATCGTTTGGAAGAAGCGGAAAAACGTGACCATCGCTTATTGGCTAAGAAAATGGATTTATTTCACTTACAGCCAGAAGCCCCAGGCAACATTTTTTGGCATCCCAACGGTTGGCAGTTGGTGCTCACCATCCGCGAATACATTCGTCACTTGACGTTAGGTACGGGTTATCAAGAGGTTAATACGCCGCTGATGGTTGATAGTAAGCTGTGGGAGTTATCCGGACATAAAGCCAAATTTGGTGATGAAATGTTTACCTCGATGTCGGAAAATCGCGAATACATGATTAAACCGATGAACTGCCCTTGTCATGTGCAAATTTTTAAACACAATTTGCGTAGTTACCGTGATTTGCCCATTCGTTACGCGGAGTTTGGGCATTGTCATCGTAACGAACCTTCGGGGACGTTGCATGGTTTAATGCGGGTGCGTTCTTTTGTACAGGATGATGGGCATATCTTTTGTACGGAAGAGCAAATCTATGATGAAGTCAGTATTTTCATTGATCAAGTCGAAAAATTGTATGCCGATTTTGGCTTTAGCCACGTGATCTATCGGTTATCCACCCGACCCGAAAAACGAGTGGGTAGTGACGCCTTATGGGATAAAGCCGAACACATGTTAGAGCGCGTTTTGAACGAAAAACACCTTAAATGGGATCTTCAACCGGGAGAAGGGGCCTTCTATGGTCCTAAGATTGAGTTTTCATTAAAAGATTGCCTTGATCGAGTATGGCAGTGTGGCACGATGCAAGTGGATTTCTCCACAGCCGAGCGCCTTGGTGGCTACTACATCGATGAGCACGGTAATAAAAAGCCCCCAGTTATGCTACATCGTGCGATTTTAGGATCGCTTGAGCGCTTTGTAGGGGTGTTATTGGAGCATTATGCGGGTAAATTACCCTTATGGTTGGCCCCGATTCAAGCCGTTGTGATGAATGTGACGGATCGGCAAATTGAATTTGTGAACAATGTGGTAGAAAATTTACAAAAATGGGGCTATAGAGTGAAATCAGACTTGAGAAATGAGAAGATCGGATTTAAAATCCGCGAGCATACTATTGCTCGTGTACCGTATCTTATCGTGATTGGGGACAGAGAAGTGGCTCATCATCAAGTCGCTGTGCGCTCTCTTGAGGGTGCGGATAGTCTCGTATTGTCATTGGAAGAACTCAAAGAGCAATGGCAAGATGAAATTGACCATCGTCGATGACGATAGTCACTTTTCGTTTATTCGCGGAATGCCCCGTGGCTTGCTACGGGGATTTTGATTGAAATTTTGACGGAGGAAGGCGTATTAGATCGAAACAAACCAGGGTGAATAACCAAATTCGGGTGCCAGAAGTTCGTTTAATCGATCAAGATGGTCATCAAGTGGGCGTAGTGACGATTCGTTCGGCATTACAAGCGGCGGAAGAGGCCGGATTGGATCTCGTTGAGATTTCACCAAATGCAAAACCTCCTGTTTGCCGAATCATGGATTTTGGCAAATATACGTTTGAACAAAATAAACGACGATCAGCCGCAAAGAAAAAGCAAAAGCTGATTCAAGTCAAAGAAGTGAAATTTCGTCCTGCAACGGATGTGGGCGATTACAACGTGAAGGTGCGTAAAATTCGCGAGTTTTTGGAACGAGGCGACAAAGTAAAAATTAGCTTACGTTTTCGCGGTCGTGAAATGCAGCATCGAGAACTGGGCATGGAGTTGTTAAATCGGATTAAGACCGATTTGGATAATTTTACGGTTGAACAAGAGCCCCGTTTAGAAGGTCGTCAAATGACGATGGTGGTCGTGCAGGGAAAAGCCGATGCCAAGAAAACAGAGAATCAAACAGAAACTAAGGTAGGATAAGCGAATGCCAAAGATGAAAACAAATCGCGGCGCTGTAAAGCGCTTTAAGCGAACGGGAACCGGTAAATTAAAACGCGCGGCTGCGAATCGTCGTCACATCTTAATTAAGAAAGCAAAAAAACGTAAACGTCATTTACGTGGTTTGAGGGATGTTCATCCCAGTGATGTGAGATCCGTGAAAGAGATGCTACGCGTTAACTGAGTGACAAAGTAGGGTGTGGTGGTTGAGGCCCGCATTGGCATTTGAATCCACCAAGATTAAGCTAGAAATTCATTTTAGGAGCAAGGTCAATGGCAAGAGTGAAACGCGGCGTAACCGCAAAAGCACGCCATAAAAAAGTGTTAAAAAAAGCAAAAGGCTATTATGGTGCGCGCAGTCGCGTTTATCGTGTAGCCAAACAAGCCGTCATTAAAGCAGCACAATACGCTTTTCGCGATCGTCGTCAACGTAAGCGTCAATTCCGCGCGCTGTGGGTCATCCGTATTAATGCCGCTGCTCGTCAACAAGGTTTATCTTACAGCCGTTTTATAGATGGTTTGCATAAAGCGGGAATCGAAATGGATCGTAAAGTATTAGCGGATTTGGCGGTTAATGACATGAGCGCATTTGCGAAATTGGCAGAGCAAGCTAAATTAGCGCTAGTTGCTTAACCCGGAGGGCGTAGCCTCGGATTCATGTATCTGCTGCAAAGCGGGTGACGCGAGCCAGAGATCTTGCCGCGCAGGCGAAGCCGAGCAGCGAGATGGCGAGCGGCAGGACCCGCGAACATGGAGTAGGCACCCGTTACATCAATGTAAGGCTTATACACCCAACCCGGATATTTCATATCGAACTGCGAGGGTCGGTGTGCCGCCAACGGGAAGGTCTGATGTGTCGCAGCACCATTTCCCCTGGAGATTGAAATCCCATGGAAACACAACTTTCAGAACTCAGAGATTCAGCACGAGCGGCGATCGCTGCCGCAGAAGATCTGAAAGCACTTGATGCTTTGCGAGTCAAATTTCTCGGAAAAAAAGGTGAATTGACTGAGGTTTTAAAAAACGTCGGCAATCTTACTGCTGAGGAAAAACCTAAAATTGGCAAAGTCGTCAATGAAATCAAGCAAGAATTGCAATACGCGCTCAACGAAAAAGCAGAACATTTGCAAAAAGCAGCACTCACTGAAAAAATGACGCGTGAAACGGTTGATATTACGTTAAAGGGTCGTTGCGACGCCGTGGGTGCCTTACATCCCGTCACACAAGTGAAAGCGCGCGTGGTACAGCTTTTCACAGCATTGGGTTTTAAAATGGTTGAAGGCCCTGAAGTGGAAGATGATTATCATAATTTCACGGCACTCAACATTCCAGAAACACACCCCGCTCGTGCGATGGCAGATACTTTTTATTTTGGCGATGGCCGTTTACTCAGAACGCATACCTCACCGGTGCAAATTCGTGAAATGGAAAATCAGGGTGTGCCCGTTCGTTTAATTGCATTAGGTCGTGTGTATCGTCGTGATTCCGACCAAACGCACACGCCCATGTTCCATCAAGTAGAGGGTTTGGTGATTGAAAAGCGCTGCAGTTTTACGGATCTTCGAGGCCTATTACAACAGTTTTTAAATCATTTTTTTGAAAAAGAGTTAACAATACGATTTCGTCCTTCCTTTTTCCCCTTCACCGAACCGTCTGCCGAAGTAGATATTTACAAGCCTGAAACAAAAGGATGGTTAGAAGTGTTGGGTTGCGGTATGGTGCATCCTAACGTTCTCAAAAATGTTGGGGTCGATCCCGATGAATACGGTGGTTATGCATTTGGTATTGGTTTAGATCGCTTGGCGATGCTCCGTTACCATATTCCCGATTTGCGTTTATTGTTTGAAAACGACATACGATTTTTGCAACAGTTTTAAGAGAAACCTTTATGCAATTCAGTGAAAAATGGTTGCGGCAATGGGTAAACCCCGCTGTTGGCACAATGCAATTGACGGAAGCGTTAACCATGCTTGGTTTGGAAGTGGATCGCTGTGAGCCTGTGGCTGGCCAATTTAGTGAGGTGGTTGTTGCAGAAGTGGTGACGTGTGAACCACATCCTGATGCAGAGCGTTTGAGTTTTTGTCGTGTCAATACCGGTGATGGTGCACTGACGGAAGTGGTTTGTGGTGGTGTTAACGTTCGGCCAAGTTTAAAAGTGGCGTTCGTGAAAGTGGGTGGTGTACTTCCCGGTGATTTCAAAATTAAAAAAGCAAAATTACGCGGTATTGATTCGCACGGCATGATTTGTTCGTCGCGTGAATTGGGTATGGGCGAAGAAGCCCCGGGCACCATTATGGAATTACCTGCCGATGCTCCTATTGGCATGAACGTGCGTGATTATTTCATGTTGGATGATCACTTGATTGATATTGAATTAACGCCCAACCGGGGTGATTGTGCCAGCATTATGGGCATTGCACGTGATCTCGCGGCGTCCTTTCAATTACCATTACAGCTTCCCGCAGGGGTCAATATCGCCGCAAAACACCAACAACAGCTTCCTGTAACGGTGTCTGCAAAAAAAGAATGCCCGCATTATGTGGGCCGTATCATTAAAAATATGCGTAAAAATGCACTGACCCCGTTGTGGATGCAAGAGTATTTGCGCCGCAGTGGTTTTCGATTAGTGCATCCGGTTGTTGATATTACGAATTATGTCATGTTGGAATTGGGGCAACCGCTGCATGCGTTTGATCTCGATAAATTGAGCTCAAAAATCGACGTGCGTTTATCACGCGAGCAGGAAACAGTGACTTTGTTGAATGGGCAGCACGTTACATTACCGCCGGGTACGTTAGTGATTGCCGATGATCATGGTGTGCAAGCCGTTGCGGGTGTGATGGGGGGAGAGAATGCGGCGGTTGATGAAAATACCCAGCACATTTTTTTAGAGAGTGCTTATTTTCATCCGATTGCCGTGACAACATCATCACGTCAACTGTCGTTGACAACGGATGCTTCGTATCGATTTGAACGCGGCGTGGATTTTGCATTACAAGAAAAAGCCATGCAGCGTTTTACGCAATTATTACAGGATATTTGTGGTGGTGAGCCTGGTCCTGTGACGGCAGTGGTATCCACATCGGATTTACCGGTACGTCAAACGATTATCTTGCGCCGCGAACAAATTCAACGAATTTTAGGGGTTTCATTTGCGGATAATGACGTCGAAGGTATTTTACAACGTTTGGGAATGCACGTGGAAACCGATCACGTCGGCTGGAAAGTAACGCCGCCCAGTTATCGTTTTGACATCAACATTGAAGTGGATTTAATTGAAGAATTGGCACGTTTGCGGGGTTATAACCACTTGCCAAAGACGATGTTAGTGGGTGAGTTACGCATGCCAAAACAATCCAGCTTGACGTTACCTTACTTGCGGTTACAACAAATTCTCGTTGATTTAGGCTATGTTGAGGCAATTACCTATAGTTTTGTCGATCCAAAACGACAACGTCATTTTGATCCAGAGGGAAATTTTTTATCGTTAGCAAACCCCATGGCTGCAGATATGAGTGTGATGCGTACTAGCCTTTGGCCTGGTCTTGTGCATGCCCTGCAGTACAATTTAAATCGCCAGGTATCGCGCGTCCGTTTGTTTGAAACGGGTTTGTGTTTTATTCAAGAAGGTGACAAGCTCACCCAATGCGAAAAAGTAGCGGGTTTATTGGCGGGTAGTGCGCATGATCTGCAGTGGGCCGCTAAAGAACGTGCGGTTGATTTTTTTGATGTGAAAGGTCATGTGCAACAATTGTTTCAGATGTTGCATCGGGGTTGTGAAATTCAATGGCAACGCGCCATGCATCCTGCATTGCATCCCGGTCAATCCGCTGCGTTGTTCTTTGAAGGACGTTGCATCGGTTATGTGGGCGCATTACATCCCAATGTGGTGGTTGAACTCGATTTGAGTCAAACCCCCTACCTGTTTGAATTAAACATGAGCGAATTGATTTCTATTAGGCCAGCTCGATATAAAAATATTTCAAAATTTCCTGCAGTTCGTCGAGACCTTGCTATAGTTATCGAAGAGACAATCAGTGCCGAAGCCATTGAACGTCAGATCAGGCAGTGTACCGGCTACTTATTGCTCGAAATTAAGATATTTGATATATATCAGGGTGAAGGTATTGAAAAAGGGAAGAAAAGTGTCGCATTGAGTTTAACATTTCAAGATTCAGAGCGTACTTTGGTTGATGATGAGGTAGGTAAATTGATCGAAGGTGTTGTAGTTGGCTTACAACGTGAGTTTAATGCAATATTGAGGGCATAACGATGGCGCTCACAAAAGCAGAAATTTCAGAACACTTATTTAATGTTGTTGGTTTAAATAAGCGGGAAGCAAAAGATTTAGTTGAAATCTTTTTCGAAGAAATTCGCCGTTCACTTGAGCACGGCGAACCTGTTAAACTTTCTGGCTTTGGAAATTTTAATCTTCGCGATAAAAATGAGAGACCAGGACGGAATCCCAAAACGGGCGAAGAGATTCCAATTACCGCACGTCGTGTGGTGACGTTTAGATCTGGGCACAAACTCAAATCCAGGGTGGAAAGGAATGTCAAACCAGAGGAACAGCAAAAACAGTAATCGCTTGAATACCCCACTACCGCCAATACCCGACAAAATTTATTTTGCGATTGGTGAGGTGGGGCGCTTGTGTCGACTTAAGCCGCATGTGTTGCGTTATTGGGAACAGGAGTTCAATCAACTTTCTCCCAGTAAACGGCGGGGTAATCGTCGTTATTATCAGCATAAAGATGTTCTGTTGGTCCGCAAGATTCGTCAATTGCTCTACGATGAGGGTTACACCATTGAAGGAGCAAGACAGCAATTACAAAGCATACCACCTAGCGACAAACCGAATGAGACGAGGTATAATGCCCTTCGCTTAGCGGTGGAGGAACTTGAAAACATCGTCGCTGGACTAAAATAAACCGCGTTTTTTCTGTATTTCAACCTAAGCAAAAAAACAAAAAATTTAATTTATCGGGGCGTAGCGCAGCCTGGTAGCGCACTTGCATGGGGCGCAAGAGGTCGCCAGTTCGAATCTGGCCGTCCCGACCATCCTAACCCGGATATTTTACATCCTCAAGCCCTGGGCGTTAGCCCAGGAACTTTACGCCATGGGGGTTTCCCAAGGGGGAGAAAGCGAATTCCCCCCCTTGGGTCGCCGTCCGCGAGGGTTTCCCGAGCAGGCGAAATTCATATAGGAAAAATACCCCGGGCGTAAGCCCGGGGATTTTTACATCCTCAAGCCCTGGGCGTTAGCCCAGGAATTGACGCGGGCGGCAGGGCGCTTCGTGTAGCCGTCATCCTCAAAAAGCAATATGAAGTATCCAGGCTATTTAATGAGCGTCACCGTCACCACCGTATGAAAATTGCTGAGCAAGCGTTCTACCGTTTCACAGTGATAAAGAGTGAGTAATTTCTGCAGCGTGCATTGTGCCGAACGATACGTTATATCGAGTTGTTTGGCAATTTCAAAGAGCGTTTTTCCCTGTTCAAGCCCCGCAATGAGGCTCGCTTCATAAACACTCAATGAAGAATAATTGTATTTTTTATACATATTGATTTCCTTATTTTTGCCTCGACATTGGGGTATTCTAATATTCACATAATGACTTTCAATACCGTAGAGTATAAAAGATAACGAAACCAAACCCCCTGGGCTGACACCCAGGGATTTTTATTTGAGCGGTGCTGGATTTAAACTTCTTTCCACCAATACGTTGTGGTGCTCTGTACCCAAGGTTCTTTGCGAAGCTTGAAGACGAGCTTTTCTAGATCGGATGTGTTCTTGATGTTATCATTGGCTTCCATCCAAAAGTCCCAATCTCCCATGGAAGACCAGACTTTGTCGACTTCTGCCCATTGTTTTACTTGTTCCCAATGGTTTTCATTGAGTTTGCCATTACATTTAATCGCGATGAAAGCGTGCCATGCCATAGGATCCTCCTCATGCTAACGAGTCACGATAAAAACATAGTAAAATTTGCGAAAATTACCAGCCATTCCGCTGAACGCGGAAACGGTTTATTGAGGTTGGTCGGAGTGAGAGGATTCGAACCTCCGACCCCTGCTTCCCGAAAGCAGTGCTCTACCAAGCTGAGCTACACTCCGACACGTAGGGTTGGATTTATGCTGTCAAGCACGCTATCCACCAATGGAGGTAGAGTCTATACTAAGCGTGCTAACGCTTCAATATTGACGCGTGACAACAAATTCACAAACGTTCAGTAAAGCGTCGTGATAAATATTCTTCGGCAATGGTTTTAGGCTTTCTTCTGCTTTCACTGCTTCTTGCTTTGCACAATTCAAGGTGTATTCGCAGCCCTTGCTCGCGATGATCGCATCAATGACTTGCTCTATTGCCTCGCGTCCTTGGGTTTTGATCGCTTGGCGCACGACGTGTTGTTGCTGCTTTGTGCCATGATGTAACGTATAAATCAGTGGTAAAGTGACTTTCCCTTCGGCTAAATCATCACCGAGGTTTTTCCCCGTGAGGCCGCTATCCGCGGTATAATCGAGTAAATCATCAATCATCTGAAACGCAATCCCTAAGTGTAAACCATATTGAGCAGCCGCATCGCAATAATGACGGTCATTGTGGGTGGCTAACATAGCACCGATTTTGGTTGCTGCAGAATAGAGTTCTGCTGTTTTACGCTGAATCATGAGCCGATAGTCGCGTTCCGAGAGATTGTTGTTGCCGATATTCACGAGCTGCTGAATTTCACCTTCGGAAATGCGATTCGTGGTGTTCGCTAATACGGTCATGACGGGAATATTGTTACGCCGCGCTAAAATTTGAAAAGCGCGTGAGTAGAGAAAATCTCCGGCTAGCACACTGGCTGCATCACCCCATAACGCATTGGCGGTGGGTTGATTGCGGCGCTTGCTGGATTCATCAATGACGTCGTCATGCAGCAGCGTGGCGGTATGAATAAACTCGATGATGGCGGCCAATTCATGGCGCTCTCGTTTTTCATGGCTGCCCCCCAGTAACCGATTCATTAACAACAAGAGCAGAGGTCGCAGTCGTTTGCCACCACTTTTAACAACATGCAGAGTGATTTCATTGAGTAGGGGGATTTCTGAAGCAATCTCAGTGAACATGAGCGCGTCCACCGCGTCAAAATCCTCTTTGACAAGGTCGCGAATGGAAGTTAAAGAAGTTTGATTTTTTGTTGCAGCGTTTTCAGTCGCTGGCATAGCGTTCCCCTGCTGTGGGATCTTCAGAATCAGCCTCATGCTAGGAGGCCCCAACAGGGCTTGTCAAGCGCAACAATAGAAAAAGTCTGAAAAAAGACCTTTCCGTTGACGAGAGGGCACTTCATGTAATCGTCATTTTCAAAAAGCAATATGAATAAATGTAAACAGGCCCTTGTTATTTCAGTCAGAATTGCTTAAAATTCCACGCTCTTGACTGGCCACAAAAGGGGCATTAGAAAAAATGTACGCAATTATCAAAACAGGCGGTAAGCAATACCGCGTTGCTCAAGGGCAAACCCTTAAAGTAGAAAAGCTTGCACATGCGCAAGGTCACCATGTCGATTTTGATCAGATTTTGATGGTCGCCAATGGCGATGACGTCAAGATAGGTAACCCTTACCTTAATAGTGCTAAGGTCACCGCTGAGATTGTTGATCATGGTCGTGGCGAGAAAATCAGTATCCTGAAATTTAAGCGTCGTAAGCACCACATGAAACGTGCGGGCCATCGACAAGATTATACTGAAATCAAAATCGTCAGTATTGAAGTATAGAGGTATTCAGCATGGCACATAAGAAAGCGGGTGGTAGTACCCGAAACGGTCGAGATTCCAATCCTAAGTATCTTGGTGTTAAGCGTTATGGTGGTGAGCATGTTGTTGCGGGCAACATTATCATACGTCAGCGTGGCACACAAACTCATGCGGGCGATAATGTAGGCATAGGCCGTGATCATACGCTGTATGCCCTAGCGGATGGCCAGGTTAGATTCAGTATTCGTGGTGAAAAAAATCGCAAAACTGTTTCAGTTGAGCCTAGTAAAGGCAATGAGTAAACATCATATCCTCAAACCCTGGGCGTAAGCTCGGGGATTTTTATTGGTTTGAAAAGTAAAAAGCCTCGTTGTTACGGGGCTTTTTTTTAGATGTGGTTGAAATAGAAACATGAAATTCGTTGATGAAGCGCATATCCGCGTAGAGGCTGGCAAAGGCGGTAACGGCTCTTGCAGTTTTCGTCGCGAAAAATTCATTCCTTTTGGAGGGCCTGATGGAGGAGATGGGGGTTACGGGGGTAGTGTTATTCTCAGGGCAAGTTCCAGGATAAATACATTGGTTGAGTTCCGTTATCAGCGGTTGCATAAAGCGCAAAATGGCGAATCGGGTCATGGGCGTATGTGTACGGGCAAGGATGGGCAGAATTTGATTCTGCCAGTTCCCATTGGAACGGTGATCGTGGACGAGGATACGGATGAGTGGTTGGGCGATTTGGTTGAAGAAGGTCAGGAGCTTTGTGTTGCCAAAGGAGGGCGCCGCGGTTTGGGGAATTTACATTTTAAAAGCAGTACCAATCGAGCTCCCCGCCAGACGATACCCGGTGAACTGGGTGAAACACGCAATTTAAAATTAGAATTGAAGGTGTTGGCAGATGTTGGTCTTTTAGGAATGCCTAATGCGGGCAAATCAACGTTTATCAGTGCTGTTTCTAATGCGACCCCTAAAATAGCCGATTACCCTTTTACAACGCTCCATCCTCATTTAGGTGTGGCACGGGTAGGGGAGTTTCAAAGTTTTGTTGTCGCGGATATCCCTGGTTTGATTAAGGGAGCGGCTGAAGGGGCAGGCTTAGGTGTGCGATTCTTGAAACATTTAAGCCGGACGCGTTTTTTGTTGCATTTAGTTGACATTGACCCTATTGATGGCTCTGACCCGGTATTGTCCATCCAGCAGATTTGGGCAGAGCTGGAAAAATTTAGTCCAGAACTGGCTAATAAACCACGTTGGTTAGTTTTTAATAAAGTTGATTTGCTGCTTGCGGAAGAAGTGCAAGCTAAAATAGACACCATTCTGGCCAAATTAAACTGGCAAGGTCCTGTATTTTCGATCTCAGCGGCGCTGCGGCAGGGTACAGAGCGTCTTTGCCAAAAGTTAATGCAAGCGATACAAGAAGAGCCGCAACACCATTAAAAAAGATGGGAGGGAGGCCACACACCCTTTATCAGGAATTCCCCATCTTTCGATGGAGAATTCCTTCCCTTTTATTGACGCGGGCTGCAGGGGACCTGCATTCTCGCGATTCAGGGGGAGCGCGCAAAGCTCCCCCTGGATAATCCCCCA
>MGOZ01000012.1:0-28870 GCA_001797285.1 Coxiella sp. RIFCSPHIGHO2_12_FULL_42_15
TTAAAATAGTTTATTTTTACCAAAATATTTATCTGAAACACTATAGGAACTGTTCATAATGGATTATGACCATCTCGAAGATCGAACCATCATTATGTCGGAAGTGATGACCCCCGAAAAAGCAAACTTCGCCGGCAATATTCACGGTGGTTATTTGTTATCCCTTCTCGATAAAGTGGCCTATGCTTGTGCGGCTCGTTATTCAGGCCATTACGTCGTGACCCTTTCCGTGGATGGGGTAATTTTTAAAGAACCGATTCATGTCGGCGAGCTTGTAATTTGCTTGGCTTGCGTCAATTATGTGGGTCATACTTCGATGGAAATCGGCATCAAAGTCATCGCCGAAAATTTACGGACGCATCAACAACGCCATACCAATTCGTGTTTTTTTACGTTAATTGCAGTAGACACGAATCTGCGCCCAACCGCTGTGAAACCTTTGGTTTTGCACAACACGACTCAAAAGCGTCGTTTTGAAGAAGCGAAGTTGCGCAAAGAAATGCGGCTTAAGTTTGAAGTGGAACATAATAAAAGAAAGTCAGAACTTAAAATCGAGCCGTCATTTTCGAAGGATCAGCATGAATAAGTTTCGACGTTTACTACTGGGCAAACCACGTAACCCATTATCAAAAGACACCCACCGTAGCATTGCACTCGTTGCTTTTCTCGCTTGGATTGGACTGGGTGCGGATGGGCTTTCTTCTGCTAATTATGGTCCTGAGCAAGCGTTTATTGCGCTCGGCAAATATCAACATTTGGCGCTGTATCTCGCCGTTGCCACCGCGCTCACCGTTTTTCTCATTTCATCGGCATACAATCAAGTCATTCGTTTATTTCCTAATGGAGGTGGCGGTTATAAAGTGGCTTCACGTTTAATCGGTCCGCATGCGGGTCTCATCTCGGGTGCCGCGTTGATTATCGATTACGCGTTAACGATCACCACTTCCGTTGCGAGTAGTGCGGATGCGCTGTTTAGCTTGCTTCCCTTTGAATGGCAACATTATAAGCTGTCGCTTGAAGTAGTGATTTTATTGTTGCTCATGCTCATGAATTTGCGAGGTGCAAAAGAATCCATCAAAATTTTAATGCCGATTTTTCTCGGTTTTTTTATCACGCATGTGGGCATGATTATTTATGGCATTGTATTGCATCAACACGATATCCCTACGATCGTGCATGAGGCTTATTCGGAAACGTCTTCTTCCATGGGTTCACTCGGAGCCTTTGCTGTGTTAGCGCTTTTTATGCGTGCTTATTCGCTGGGTAGCGGTACCTATACCGGTCTCGAAGCCGTTTCTAACAACGTCAATATTTTAAAAGAACCCCGCGTTAAGACGGGAACGTGGACGATGTTTTATATGGCGCTGTCACTCAGCATCGTCGCTGGCGGCATTATTTTGCTGTATTTACTGTGGGCGCCTGTACCCCATTATGGTAAGACATTAAATGCGGTGGTTTTTCATAATATTCTTGCTTCGTGGCCAGAAGGTCTGTCAAACCTAGGATTAGTGATTCTGCTGCTGGCGGAAGCGGGTATTTTATTGGTGGCGGCTAATACGGGGTTTCTCGGTGGCCCTGCGGTACTCGCCAATATGGCGGTGGATTCATGGGTGCCTAAGCGTTTTAGCATGCTTTCAAGTCGATTGGTCACGCAAAATGGCATTATTTTATTCGGGTTATTTGCCGCTTTTTTATTATTAACCACGGAAGGGGATGTTTCCTTTCTCGTCGTTCTTTACAGTATCAATGTGTTTATCACGTTTTCGATGTCATTGCTGGGATTAACAACGTACTGGTGGCGTCACCGTCAACAAGAAAAACGTTGGCTACCGCATATTTTCCTTTCCATTCTTGCCTTGGTTATTTGCGTTTTGATCTTAATCAGCACGCTACTGACCAAGTTTGAAAGCGGCGGCTGGATTACTATTGTCATTACGGGGGCTGCCATTACCATAGGACTAAAAATTCGGGGCCATTACCGACGCTTCAATAAATTAAAAGCACGACTCAATCAAGAAATGCGTATCCCTCTGGTGGGAGCCAAAACAAAAACCATCCCATTAGATTCAAAAAAACCAACGGGGGTATTTTTGGTTTCTGAAATTGGGGCTGCCATGCATTCGCTGCTGTGGGTCAACCGGATGTTTCCTGATTATTTTCGCAATTTTATTTTTGTGAGCCATGGGGAAGTGGATATTGGTAGTTTTGGTAGCCAAGAAGCCCTCGAAAAATTAAAACGACAAACCGACAACACACTCGATTATTTAGTCACGTACGCCAAACAACACGACATCGCGGCGGATTCTTATTGCACGTTTGGTACGGATCCTGTCGATCATATTTACGAAGTCGCTGAAAAGGTCAATGCAAAATACACCAATACCATTTATTTCGCCTCACGCTACGTTTATCCCGGCGAAAATTGGTTCATACGCATTCTTCACAGCGATATGACCACCATCCTGCAACGCCGCCTACAACCGCTTGGCGTGAAGATGCTGGTTCTGCCGTTGAAGCTGGAGGGTTAGCCTAACCGCTTCGGCAGCAGCTCTTTGGCTTTGTGATCCTAGCTGACTAGCCTGGATATTTCATGTCGCTTTTTGAAGATGACGGCCACACGAAGTGCCCTGCCGCCAACGGGAAGGTCTTTTGTTTAAAGGGCGTCGCGACCAGGGAGGGTAAGCGTCGAGCACAGGATGTGCGTCCCTGAAAACAAAAGACCTTCCCGTTGGCGGTACACCGACCATCGCAGTTCGATGTGAAATATCCGGACTAGACGACCAATAGGGAGACGGCGCCTGTCCGGAACGACGGGCCCGAGGACATGAGCTATTACGCGTTTTTTTCATTGAACGGAAACCAAAAACACAAAAGAGAGGCTTGCCTCTCTTTTGTTAAGGAGCAAATGAACCCAATTAATTACATTTCAAACACTTTGTTAATTGAGAACATGACTTCTTGGATGGTTATCTGTACGTTGCGGCTGAAATTCAAGGTCGCAAGATTAGCTGCCGTACCGCTTTCAAATGCAGCCTGATCAGCACTTGAGCCAAAGTTATACGTTCCAGACAATGCATACGTGTAGTTAAAGCCCAAGAACCAGGTTGGTTTGAAGTAGTAATTATATCCTAATTGCGCAGCACCACCCCACATGGTTTCGTAAGTAGATACTGACGGACTAAAAGTATTCGGACCTGCTGGTGGTAACCCTGTCGTTATACCATTTGCATAAACTGCATTGTACGCTGTAAACAGCGCAGGACCTAACCCAAGGTAGAAGTAACCTTTGTCGTATTGTGCGCCAAAATAAACCAACAGCAATACTTCGTTGTTAACACGCGTCTGGGAAGAAACGTTGGCAGGAGCGGTCGCGAATATAACAGGGTTTGCCGTCGCATTATCCAAGAACTGACCGCGAGAGGTGTTTTCATTTTGCGTTTTATAACCGAGGTATTTCCATTGTGCTACGATACCCCACAACCATTCGTTATCGATAGGAGCCCAATAACCTAATTGAGCCATAGGCGCTAAACGATTTTGGCTCGCATCGTACTGATCCCACGCAGTACGACCAGTAGTACCTCCTAAATTTCCAGTAGCAGCAGCCGTTGCGTTATTCGCCGAAGCAGAAATAATCGTACCGGTTGATTCATCAACCGTATTCCAGCTGCCTCCTAACCCTAAATACAGACCGGGTGTCACCATCGGTGCTGGTACGTCGGGTCCCCCTGCAAAAGCAGTTGCGACTGCTCCGCTCACTAACAGGCTTACTGCTGCCTGTGCAATCAATTTTTTCATTATCAAAATCTCCTTTTTATAGCTAGGCTAATAATAGTCCTCTGTATATATTAAATAAATTTAATTATGTTTTCAACAGCTTGTTTTGTTAGCAGCGCACTTCTTTATTTTTCACCAAACAAAAAATAAAAAATCAGACCACCGACAATCAATTACCTACCAATATATCTTAAGCGATTTTATTTTTCATCATTTTTGCAGAAAAAAATGGGGGAAATGTGTTTTATTTTATAAGAAGTAGCTTCGGTTTGGTTGCTTCTGAATCGATTTGTGCAGAATCATTCCCAATTAATTTTTTCGCATCCTCCATTTTTTTTCTTTTATAAAAAGAATATCCCAATAATCCAATGGCCGTCGTTGCAATACTGGCGGTCACAGCACCCTTTAAACTAATACCAGCCACAATGATTAATCCCATTAAAGCAATACTCGGTGGAAAAAGAACGATTACGGTCGCTGTCATTGCCACGACAAGACTTAATACGGTGGCCGCAATCGCATAATTACGATAAGCTCGTGCTTGTTCGTATTCTAATTGCAAAAGTGTCTCGTAATCCGCCGGGTAATTACCACTGGCATAATATTTTTTCGAGCCAAGTTCCACGTTTTTTTGGCAACCCTGTGACCAAATGGCGTTACTGACGGCAAATCCCCAAAAGCCAACCAACAATGCCACAATAGCTGCTGGCGGGCATGTCAACGAAACAATAATAGCCACACACGCAAAAACACCTATCCACGCGGCGTATTTTTCGTGTCGCAAGCTGGCGACTTCCGTGTTTTTCGGTAACGAATGTTCTCCACCCAATGTTAATGTTTCATATTCATCAAAACGAGTAAAAGCGTAACCACCCCAACTGCTATACCCTAGCAATCGCAAACCATATTCCACCAACGATCCGATGTGTTGCATTAACACCACCGGGAAACACGCGAACAAAATGCCGGGAATCATCGCTAAAAAAAATAATAGGCTAGAAAGGAGAAAGAAAATAAAACTCCAGAATTGCTTGCGCTTGGCTTGTGCGGAGATCAATGCTTTTTCATTCAACAGAGCAAATTCAGCATCCGGTAGGTTTTCTACTTCAATAACAACAAGACTAGGACTTCCCAACGTGGATACTCCCCAATGAACCCCATCCCGACATTATGATTGTTTAAAATTAACTAAATCTGAATTAACCATCGCTTAGATGGGAATTTTTCCATATCAATCAATTTAATTTGCCTGTAAGGATTGAATGGGGTCGAGGCGAGACGCGCGTAATGCGGGATAAAAACCAGAAACAATACCGACAAATACGGACACGACAAAACCCAATACGGGAGGTAAAAGAAAAAAATAAAACTCCCAATGCGACAAATAGGCTAAAACGTAAGAAAATGTTAAGCCTATAATAATCCCCAGAACACCGCCAAAGAGCGTTAGCATAACGGATTCAATTAAAAACATGATTAAAATGTCACTTTGATAGGCGCCAATGGCGAGCCGAATCCCAATTTCTCGCCTGCGCTCAACCACCGACACCAGCATGATGTTCATCACACCAATACCACCCACCAACAGTGAAATTCCACCAATCGCAGCTAACAACCAAGTAAATGTGGCTTGTTGCTTTTTAATGAGGTCTAAAATTTGCTGGGGGTTTTGCACATTAATCACGGCCGTAGGAAACATGTTTTGCAACGTTTGCTGAATAACCGCCTGCGTTTTCTGCAAATTTGCTTCGGGAGTCAGTTTAATCAGCAAATTACTAATGGTTGTGCTGGGCGCCAATAAAGAGGCTGCTTCGATCGGCACCAACATGCCTTCGTTCAAACTCAAAAACACAAATAAATTAGGTTGCCAAGGCTTAGCGACTCCCACGATCGTTACAAACCAATTGCCCACGGTAATTTGCTTGCCAATGGGATCCATCACCCCCATTCCTCTGAGTTGCTTCGCCATCTTATGACCAATCACCGCGTACAATTTCGTTTTATCGAAAATAGAAACCATTCGACCCGAAGAAAGTCGTACTTTAGCCACATTAAAAAAGTCGCGCGTTACACCCGCAACAGAACCTTGAAACGTCTGTCCTTGATACAGGATAGTTTGGAATATGCTGGCATAGGGTGCCATTTTTTCTATTCCTGGAATGGAATTTGCCAATTGGTAAACTTGATCTAGCGTTAATCCCGTAGAGCTCGTCGTATCTACTCCTGAACCTTGATACGAAATATTAATTGAAACCAGATGCGTACCCAGCGTTTTAAACTGCGCTAAAGCATGCGTTGTTGCTAATTGCGAAGAGGTAATTAATGCTACGACCGCACCCGTTCCCACTAAAATACCCAAAATAGCCAATATGGAACGTAATTTAGCGGACAAAATATTCAACATGGATTCTCTGAAATGCGTCCATATTCCCATAGGCTACCCTTGTTCCTGTATCGCTGATTCCTGCTCTTCAATCAAGCCATCACGAACATGAATCACCCGAGGGCACTGTACAGCCACTTCCAGATCATGAGTAATAATGATAATCGTTGCACCTTCTTCTTGATTTATTTTTTTCAGTAACGCCAGTACTTCAGCACCCGTTTTTGTATCCAGCGCCCCCGTCGGTTCATCCGCTAAAATAATACTGGGATTGCCCACCAAAGCACGAGCAATCGCAACGCGCTGCTGTTGACCACCGGATAATTCTGTCGGGTGATGATGCCAATGTTTGCCAATGCCCATTTTTTCTAACATTTCCAAAGAACGATGACGCATTTCACCGCGATTCACGCCCCGATACAACAACGGTAAACTGACATTTTGTAATGCATTTAAGCGTGGCAATAACATGAAACTTTGAAAAATAAATCCAATTCGTAAATTGCGTAAATGCGCGCGTTTATTGACACCAAGTTTTGATACCTCTTGACCATCGAGCAAATGCTTTCCCGTTGTTGGGCGATCCAGTAACCCAATAATATTCATCGTGGTGGTCTTACCAGAACCCGAAGGACCCACAATAGCCAATAATTCACCTTGTTTTATGATTAAATCGATTCCCTTTAACGCGTGAAACGTTTGCTCTCCCATTTTAAAAACTTTGGTGACACTACGGAGCTCCAGCATCGGGAGCCTCCTCGTCAGAACCCTCTTCAGGAGGCTCAGGAGGCTCTTTCGGAACCACCACTTTATCGCCCTCTTTAATTCCTTCAAGAATGGCCACTTCATTTTGCGAAGTGATCCCTGTTTTGATTTCCACCACACGCGGTTGACCCGTTTTAGGATCAAGAATGGTGGCTGTTAATTTACCTTTGGTATTGACCACCGCGCTGAGCGGTATCATAATTTGCGGGGGATTTTTGATTTGAATCTCCACTTTCGCCGTCATGCCGACCCGCAATGCGCATTGGTCTTTCGCAGAAACCGTTGGCGCCTCAACCAACACGTTAAACATACTGATACCAGCCCCTTGTCCTCCCCCCGATTGATTGGGGTCCGCCTGAAAAGCAACTTGTTTTACCACGCCATTTAAAACCACCCCCGGAAACGCATCTCCCGTAATCACGGCCTTCAATCCTGGTTTAAGACGCACAATGTCGAGCTCACTGACTTCCACGCTAATTTGATACCCTGTCAAATCACCCAATGACACAATGGCTTGTTGTGCCTGAACTTGTGCCCCTATCTGCAGTTGTTGGCTAATCAGTGAAGTCGTTGCTCCACCATCACTACCACTGCTACCACCACTTTGATCATGCTTCGTTTGAATGGGGATTAATACCACGCCTCTGCTGGGCGCTTTTACTGGCACATGCGCAAACGATTTTTTTAACACCTCACTGACTTGTTGAGTATCCGCTAGCCGCAATGCTTCTATGTCTTTTGGAGTCACACCCAATTGCATTAATACCCTGTCCAATTCGTAGCGTGACTGATTGAAGTTCAACACACTCGTCGCATAACTGCCTCCAGAGGCCAGAAAATCTTGCTTGGACATGACACCCGCTGCATAAAGTTCTTTATCGCCCAAGTATTTTTGTTCTTGTTGTTCCATATTTTCTTTTTTTTGCAGATAATCACTCAGCGTCGTGCGAAACGTATCGACCAGTTTTGTTGCTTGAAGAAAAACCAACGTTTGATCTTTTTGTACGATTTCTCCGTAATTAAATTTAATTTGATTCACAACCCCATCAATGGGGCTTAATACCATGAGGGTTCGCAGCGGCAGTAAAGTGCCTTTAAAATAAAGCCGTACAATTTGACTTTCACTTTTAGCGACAATCGTCGTGGACGTCAGCGTGGATGCTGATTCTTTATGATGACAGCTTGATAAAAAAATAATAAGCAACGCCAATAGAACCGTGGCCAATGCAGAAAATATTTCCGACAATTTTCCCATCAATACCTCAATTTAATGCACCATTGCTCCAACGTTAAGCCGAGATCTTGGTTCAATTTAACAATGAGATTAATGAGCGCCACTCTATTAGACACTAAACTCGTCTCTTGTGACAACAGCTGATCTTGAATCTGATTCATTTCAAACGTCGTTGTTCTGCCAAATCGGTATTTAATTCGTATGGCTTGTAAACTTTCACGCTGATATTTAACCTGCTCTTCGGCGGATTTCAACGTTAAAATTTGATTCTGAATTTGTTGAATTTCATTGGTAATTTGCCGAATTAATGCAAGCTTGGCGCCTTCAAGCGCTAATTTGGCTTGTTCTAATGTAATTTCAGCACCCACAATGGCTTGTTCCAGCTGCAAGTTATTGATGGGAATCGTCAACTGCATCACCAAACTCGGTGTATTTTGCACGGTAAACGTTTGCACCGTGGTCACGCCATTCACGGTGATAAATTGGGGTTGAGTTTGTGTGTTTGAAATAGCAAAACTTCCGGTTAAATTGAGTTGCCAACGCGCCGCATCTTTTGCAGTAATCACCGCACGCTCCGTCGCACGTATCGCAATTAATTGGTTTTGATACGGAATATTGCCTTTAAGTGCCAGCCGAATGGCCTCATCTAAACTCGGCACTTTTAATTGCGTAAAAGAAATTTCTTTATCGATACTCACCTTAGCGGCAGCATTAAGCCCTAATGCCGTTAAAAAAGTTTGATAATCGGAAATCAATGAACTGCGCTGCGTTAATAACGATAATTTCGTTGTTTCATACGTTGCTTTTTGCTGCACTAAATCACTACGTGCTAACTGACCCACTTTCAATCGCAGCTCGGATTGACGTACGGTTTCTGCATTGTCTTGAAGCGTTCGTTCTTGTATTGCCAAATTTTGATAATCTTGAACGAGCTGATAATAATTACCGATAATCGTAACGACTTGGTCCATAATCGTACCTTTGAACGTCAGTCGCGCCTGATTTTCTGTATCTAAGGCATTATACCAGGGGATTAAATTCACCTGCGCACCAAACCCTTGCATCAACGGTTGCGTAATAGAGAAATTCGTTGCACCAGGACCGCCACCACCGAGATAAGTATTGCTGTAATTTAATCCAAACGTAGTGCCCATTTTAGTTTTTAAGTTCACGCCCGCTTGACTGGAGTAAATCGGATTTGAGCCTTTTATGTAGGTTGCTGTGCCACTCAGTGTGTATTGTGGTTCAAACGCATTATGTGCCACCAACACGGCAAATTTATCCACGACCCGGGTGAGATCGGCGCTGATAATGCTGGGGTTATTGCGCAGCGATAGTAATATCGCTTCTTTCAGTGATAAATGCATAGGTTTTTTTGATGTGATGCGCGGTATAGGAAGATCTGCGACACCCCCCCGATGCAAACCAACCACATCTGCACGCCAATTATACTCATTCACCACATCACTCTTGGGTGACAGATTAGCGATCTGAGCGGGCTGCATGCTGTATTTTAGGGTGTTTGCAAAACCAACACCACTCATCAGCATTGAAATAAAAAAAAGGATTAAACGTCGCATGAGCTGCATGCAGTAAAACCTCAAAAAATTCAGAGTATTGTATCTCAATTGATCCTGAAATACTAAAAATGATATTGTTTACCAGAGGAAAAATAGAAAAATGATCAAAATCATTGCGGATATTGCCATTCCAGGCATTCAAGCATTACTCAATCCACTGGCTACGCTTGAACTGATTCCTGGACAATGGATTCATCGGTCTCACCTCATGGACGCCGATGCATTATTAGTACGCACCATTACTTCGGTTAACGAAGCGTTGCTACACGGCACTAACGTAAAATTTGTTGGTACAGTGACTGCGGGCACGAATCACATTGACCTAACATGGTTGCGCAACAATCATATTGCTGTTGCGTGTGCCGCAGGCGCTAATGCCAATGCAGTTGCTGAATACACCATCGCCTGTATTGCCTATTATCAACAAAAACGAGCGGTGACATCGCCGCGCGTTGGTATTATCGGAGCCGGACACATTGGCACGCGCCTCAAAAAATTACTCGACGGACTCGCATTTGAAACACAGATTAGCGACCCTCCTCGTGCCAAAAAAGAAAATGATTTTAAATCGTGTCGATTAGAAGACACCACCGACTGCGATGTGATTAGTTTACATACTCCCCTCAATTTTTCTGGTCCTGACAAAACGTATCATCTGATCGACGACGCTTTTTTACAACGACAAAATCCACATTGCCTCGTTATTAACACCAGTCGCGGTGAAATATTGAATAGCGATATTTTTCCTAATAAAAATGAGCGTTTTTATTGTATTGATGTCTGGGAAGATGAACCCAACATCAACATCGAGCATTTTTTACAAGCGGAAATCAGTACCCCCCACATTGCGGGCTACAGTTGGCAAGCAAAATGGGCAGCGACGTTTCAAATTTATCATGCGTTAATAAAACACTTTCAGCTGAAAGACCAACGAGATCTCGAAGAAATTGAACGTCAAACGCTGTCCGCACCCAGCCTTCCTCTACAACCCCAAGATACGTGGCAAGCAATGGTATTGCAAGCGTATCACCCCTTGAAGGAAAGTGAATTTTACAAAATGAAAATGCAGCTCCATCCTAAAGATTTTGAAAATTTGCGGCAGCATTATCCTTTGCGACAGGAGTTTCGTTGTTATTCTTTTTTTGAAAAAGAAGTATCACCGCAAACGGCAAACATTTTAAAAAAATTGGGTTTTAATGCGACTTGCTAGTCTAGATTAAGAAATTTTTTCCATAAATTTTAATTTGGATCCCCGTGACTCGGCTGTGAAATTTAAATATTTTTCTCAATTTTTGAAGACAGCCTCGCACGAGGATGACGTGCTGCGTTTTGATTCATTTTGCTTGGGTATACTCAGTGATGTAATACAGGATCGCGAAATTTGTTTGAAGGGCGTCGTGACCAAGGAGGGTAAGGAGCGTCGAGCACAGGATGTGCGTCCCTGAAAACAAAAGACCTTCCCGTTGGTGGCAAAGCACTTCGTGTGACCGTCATCTTCAAAAAGCAAAAGACTTACACCCCTTCGATAGGATCAACATCCACAGACCATCGCACGCTTCGTGCCGAAGGCAATTTCGCAACGAACTTCATAGCATCTTGCAATGCAGATTGTAACTTTAAGCGCGAGGACGATTGCACTAACAGTTGCTGGCGAAATTTACCGGCTTTACGCGCTAGGCGTGCTGGCATGGGACCTATAACCTCAACGTGATCTTCTGGAATAAGATTTTTAACCTGTTGCAAAAAAGTCATCGAACGCTGGCGTTGCACGGATTCCGCACGAATAATAGCGTGTTGACAATAAGGCGGCAATTTCGCCCCCCAACGCTCCTGCAATATCGTTTTCAAAAATTCAAAATAATGATTTCCTAAAATAAGCGCCAAATACGGATGATCCGGATGATGCGTTTGAACAATCACCTCTCCCGTTGCTTCACCACGTCCCGCTCGTCCAGACACTTGCACCAACAACTGCGCCATACGTTCAAGCGCACGAAAATCCACACTAAAAAATCCACTGTCCATATCAAGAATGGCACTCAATCCTAAATTTTCAAAATGATGGCCTTTCGCTAACATCTGAGTACCAATTAAAATGTCCGCTTCACCTGCGTTAATTTGCGCGAGTTTTTCATCCAAACTATTTTTTTTGCTGGTGGTATCTCGATCAACCCGCACAATCCGATGCTGTGGCAATAATGAAGTGAGTACCGTTTCAATTTGTTCGGTCCCTTGTCCCAAGGTAATTAAATCCGCTTGATGGCACTTGGGGCAGATTTTTTGCGGCTTAACCACTTTTTCACAGTGATGACAAATCAAGCGTGCGGGATTCACATGGTACGTCAACTTAGCATCGCAACGCGAACATACAACAAGATAACCGCACTGATGACACAACATCACGGGCGCATAACCACGCCGATTAATGAATAATAATACTTGTTGACCCTTCGACAAATGCGTTTTTATCGCTTGAAGCAACGCATCACTCAATCCTGCTTGTAATGGTTGTTTGCGCACATCCAGCACACGAATGTTAGGGGGTTTCGCATTACCCGCTCGCAACGGTAACGTTAACAGCGTGTAGCGCTTGCGCATCACATTATAATAACTTTCCAACGCCGGTGTTGCTGATCCTAACACGATCGGAATATTGGCTTGATGCGCTCGCATTACAGCCACATCACGCGCCGAATAACGCACCCCACTTTGACTTTTAAACGAAGCATCGTGCTCTTCATCAACAATAATTAAACCTAAACGAGACAACGGTGCAAATACCGCAGAACGTGTTCCAATCACAACGGCTACATCACCAAACTTCGCTTGCCACCATCGATTTGCACACTCACTCGCACTTAATCGTGAGTGCATGACCACCATCGGCACTGGTAAACGATCTTGTAAGCGTCGTACCGTTTGTGGTGTCAAACTGATTTCTGGTACTAACATTAATACCTGTTTTTTGCGCGCTAACACCGCGGAAATCGCACGTAAATAGACCTCCGTTTTCCCACTTCCGGTGACACCCGCTAATAAAAAACAACGAAAATGTGGCTGCTGTAAAATAGCCGTCACTGCTTGATGCTGATGCTCATTTAATTCGTGCGGCTGGCTCGTCATTCCCGCAGAAAAAACCAACGGCTTTGGTTGCAGTATTTTTCCTTCGCGTAATCGCTTTGGCAATGCACGCATGAGCACTTCACCGATTGCTTGGTGATAATAATCACTCAACCAAAAACATAATTTAATCAATTCCGCGCTTAATAACGGTTCTTCATCCAACACCGCTTGCACGACTTTTAATTTGTCGGCAGGAACTTCCGTTTCATTGACGACCGCTAATAAGATTCCAATTCGATCACGCCACCCAAATGACACACGCACCCGTATTCCAGGCACAACTTTATTTGGCAGCACGTGCGGTGGTAAATAATCAAAACATTGTGTCAGCGGTGTCGATAAAGCAACGCGCCAAATACAGGTATTTTTCATGCTGGGATCGTAAGGGTGAGTGCATTTAATTCGGATTGTTCGACAAGCCAACGTTTTATTTGGAAGAGCTGCATCCATTGTTGCGAACGCGAGTGATCGTTTTTCACCGTCTCGTAAGAATAACGAAACGACAACACGAGCAGCAAAGAAACCATTGGATTCAAACTGGAATGCGCCTGCAAGAGAAAGTGCTCAGGGCAGCGACTCTGTGCGCAAAGCGAACGAATTTTTTGAAAAGAGGGATCGTTTACCATGTTCTGATTTCTCACTGATTTTGAGTTATGATAATATGCCGTGCTATGTGGTCAACGAACACTATAACCCTAGGCTCTGGCCAATAACAAGAGGACATTATGAGCAGTTACTCAACCAATGAATTTCGCCCTGGCTTAAAAGTCATGTTGGATGGCGATCCCTGTAGCATCATTGAAAACGAGTTTGTCAAACCCGGCAAAGGCCAAGCGTTTAATCGCGTCAAACTCCGCAATTTAAAAACCGGTCGTGTCCTTGAAAAAACATTTAAATCGGGTGAAAACCTAGAAGGTGCTGACGTCGCAGAAATGGAAATGCAGTATCTGTATTACGATGGCGAGTTCTGGCATTTCATGAAACCCGACACCTTCGAACAACATGCCGCAAACGCTCACATTGTCGGTGAGTCAAAACTGTGGCTGAAAGAACAAGATGCCTGCACGGTGACCATGTATAACGGTCACCCGCTGTCCGTAGAGCCCCCTAATTTTGTCGTCCTCACCATCACACGAACCGATCCCGGCGTACGAGGTGATACCGTTTCTGGCGGCACCAAACCCGCCACATTAGAAACAGGCGCGGTGGTTCGTGTCCCCTTATTTTTAAATGAAGGTGACATCATCAAAATCGATACGCGCACAGGCACTTACGTTTCTCGCGCGAAAACCTAACGTTGAACTGGGAACCCTCAACAACGTGGCACGCACTGCAACAGCGCGCTGAGCTTTATCGAAAAATACGCCTCTTTTTTGCAGAGCGCGGTGTTTTGGAAGTTGAAACACCGCTCTTGTGCCATTATGGTGTCACCGACGTGCACATTGAAAATATCAGCGCCTATGGCGGCTTTTTGCAAACCTCTCCTGAATACGCTATGAAACGTTTACTTGCGCATTTTCAGCAACCCATTTATCAAATTTGCAAAGCATTTCGCGTTGATGAATGCGGTCGGTATCATCATCCAGAATTCACAATGCTCGAATGGTATCGCCCTCGATTTAATCATCATGATTTAATGGATGAAATGGATGCATTATTGCAATACGTGTTAAATTGCACGGCAGCCCAGCGCTTTTCCTATCGCGATATTTTTCTAAAACACGTTGCGCTTGATCCTATCGCTGCGGAGGTGAGTGATTGCTTAACGCTATTATCACAACAAGGAATTGAATTAAACGACGCCGCAAAAAATATTTCGAAAGACAGCGCGTTGCAATTAATTATGTCGCATTGCATCGAACCAAAACTGAGAAATACAGAACCGACGTTTATTTTTAATTATCCCAGCGCTCAAGCAGCGCTCGCCAAAATTTCAAAAACGGATCCACACACCGCAGAGCGTTTTGAAGTGTATATCGGTGGCATTGAATTGGCGAACGGCTTCCATGAATTAGTCGATGCTGATGAACAATTCGCTCGCTTCCAACAAGACCAATACACTCGCCAACAGCTGGGCCTTCCCAACCGCGAGATTGACCCATGCTTTTTAGCAGCCTTACGGCATGGCTTACCCCATTGCGCCGGTGTTGCGCTTGGCATCGACCGTCTCTTGATGGTGATCTTAAACGCCAATCACATCAAAGACGTGATTCACTTTTGTTGGGACGATATCAATTAAATCAATAAATTAAGAAAACACTCCCCCCATATGGCGTGCCAGCAATATGCTATATTTGTAGTATCAGGTTATTTTTAAGCTTTTCACGTGTTTTGCCTTAGGCTGAATGAAGAAAAGCATAAGCAACAATGGGGAGGTGGGCAAACCATGCAAACGCGATTTAAACAGATTGGGTTTACTTTGATGGAACTACTGATTGCAATTGCGATCGTTGCCATTTTGGCGGCCATCGCCATTCCAACCTACATCCATTACACTAAAAAGGCGTACTACAGTGAAGTGGTGCAAGCAGCAGATCGTTATAAGGTTGCTGTGGCCAGTTGTCTTGACGAACGCAATGGTGTGTTGGCAGATTGTGACGCAGATGCCTATGGAATTCCCGCTGATATTGCGGCAGGAGGCGGAGTGGGTCAAGTGGATTCCGCAACGGTAGCGAATGGAGTGATTACGGTGACACCAAAAGCGACACATGGCATTGTGGCTGGCGATACGTATGTGTTAACGCCCACGTATTCGTCAACAGCAGGGATCTCATGGACGGCATCCGGCGGTGGTTGTACCAGTAATTTAGTGTCTTGCTAACAGTAATGAGATCTATCGCAATCATCTGATTGAGTCAAAGAAGGTTGGGTCGGGTGGTTGCGTCTAAAAAAAATAAAAGCGGATTATGGCATTAAAATGGACGACTTTATCCAACTGTTGGTGAAAGAAGGGATTTTAACGGAAGAAGAAGGTCTGCGTATCGGTGAGCATATTATTCACACAAGCATTTCGAGCGTGCTCTATTTGTTGGATGAAAAAATCATAGAAAGTCGCCTATTGGCGCATTATGTTGCAAAATATTACCACCTTCCTTTATACAATTTAGCAGAACATGACTTATCATTAATTCCAAAAGAAATGCTGCACATCCCGGTCGTTCAAAAAAAAATAGCACTCCCCCTCATGAAAGAAAAGGATAAATTAATCGTTGCGACCATTACGCCTGATTTGGTTGAATTAAGCGAAGCTGAAAAACTTTTAGGGATTTCGTTCGAATACAGAATTGTAGATGCCGTTGCGTTGGCAGAAATTATTGAAGCACTCAAAGCATCTGAGGAACATCTTGTTAAGAAGAAAAGCGACCCAGATTCTTTTTTAAGAAAAAAACGCTCTCTCTTTGATGAAGAAAATAATTATTTTGATTCAAATTCACACTTTGTGACGGAAAATACGCGCTTTTTAGATTCTGTGATTCGCAATGCGGTGAGTCATCGTGCGTCTGACATTCATTTTGAACCGTATGAAAAAAAATTCAGAATTCGTTATAGAAAAGATGGGGTGTTGCAGGAAATTTCCTCTGTTTCTCCAACGTTAGCAAGCACGCTCATCGCCCGGCTTAAGGTCATTGCAAACCTGAATATTTCAGAACATCGCGTTCCGCAAGATGGTCGATTTAAAATGAAAATAGACAAAGATAAATCGATTGATATTCGTATTAGTACGTGTCCGACACTGCATGGAGAAAAGGCGGTACTAAGAATATTAGAATCCTCAGAAAATGTATTGAACGTCGATTTACTGGGCTTTGATGAAGCGCAAAAAAACGCATTTATCCGTGCGGCACATAGCTCACAAGGTATGATTTTGGTCACAGGCCCTACGGGGAGTGGAAAAACCGTAACGTTGTATACAGCATTAAGTATACTGAATTCAATTGAAAAAAATATTTCAACCATCGAAGATCCCATCGAAATTTATATGGATGGGATCAATCAAGTACAAGTCAATGCCAAAACGGGGCTCACCTTTTCAGCCGCGCTTCGAGCCTTTTTACGACAAGATCCCGACATTATCATGGTGGGAGAAATTCGTGACGGAGAAACCGCTGAAATTGCGGTAAAAGCCGCGCAAACAGGACACTTAGTTTTATCGACTTTACACACCAACAGTGCGGTATTAGCAATACAACGCCTTATAAACATTGGCATACAACCTTTTGACATTGTAAGTTCAGTGATTATCATCATTGCGCAGCGACTGGTGCGCAAGTTATGTGTGTATTGCAAGCAAGCGATTTCTGAAAAAGAAATTAAAAAAAAATATAGATTGTATGGATGTTATGATCAAATTCAAGCAAAAACACTATACAAAGCGTCGTCTTGTTCATATTGCAATAATGGATATTCGGGACGAATTGGTATTTTTGAAGTACTTTCTATTACCGATGTGGTCACTGAAATGATTTTATCAAAAGCATCAATCGCCTCTATTGTGGCAAAACTCAAACAAGAGGGCATGATGTTTTTACTCGACTCAGGGTTAGACAAAGTCACTCGGGGTGAAACGAGCCTCGAAGAATTAAGCCGGGTTATTAATCTTTAGAAAAAGACCAGTGTTATGACAAAAACAGAAAAATTGATAAAGTACCAAATTTTTTCTTGGAAAGGGACGGATCTCTTGGGTAACGACGCACGTGGTTATATTCCCGCAAGAACCATCGATGAAGCAGAAGATAATTTACAGGCTCAGCATATTGAAATAGAAACCATTAAAGAAGCCTCTCCGTTTTTCACGGGTAAATTAAGAAGTAAAGTAAAAGCGCACGCCATTATGATTTTTTTTAGGCAGCTGGCAACCATGATTAAATCAGGTATCCCCTTAGTGCAATGCTTAGAAATTACAGCCGCCGGTATAGCGAATGTAAACATGATTGAATTAATCATGACATTACATCACGATGTTTCTGCGGGAAATACATTTTCAAGCGCGTTAAAAAAGCATCCGCGCTATTTTAATTACTTAATTTATAATTTAGTTGATGTAGGCGAACAATCCGGAACGCTGGACATCATTTTATTAGAAATTGCAGGGAGTTTAGAAAAATCTGAATTAATCAAAGGAAGAGTAAAAAAAGCCTTATTTTATCCCGCATTGGTGCTGTTAGTGACGATCGTCGTTGCCGTCATCTTGTTACTTTTTATTGTTCCTAGATTTCAAAGCTTATTTGCCGCTTTTGGCGCAAAATTACCGGGACCCACTCAAGTTGTCATTGATTTGTCTAAGTTCATGCAAAATTATTGGTGGGTTTTAGGCCTTACCCTTTTTTCGATCGTTGGAATTTTTTATTTGTCTTTTCATCACTTTTCAGAATTTCGACGCGTTGTTGCCAAAGCCTCTCTTCATATTTTTATTTTTGGGGAACTGATTCGTAAATCAGCCATTGCTAATATTACAAGAACGCTTTCCATTGCACTTGCTGCAGGATTGCCATTAGTTTCTGCTTTAGAGTGTGTCTCTAAAGTAACTGGAAATATTATCTATGAGGAAGCCGTTATCCAAATTAGGGAATTAGTCATTACCGGAACGCAGCTGCACGAAGCGATGAGCACCACAAAATTATTTCCCGTGATGGCAGTTCAAATGCTGATGATTGGAGAAAAATCGGGAGAAATGGAAGTGCTTTTAGGAAAAATTGCTGATTTTTACGAGGAAGAAGTCAATTCAGCTGTCGAAGGCCTAAGTACGTTAGTTGAACCTTTAATGCTCGTGTTACTGGGCATTGTTATTGGCGGATTTGTCATTAGCATGTATTTACCCATCTTTCGGTTAGGAACCATTTTATGAATAAAGTACTTGGGCTCACCTTGATGGAATTGCTTATAGCTCTGCTCATTATTGGAATTTTAGTAGGAATTGCGGTTCCCACTTATCAAACGTATGTGCTTCGAGGAAATCGTGCGGATGCGTTTCAGACGTTGCTGGGTATTCAGCTTCAACAAGAAAAATATCGCTTGAGTAATACTTCTTATGGCACGTTGGCTCAAGTCTGGGGGGGGGTAACCACATCACCTCGAGGGCATTATACACTTTCCATCACCAATCTTTCTGCGACTTCTTACACAATTACTGCCACGGCAGTGGGTAGCCAAACAGCGGACTCGAATGGAGGCACTTCTTGCGCGACAATGACATTGAGCTACAGTAATGGGACAACAACAAAAACGCCAGCGGCTTGCTGGGGTGAGTGATGGAGCCTTTCATGGATATTCATGCCTTATTGCGTCTTGCAGTAGAAAAAAAAGCATCGGATTTGCACCTTTCCTCTGGAGAAGCGCCCATTGTGCGTCTGGATGGTGAACTAGAACGCTTGGCGTTTCCCGTATTAAATCCAGCTGAGCTATTAACTTCTTTACATCAGATTTTAACAGAACCGCAAAAAAAGCAGGTCGAAGAAAAAAATGAAATTGATTTTAGCTATGTGGTTCCAGCATTGGCTCGGTTTCGGGTTAACATATTTTGGCAGCACCGCGGTGTTTCAGCTGCCTTTCGTACGATTCCATTTTCTATTCCTACCTTAGAACAACTGGAACTCCCAAAAATCTTCGAAGCCTTTTGTGCTTTTTCCAACGGCTTGGTCATCGTGACAGGACCTACGGGATCTGGAAAAAGTACCACCCTTGCAGCAATGATCAATTACATTAATCACAGAACTGAAAATCGTAAACACATTATTACCATTGAAGATCCCATAGAATATTTGTACGATGACGTTCATAGTTTGATTCAACAACGAGAGGTTGGCAATCAGACCAAAGGATTTGATAAAGCATTGCGTGCCGCATTACGTGAAGATCCCGATATTATTTTGGTTGGAGAAATGCGTGATCTTGAAACGATTCAATTGGCGCTGACAGCGGCTGAAACAGGACATTTAGTTTTTGCAACGCTACACACGAGCTCAGCGGCACAATCCATTGATCGCATTATTGATGTGTTTCCAGTAGGAGAGAAAGAGATGATTCGCACGATGCTAGCTGAATCACTGAAGGCGATTATAGCGCAAATGCTTTTAAAACGCCCCGAAGGCGGCCGTCGCGCCGCCATAGAAATTATGCTTTGCACACCCGCTATCCGAAATCTTATTCGTGAACACAAGGTAGCGCAAATCTACTCCATCATCCAAACACAAAAAGCATTGGGGATGCGTACGATGGAACAACATGTTGAAGAGTTAGTGCGAAAAAATTTAGTGATTCATCCGGAGCGTTCTATTTTGTAGGTTTTGTATGCGTCACAAAATAAAAATCCCCGTGGCAAGCCACAGGGTATTTTTCCTGTAATAATTTCGCCTGCTCGGGAAACCTCACGCGAGAAGTCCCGCGGCAAGCCGCGGGAAATCAAGTTTAAAATAAAATTATTAGCCCACTCTCCGTCATCCTCGCACGAAGGCCGTCTATAGGAATGATCAAAAATACTGAGCTTTCACGGCCGAAGATGCGGGGATCCAAATTAACGACCTTTAAAAAAATTCTTTACAACATTTTAATCTGGATCCCCGTGACTCGGCTGTGAAATTTAAATATTTTTCTCAATTTTTTCAGACAGCCTCGCACGAGGATGACGGAGAGTGGGCTAATAATTTTATTTTAAATAATTTTGTGATGCATACAAACCCTAAAAATCGATCGTAATTGGTTACGAATCTCAAATCTGATAAATCATATCGATTTTTTTATTTGTGCAAGGATCACGACTATTTTTAGCTAAGCCTAGCCAATTAAACAAACAAAAGCGATGATATATTTGCAAAGAGGATACCTTATCTGGCAAAGAATGCGGCATCACTAATAATATGTCGTTTCCATTATTGGCTAATTGAGAAAAAATTTCATGGCACACAGAGCAACTTTTCTCAGAAATATGCTGGCTGATTTTTTCACCGGGATAAGAGGAAGGTAATTTTATTGGCGAAAGGCATTGAAAAAAAGCGGCTGTAAAATGGGGAGTAAGGTAACGTTTAAATTGATCTGGATGAAGAACAGATTGCAGCATATTGGTGTATTGAAATGATTTGTGCGCATTTAATAAATCCAGCTGTACTTTGATCATGAGTAACAGTGAAAATGCATTATTGGGGTTCTTTGCTAAAACCTGCTCTAAGCTGTTTTCAGCTTTTTCCAACTGTTTTTCTTCCCAATAGAACTTGGCCATGTAATTCAACGCTTGCTCGTCATTTGGATCATGAGCAAGTGATTGTGCAAACAACTCAAGCGATTGAATTTTATTGCCAATCTCGTAATGAATCATGGCGAGTGCATTAATTCGAGTAAAACGCTCTTTTGTATCTAAACCTCTAAACTCCACATATTTAATTGTTTCAGGTAACAGTAGTAAGTCTTGCGGTTTTAGTATGAAGTGGTTGGTATGAATAACCAGTGTCGTTATTTTCAGCGGAAGTCGAGCCAAAAATTGAAGCGCTTGATCACGTTCCGCCGGTAATTCAGCAACGCTGATATCCTTTTCATTTAATCCTTGCACTTTACGTTCCTTTAATTTTAAGAAAAACTTATTATTATGGTTTAACTTATTTTTGGGATGGCGCCGGATACCAACGCTCACGCTCACGCACATACACACCATCTTCTTTTTTTGTCTCTTCAGAAAAAGTCACTAGCCTACGTTTGTTGTTTTCTGGATTAGAAAAAATACCTGCTGTTGCAGGAGAAACTACGCGAGGAGTAGATGATAGCTGCACATCCTGTTTGCTTCGCAAATTTCCTATACTTCCCTCAACGGCATTCAATCTTGTACCAATCTCCTCTTTACCCAAGGAATAGGAATATTCTTCTACTAACTCAACTAAACGAGCTGACATAGCTTTTTTTGTTTTGTCAGCTTTTTTTGTGTCTCCTTTTTGTTCTGCCTCACTTATGAGTGGTGCATACCAGTTCTGGATTTCTGCGAGTTTTTGAAGGGCTAGCCTCTTTAGCTCCTTATCTCTAATTTCCTCTAACACTCGACCTAATATTGGCCATTTATTGTCTAATTCCGTATCTCTACTTTCCTTCAATAGTTCACCTATTGTTGGCTTATCACTTTTCATTTTATATACCTCATAACTATTTCAGGAATAACCACTATTGTACCCCTTGATAATTAAGAACATATTAAATTTGGTAATTCTTACCAGAATGATTGCCCTGCTGCACCGGTATAAAACAACCCCATGAAACACCCAGGCTAGGTACCAAGGTGTGCATAATGGACGTAAATGGTAATGCGTTCAGTCGATTGGATGACCTGGTCCTTTTCGTCAATGAGCTGTGCGAATAGATGGTGCTCTCCACGATTCAATTGCTCTAAAGTAAACTCAGTGGCTGCTTGTGGTTTTCCATAAGGCTTTCCATCTACCTGCAGCTGTATTTTATCACCTTCCCGTAAGGCAGGAGTAATATCAATGGTTACCGAAATTTGACGTTGGTTGTGAAAAGTCAGCTTCTGGGTGGGATAGCTTAATTGAAATTTGGTATAAGGCGTGCGCTCGAGTTGGCTAGCCGATGGAGGGGAAAGAAGCTCTTGCTCTGATGAAGTAGGTTCTTTACTAGCGGGAGGAGGTGATTCCGGTGCAGTAATGGTTGGCGCAGGGAGCTCTATTTTTTCAGCCTGCGGAGAAGGATTGTTTGAAAAATAAACATTTCCTTGTTCATCCGTCTGTTTGTAAATGGCCGAAGCCATGCACCATGGAGCATAGAGGAATCCTAAAAAAATTGCGTTAAAGAAAAAAAAACATCGGATCGGCATACTATAGGGACTCCATAACTGATCCTGAGTTAGCAGGATCTATTTTTCCAATAATTCCATTCATCTGGACGGAGTGCGACACATTTTCTTGGTCTGACCAAGCGACAAGAACTTTTATTTGCTTATGAGGAGGGGTGGTGATTTCTGTAACGGTCCATGTGATGGTAAACAGGGTCCCATCTTGAGTCACCACAGCAGTTCCACTTGCAATATCATCATAGGCGGTAAATCCAGCGGTCGTGTCTAAGACGGAATAGTGTCGTAACTCATTAAGCTTATCCATTGCCAGTGTTTGTGCCTCTATGTGCTGGCTGCTTTCCGCTCCCTTTCGAAACAATTCGCTGTGAAATTGCAATAACACGACAAAGAGAGCGACCAAAATAATAAGGGAAATTAATATTTCAATTAAACTTATCCCTACAAACTGCTTGACCGTCCTCATTTTTTTCATCCACCTGGATTAAGATCATTCCAACTTCCCGTAATTTTTCCATAGCTCGTACTGGACTGGGAAGTTGAAGTGAGGATAGAAGAATTATATTTCAGTGACGTAGATCCAGACATGGAAATTGCATCACCGACTAACAGCCCTCCATTGATGGTAGGACCTCCGGAAGAACCAATATCTGCTTCCTGAGAAGCAAAAACCAATCCATTGATTACGCTATGCCCAGCTAATACGATTTTTTGAGAAACAACCACGTTGCCGTAAATAACAACACCACCACCAATATTAAGTTGACCATCCACAATAATGTTCACCGGATTTTCGGAGGAACCAATCGTAATATCAGAATTCAGTATTGCTTCTCCGCCACTCTGCGTAATCCAGATGGTTGATCCCGTTTTTCCACTAAGTTCCGAATTATAATTATAATTGCTGCTTTGTGAGTAAGTCATATCGGCAAAATTCTTAAAGCTTTGGACACTGCGACCTAAGGTATAAACTTCAAAATCACTGTTACTCATATTTTTTAATGTCGTATCGTTTTGCGTAATGTCAGGTCCCAAGTTGTGTTTGTTTGAACTGACCCCGCTGACAAGAATCGTTTGAGCACTCCCCGTCAGAGTCACCGTGCTTCCTGAAATAATGGTGTTGTTGTTTTCTAAATTTTCAATTTTTGCAGAACCACCCAGCGCTACTTGCTCGCGACTTTGTAAAGGTAAGCTAGGAATAGGGCCGAACAAAATGTTTTTTTGAACGAGTTGTTGAATCGTCCGCGTTGCCGTTCCTTCAGCATCCGTGCCTACAGAGCTTATTTTGATTTTAGTATTGTCCCCACCTTGAAATTGATATTGCACATTGTAACTGCTTCCATCCTCTAAGGTTGCAGACAGAGTCAGGTTGTCAGTGACGGCGCTTGGATTTGCGTCCAAATAAGTGAAAGCGTATTCTGACCCAGCCTGTGCGGCATTAAAGGCTTGTTGTGTTTTAAAGGACAACGAGCTATAACGCTGATGATGAACCACAACGGATACGGTAAAAAAAGTAAGAATGGCCAACACTAAAGTTAAAACAAGTGTTGTGGTGAGTGTCGTCACACCGCGTTGTTTTACGAAATGGCGAGCATCATGATTCATATTTATCATTATAAACTTTTATTTTTTCTGTCAATGTTTTGGTAATGGCGGAATCCTTGACTAACTGACCCGTGAGACTTGCTTCAACAAAGCGAACCTGAATATTCTGCGTTCCTGTCCCGCCGGCAAGGTTTATGGTTTCGGTATTCAGAACAACAGAGAACGCCGTGATGGTGATGAACTTGGGGTCCGTAAGATTCGTCCAACTGCTTTGGGCGGCTGTGCACTCAAAAGGTGCGCCGGCAGGTCTAAACTGAATAGCCCCCTCTTGCAAACGATAGCCATACCGCTCATCGTCCTGGGTCGCATCAATGGGAGGCAAGAGTCCATCGCTGTTGGCATCGTAGGTGATTAGAACGCAAGTATTAGCTGCATTTACCGTAAGATCTGTGCTTCCTGTTACCATGAAGGGGTTGGCTGCACTGGTTTCTGCCTGTGCCCAATAGCCCGCACGTTGAAGATCACGCTCAAGACTCGATAGGACAAGCTGAAGCGAGCTTGTTAGCCGGGCAATTTCTATGGTTTTTCGACTTTGCGTTGTGGCAAGGACAAATAAAGCAACGATCGCACCGATCGTAATCAAACCAATGATCAACGCGAGTAACAGTTCAATTAAGGTTATCCCCTTTTGAGAATAGGACTTTTGGGGGAAAAGGGCTAACATTTTGGTAATCCGCTTAAATTATTTGAACAGAGCGTTAAAGAACCGAGAGCAGAAATCGTAATCGATAACTGGCTGCTGCTCCCTGTGATGCCAAGGGTTAATGTCCCGGGTAAATTTACGCTCCCGCGTTGCCCGCCAAAAAGTACTGCTGGCCCTAAACCACTCGCGATTGAAAGTGTCGTATTCGGATAAGCACTTCCCAAGATTTGGCCGAGATTACAATTGTCAGCCACTAAACAATCACACGAACTGCTCGTTGTGCCTCCAACGCACCAGGTGGACCCACTTTGTAAAACCAACGTTACGTTTTGTTGGCGACGAATGGCTTCTGCACGCATTATCGTTAACGTCTCATAGATCAGTTCCCCTGCTGCTTTTAAGCGACTGTCTCTGACGTAATGGATAAACGTCGGGAGTGCAACAACAACCAGGATGGTAATAATACCCAAAACAACGACAACCTCTATGAGCGTCAGACCACCGCAAAGCGAAAAACAAGGCGATGGTTTGAGGGGAGTGCGGTAGGTTTTGCTCATTCAGCGATTACTCATTTCTGCTGTGTTACTCTATAGTTATAATACATTTCTGGGAAAGAAGGAGAACCATCAGCCATGGCGATACTTGAAAGACTTCGGCGCCGATTTCATTTTACCTCTTCTGTCGTAGGGAAAGGACTCGATGTGAGCACGGGTGTCGTTGTTTTTGTCGCGTTGCAGCGTGTTGGCCGTGAATTTGTGCTTTTACAGGCTGCCATTAAACCCATTCCCAACGAATATTTGAAAGAAGATCGGGTCCAAGAAGGGAGCCATTTTTCAAATTTGATTCAAGAGATGATCGAAGAATTTGAACTGCCCGCTGCAAACGTGTGTGTGGCTACCCATGCTAATTTGGTGGCGATTACTTTTGCGCGCTTAGACAAAGAAATAACGGCCGATGTGAAAAAAGCCGTTGTAAAAACAGAGCTGAAAAAATCGGTCGCCCAACCACAACGCGATTTATTTTATGATTATTTTATTTGCGAAAATGAAAATTCAGAGCAATACAAAAATTTACAGATCGTCGCTTTGCGAAAGCAGGATATTCAAACAATGCTAGAGGAGCTGAAATCTACGTCATTCACACCTTCGATTTTATATGTTGACAGCTATGCCATCATTCAAGCCTTGGCATTGCTTTCGCCAAAAACACCCACAGAAAACCAATTAATCGTAGTGATTCACGTTGAACCGAAGGCCATCCTGCTGATTGTTTTAAAAAAGGGTGAAGATCTTTATTTCGAAAGACAATACATTGACATAGAAAAAATAGAGCACTTTCTCTATCAACTTCATGCTTCGTATAAAACCGCAATGAAAACAGGGGATGAAAATTTAATAACGCAGATGCTGGAAACCATGGACCCTTCCATCGCTCAGGCTAAGTTCACGCTGCTTGAAAAGATCGAAGACATGCTGACGGTATTATATTCGCTAAAATCTTTACAATGGCAGTTTGTTTTATCTGGATCCGGCGCGCTTCTTCCAGGATTGGCTGAAGATATTGAGAAAAAATTGGGGTTTCCGACAAAAGTGGCTAATCCCTTTCAATCCATAACAATAAATAACCATCTGAATAAACAGATTCTTTTTCAGTATGCTCCTGCCTTCATGTCAGCCTGTGGGTTGGCTTTGCGTGGATTAGAAACATGAGAGAATTAAATTTATTACCGTGGCGAGAAGAACGTGAAAAAAAGCAAAAAAAGAAATTTATCTTGCACGTTATTTTTGTCGTTGCTTCAACAGGGTTGTTGTCAGGCGTGGTTTATTATGGCTTATCCTTGAAAGTAAAAGCACAAGCCCAAAAAAATCAGCGCATTGAAGCCAATGTTCTTGCGCAAGCGAATGAACTGAGAGAATTACGAAAAAACGCAAAAAAAATTGAGACCATAAAAGAGCGACTTCAGAAGTTACAGATTTTACAGTATCAGCAGCGATTGAGTGTTAAATTATTTAATGATCTTTCTGCGATGATTCTAGAGGGCGTTACGTTTAGCAAAGTGGAACGTAAGGGAAGTGCGGTAACATTCGAAGGACAAGCAACTTCCAACCATTGGGTGGCGGAGCTGATTCAACGCATTCATCAATTGCCTGGCGTGACTCATTTAACGTTGCAAGAAACGCTCACAAATCCGGAGGATCAAAGTAAAAGTGTCCGGTTCAAAATACAATTTAATCTTCTAGAATTCGTGACCAACCCAATCGATAGCTCCAGTAAGCAAAATGGAAAAGAAAAATCTTCTTAGCAAACTTCGTATTTCAAAAAATACGAAAAGACTCATCACACTTATAGTAGGCTGTGCTTTTTTGCTTTTGCTGTGGTTTATGGTCATCGCACAGGCACAACAACGAAAATTTCATCAATTATTGCAATACTACGATCAAAAAAAGCAAGAGCAAGAAACACAACAAAAAAAAATAACAGAATTAAAGTCCCTTTTGGAGAAAAAAAATCTTATCCAGGCGCGCTATCAGCGAAAAATCGAAACATTATTGCCGCACGCTAGCATAGAAGAGATTTTGAAAAAAATCACTGAGCTTGGTGATGATCAAAAGCTAGAATATGTTTTTTTAAAGCCTAAACCCATTGTCGTTGAAGATTTTTTTCAAAAAATTCCGATTCAGCTAGCGGTGCTGGGCAATTATCATCAAATAGCTCATTTCATCAGCGAGCTCGCCAATTTGTCATCCCTTTTCCTTGTGAATGGTTTTGTACTGGAACAAACGAATCCCGCGCAGCCGCGCTTAAGCATGCATTTAGCGCTAGAAGTCCTCACCCAAACTCCACTTCAACCAACAAGCAACCTGCCTTCTCTTTATGAGCCCCTGACTTTTCAGTATGCCCATCGTCGTAGTCCGTTTATGAGCCCTGCGCCTGACCCACTCAGCCCAACAGCGATTGCCAGTCGGTATGCCATATCTTCACTAAAATTGATTGGAATTTTGCTTGGAGAAGACAAAAAGAGAGCATTTTTGCAGTCTCCGGATGGCGTGTTACATCAAATTGAGCAAGGATCCGTTGTCGGTGCAGAAAAAGGGGAAGTCATTTCCATCAATGAAAATGCGATAGAATTAATCAGTTCGACTCAAGGTAAACCAAGAAAAATTTTGTTGATGCTCAATGAAATAGAATAAGCTATCATATACTCATGATTTTAATAAAATTTATTTGCAAACTTTGTGTGTATGCCTCCTTGGGAATAGGGATGCTAATGGCCGGGTTTTGCTTCGGGAATGGAAGCGACGGCGAGACGGGCGCTCCACCTTTAAGCGAATCCCCTTATCGAAATTCAAAATTGATCTCACTCAATTTCACAGACATTAAAACGCGCCAGTTATTGCAAATCTTGGCGGCATTCAGAAAAAAAAATGTGATTATTAGCGATCGTGTACAGGGGAATATGTCCATTCATCTTAATAAAGCAACCTGGGAACAGGCGATGCAAGTTGTTTTACGTTCTCAAAAGCTGGCTCAAGAAGACATAGAGGGGGTTACCTTGATCGCACCCCAAGAAGAATTATCAAAGCAAAAAATACAAAAAATTGAAGACAAGGAAAAAGTTAAGCAGCTGCTTTCCAATTACAAAGTGCAAAAAATGCAAACAGAAAAATCCTTAGAGGAGCTCACACCACTGTATAATGTCGTTATTCCCTTGCATTATGCCAAAGCTGAATTTATGGCAAAGCTCTTAACTTCAACAGGAACTTCTCTCCTTTCACCCCGCGGGCAAGTGAGTCCTGACTTGCGAACAAACTCTTTGTGGATACGGGCGCCTTTGGCATTAATTAATGTGGTGATTGGCTTGGTGAAAAAATTGGATCATCCCGTGAAACAAGTGATTATTGAGACACGTATTGTCACGCTTGAAAAACCCTTTGAAGAAGAATTGGGTGTCCGTTTCGGTATTTCTTCTCCAACCAGCTTA
>MGOZ01000012.1:28905-39911 GCA_001797285.1 Coxiella sp. RIFCSPHIGHO2_12_FULL_42_15
AGATGTTGCGCCTGAAGCGGTCACCCCCTTCACCGATCGACTCAATTTTAATTTGCCAGCAGCCCCCCTTTTTGGTACCCCGTGGAGCGTGGGGCTTGCCGTTGCTAAATTGGGCAGCAACACGTTTTTAGATTTGGAGCTGTCGGCCCTTGAACGCGAAGGGAAAATTCAACTTGTGGCAACACCGAGTTTATTAACCTTGGACAATCAGCCTGCTTATATTCGTACCGGAGAAGAAATTCCTTATCAAGAAGCAACCTCCAGTGGTGCAACCGCCATTCAATATAAAAATGCTGTTTTACAATTGGAAGTGACACCGCAAGTCACTTCCAAAAAACAAGTGATTTTGAATTTAAAAGTCAGCAAAAATCGACGGGGCGATCCTGTTATTTTATCAGGAGGCGGGCAAGCTATTCCTATCGTCACTGAAGAAGAGCAATCACAAGTGCTCGTGCGCGACACGCAAACCATTGTGTTGGGCGGCATTTATCAACAAGACAAAAGAAAAATTTTACGGCGCGTCCCATTTTTGAGTAGCATTCCGCTCATAGGGCTTTTGTTTACCCATAGAAATGTGGTGGATTCTGAAAAAGAATTATTGATTTTTTTAACGCCGCACATTGTGTCCGATCCAAAACATTTTTATTTATCCCAAGAACAAGCGAGCATTTGGCATCAAACTCACCCCATTCCTTTGGTGAAAAAATCCAAACAAAATCCGCTGTCTGATAATCAATATGTGCGCGGCATGTTAGCCACTCAGCCCATTCAAGTTTTGCCAACGAATGCATTTCATGAGGGGGAGAGGTTACTACCTGCACCAAGAGACACGCGGCATTAAAAAGTAGTAACTATTCAGCCTAAAATGGGAATCCGCAATAATGGCCAATCTTGAAGGCAAAATTTCCTCAAAATGCTCACATACCAATGCGTATGCTGCGCTTTTTCGTCAATTTTGCCTTCAACCTTGTCTCATTCTTGCGAATTTGTGGCCCTTTTAGAGAGCGGCTGAATAGTTACAAAAAGTATTGTGGGGAGATCATTGAAAATGCGCAATGGGCTGTTCTGGAGTGGTGTTTTATTTTTTTTAATGACCGTAGGCGGATGCACCTCTCAGGTGGTCGAACAATCTGATATTTTGCTCGAACCTAAAAAAACAAAATCAAAAATGTTGTCTGCTGCGCAAACGAGTGCGAATTTAGGCCTTCGTTATTTAATGAGTGGTGATCTTGTTAAGGCAAAAGCCAGTTTGCTACAAGCCATGCGTGATGACCCTCAATCTGCATCGGTATGGTATTCCATGGGTTATTATCAAGAAGCCACCGGAGATGTGGCCCAAGCAGAAACTGATTACCGGCGGGCCATTGCGTTAGCCCCTCACTCTGGTGAAGCGATTAATGATTATGGCACTTTCTTATGCCGACAGGGTCGATATCAAGAGGCCATCACACAATTTTCTAAAGCGGTACTTTCTAATAACTACTTGTATGTTGCTGAGGCCTATGAAAATGCAGGATTGTGTGCGCTGCTCATTCCCGATAAGCCACTGGCAAAAAACTTTTTTTTAAAAGCGATTGATCATAATCCCGCGCTCAAAAATTCAGTCCTTGAGTTAGCGCAACTCTATTTTGAGGAAGGCAATTCTTACAAAGCCAAATTTTATTTGGCTCGGTTTGACCTGCTGACTAACCCAACTCCTGAATCACGTCGTCTAGCGCAGCGTTTGGCATTATCGTCAAAAGGTTTTTTGTTTGAAGGGCGTCGCGCCCCATGAAATATCCAGGCTATGTGTCCTTTTTTTGAATGGCAATGGGTTGACCCAACTTCAAAGAAGATCCTCGATGACATTCTGGATTCCAATCCATTCGATTTTTGGGAAATAGAATAATAACGGTAGAACCCAATTGAAAATAACCCAATTCATCTCCTTTTTTAAATTGAATATTTTTCCCTTGATAATCCCAGGTTGTGATATTACCACGATGCTGATCGTTTACCACACCGTGCCATACCGTCACAATACTCCCTACGACCATGGCGCCAACAGCAATAACCGCAAACGGTCCCTCTGCAGAATCAAACACACACACCACCCGTTCATTACGCGCAAAAAGCGCATCAATTTTAGCAACGGATAATTCATTGACCGAAAATAATTTGCCCGGAACATAACGCATCATCACCAAACGACCATCACACGGTATATGAATACGATGATAATCTTTCGGCGCCAAATAAGCCGTCATGAAATTTCCGTCATAAAACATTTCTGTTAATGCCCCATCACCGCCAAACAAACTTTGCAACGTGTAATATTTTCCTTTTGCTTGAAAAATTTGTTGTTCTTCAATGAATCCCACTTCACTGACAATCCCATCAACCGGTGAAATAATGGCATTAAGATCTTTTGCAATGGGTCGCGCATCCGCTTTTAATTTGCGAATAAAAAAATCGGTGAAATGTTCAAAGTGGTGAATATCTTGAATTTCAGATTCCGCAAGATTCACACCATAACGACGACAGAATGTTTTTATAGCCCAATTTTTAAACCGAGGATAACGGCACTGCGCCAAACATCCCATCAAGCGAGAAAGAGAGCGCTGCGGCAAAACATATTGCCACCCGACAGACGATTGTTTCATCACCCTATTACCCTTATCATTGAACGGAAACCGCGGGAGAAATGCTAGCCCGGATATTTCACATCGAACTGCGATGGCCGGGGTGCCGCCAACGGAAAGGTCTTTTGTTTGAAGGGCGTCGCGACCAGGGAGGGTAAGGAGCGTCGAGCACAGGATGTGCGTCCCTGAAAACAAAAGACCTTTCCGTTGGCGGCAGAGCACTTCGTGTGACCGCCATCTTCGAAAAGCAACATGAAATATCCAGGCTAGGAGGATATCACTTTGCAAATCTATTTAGTAGGTGGAGCCATTCGAGATCGTATTCTGGGTCTGCCCGTGGAGGAATGCGATTGGGTCGTGGTGGGTGCAACGCCCGCACAAATGATTGCGCAAGGTTTTCAACCCATTGGCAAAGCGTTTCCTGTTTTTCTCCATCCTGAAACACACGAAGAATATGCATTAGCACGCACCGAACGTAAAATAAGCCAAGGCTATAAGGGTTTTACTTTTTATACTGACCCCGACGTTACGCTAGAGCAGGACTTGAAGCGCCGCGATCTGACCATTAATGCGATTGCACAAGACATGCACGGTCACCGTATCGATCCTTTTCACGGCGAAGAAGACATTCAAAAAAAAATATTTCGTCATGTCTCTGCCGCATTTCAAGAAGATCCCGTACGTATTTTACGAGTCGCACGTCTTGCCACAAAGTTAACGCAATTTCGCCTTCATCCAGAAACATTACGCCTCATGCGTAGCATGGTTGATGCTGGCGAAGTCGATGCCTTAGTCGCTGAACGCGTCTGGCAAGAATTTCAACGTGCCCTCACGAATGAAGATCCAGCACGTTTTTTCTTAATCCTCAATGATTGCCACGCGCTCACCCATTTATTTCCGCAAATAAATAACAATGGTCGTGGATTACAATGCTTGCAACAAACGAAAAAAACGCTAACCCCCCCCGAACGTTTTGCGCTACTCACGCATGATCTCAATGCACTGGATCTTAAAAATTTAATCCAACGCTATAAAATTCCGAATCAGTATGCGGAATTGGCGTTACTGGTCTGTCATCATTGGCAACATTTTCAAAAATTAAAACCGCACCACGCTCACGAATTATTAACGATGCTCATCAGTTGCGATGCGTTGCGCCGCCCCGATCGGTTTTATCACTTTTTAACCGTACTGGAAACTGCCGATGAGGCACAACCGCTGGCTCGACAAAAAACGGTCGTACTCAAGCAAAGTTTGCAAATCATCAATGACATTGATACGGCTCCCCTTCAAGAGCAAGGCGTTACCGGAAAAGCATTTGCGCAACGATTAAATGAAATACGGCTGGCGGCGTTAGAAAAAATGCTCATCTAGCCTGGATATTTCATGTCGCTTTTTGAAAATGAAGCTCCAATACTTCATCGATCTTTCCTTCACGATATTTTTTAACATAAGTTCTGAGTGTTTCTGTGTCCAGTAATAGGGTCACCTGCGCTGGGTATAAATCGTTTCCCTAATCTCATTACATGATTATAACAGCAACAATCGGTAAGATGATCATTCACCATGCCAACAGCTTGCATGAATGCATAGCAAATTGTACTGCCAACAAATTTAAACCCGCGACTCCTTAAATCCATGGATAGTTTATCAGACACAGTGGTATTCGTTGGCACTTGTTTTTGCGCTCTCCATTGATTTTGTATGGGTTCCCCATCTACAAATTGCCAAATATAATCTGAAAAGCTCGTGCATTTTTGTTGAATCGTTAAATAAGCTTGTGCATTTATAATGACCGATTGGATTTTTAATCGATTGCGAATAATGCCCGGATTAGCTAATAATTCGTTATATTTATTTTCATTATAATAAGCTATCTTTTCAGCATCAAAATGATCAAAAGAATGACGATAATTTTCACGTCGTTTGAGTATCGTTAACCAGTTTAATCCGGCTTGCGCACCTTCCAAGATTAAAAACTCAAAAAGCAATCTATCATCATAAATTGGAACACCCCATTCATGATCATGATAATGAATATAAACGGTGTCATCACTCACCCATGTGCAACGCTGTTTGTAATCATGCATCGTTTTTTCTCAATCAAAGCTATAGTGTTTCAGACAAATATTGCTGTAAAGCGAGCCAAGCGCCGGTCAGGCTTAACAGGGCAGAGGCGATCAATATGCTCCCGCCGATAATGAATGAGCTCCCATACAAAGAAATGGTTTCATGATAAGACTCGACGAGTTTCAGCAGGGGGGGAGCAATAAATGCGGTAACCATAATGACCAGTAGCCAAGCGAGCAATCCACCCAACACACCAAAACAACAACCATGATATAAAAAAGGACGGCGGATATAACTGGGTGTTGCGCCAACAAATTTTAAAATGGCAATTTCATGTTGATGGGCTTGTGTGATGAGTCGAATGGTGTTGCTCATAATTAAAATGACACCTACACACAACAGCAACGCGAGCGTGAGAATCACGCGTTTTGCAATTGATAAACTGTATTCCATTTTTTGCACCCATTCGGTATCGATGCTGACTTGATCGACTAGTGATGAGTGATTTAAATAATGCAATAACTTTTGTGATGACATGGCGTTGGGATCAAAATGCGCAAAGGTAACGGAGATGACGGGAGGCAGAGGATTTGTTTTTATTAACGGTAGCACATCTGAAAATTCGGAAAATTTTTTAAAATCATTCAATCCTTCTTCAGGCGAGATGTAATTAACGGCGGTTACGTTCGGCTGCTCTTTGAGTTGCTGTATCAATTGTTGTGTATTTTCTGCGGTGATTGTCGTGGGGAGGTAAATAGAAATGGTTGGTTTATTGTTCCAGTTGTTCGTGATGTTTTGAAAGTTATTTAAAATCACGTACAAAATGGCGGGTAATGCCAGCGTTATACCGATAACCGTAATGGTGAGGAAAAAAGAAAGGGGTTTTTGAGTGATTTTTTTTAGGCTTTCTTTAAGGGCGAGCCAGTGCGAACGCAACCAAAACAACCACGGTGGATATCGTGTGTCTTTTACGGAAGAAGTTATCGTAGAAGGTTTTTTCTTGTTACGAAATAAAGGATTCAACCACATGGTGATCTCCTTGCAAAATTTTTCCGGAATGGATAATGAGCGTTTTTGTTTGTTGGCCATTTAATAAATTCGGTTCGTGTGTAGCAATAATAACGGTCATTCCAAGGCGATGCAGTGTTTTAAATAGGTCGAGCATTTCGATAGCGGTAGTTGCATCTACGTTTGCGGTAGGTTCATCGACTAATAAAATTTGTGGTGTTGTGACAATGGCGCGAGCAACCTCAGCGCGTTTTTGTTCCCCGCTTGAGAGATCAAGTGCGAGCACGTGACTTTTATTTAATAAGCCGACTTTTTTAAGTGCGGCGGTTACTCGAATTTTAATGTACTCGCTGCAATAACCGGCAACGATGAGAGGGATGGCTACATTTTCAAAAATGGTTTCGTGCGGTAATAGCAAAGGATTTTGTGAAACCATGCCAATATATCGACGCAAATACGGAATTTCTTTTTTAGTAAGATGTGCGATATTGCGCTGTTTTATAGAGATATTGCCACTACTGGGTGAGAGTAAGCGCAGCAATAATTTAAAAATGGTGGTTTTGCCGGAACCAGAGGGCCCCGTTAGCAGTACCCACTCACCCACGGCAATAGAAAAATTAACAGCGGAAAGAACAAGATAGCCGTTGGAAAATGTTTTGCTGACATTCGTAAATTGAAGCATAGGCCAATCCGTGGTTTATGTGGGCTGTTTAACATTAAATAACGCATCAACGAACTCATGAGCATCGAAGGGTTTGAGATCATCAATTTGTTCACCGACCCCAATAAAACGTATGGGTAATTTCATTTTGTTTGCGATCGCAAAGATAATACCACCTTTTGCGGTGCCGTCCAGTTTGGTCAATGTAATTCCGGTAATACCAATGGCTTGATGGAATTCCATCGCTTGCGTTAATGCGTTTTGGCCAATGCCCGCATCTAATACAAGCATGGTTTCATGCGGTGCCTCTGGATTCAGTTTCGCCATTACGCGTTTAATTTTGGTGAGTTCTTGCATTAAGTGTGCTTGCGTATGTAAGCGTCCCGCGGTATCCGCAATGAGTAAATCGCTGTTGTGCGCCATGGCTGATTGGATCGCATCGAAAATAACAGAAGCGCTATCGGCGCCTTTTTGTTGCGAAATGACTGGAACGTTATTGCGTTTCCCCCATATTTGCAGTTGTTCAACTGCGGCAGCGCGGAATGTATCGCCTGCGGCTAAAATAATTTGTTTATTTTGTTGCTTAAAATAATGGGCAATTTTGGCAATGCTCGTTGTTTTTCCGGCGCCATTAATACCGACCATGAGTAAGGTAAATGGTTTTGCGCTGGGATAGAGCGGTTGACTGCAAGGTTCTAAAATAGTGAGCAGCTGTGTTCGCAGCGCGTTGAGTAGTGCTTCGGGATCGTGTAACTCTTTGCGTTTGACTTGCTGTGTTAATGTTTCAAGGATCTGGTGTGTGGTTTCAACGCCAACATCGGCGCTGAGCAGTAGCATTTCCAATTCATCAAAAAGGGCGTCATCAATATACTTTTTACCCAGAATTAAACTTGAAAGACCCTCGACGAGGGTATGGCGTGTGCGTTTTAAACCATGACTGAGGCGCTGCAACCATCCTTTGGGCTTTTCAGGAGAGGCGGGGGGCGTTTTGTTCGGTTCCGATTTTTGATTTTCTTTATTTTTTTTCGACTTTAGAAAGTCTAACATGCATGTAAATCCTTAACATAAATCGTTACAATGGGGTATTCAATGTGCGCGTGCGATGGGCTCATTGTAACATACTTTGTCAAAGATGCATCAGCGAGGTGGTAAGAAGATGCTAATTCAATATTTCGTATTCGTTTTAGGATTTTTGTGCTCCACGATATTTGCTGCGAGCCCCGCCATTCACGAATATCACCTCGATAACGGGTTGAAACTGATTGTAAAAGAAGATCATCGCTCTCCGGTGGTATTGTCCTCTATTTGGTACAAAGTGGGCGGCAGCTATGAGCATAATGGTTTGACGGGTATTTCGCATGTGCTTGAACACATGATGTTTCGTGGAACGACCCAATATCCCGCGGGAGACTTGGATCGAATGATCAGTTCAGTGGGCGGTCAGCAAAATGCAATGACAACGAATGATTATACGATGTACTATCAACTATTGCCTGCAAATCAACTCGCATTGAGCTTTGAACTTGAAGCCGATCGCATGCAAAATCTGGTGATTAAACAATCTGATTTTAACAATGAAATTCAAGTTGTGATGGAAGAGCGGCGTATGCGTTTTGATGATAATCCACAGGCGTTAACGTGGGAACGTTTCATGGCAGCAGCGTTTGTGAATAATCCTTATCATCACCAAACGATCGGTTGGATGACGGATCTTGAAAACATGACGTATCAAAATGTGCGAGATTGGTATCGCACATGGTATCAACCGAATAATGCGATTGTCGTTGTTGTTGGAGATGTTGATGCGAATCAAGTACTCAGTTTAGCAAAAAAATATTATGGAGCGATTGCGAAAAAAGCGGTTCCCGTTTTAAAACCGCGAACGGAAATTGCATCGCTAGGTACTATTCGAGTTAACGTGCAAGTGCCAGCGAATGTGCCCTTTTTAATTATGGGTTATCGCATGCCGACGTTGGCCACGAGCAAAAAAGCAGATCAAATTTACGCGTTGGATGTGCTGTCTTCCGTGCTGGGCGGAACCAACAGTTCCCGTTTGCAAAATGATTTGGTGCGTACGGCGCAGCTATTGTCGAATGTAGAAGTCAGTTATGACGCTTTTGAATTGCATGGTACCGCATTGCAAATTTTTGTGACTCCTATGGCGGGCAAATCGATCGCTGAGTGTGAAGCGGCTATTTTGAAAGAAATTCAACGTATAAAAACCGAGAAAATTTCGGTTGATGAGTTAGAACGCGTTAAAGCACAAATGATCGCATCGAAGGTATATGGACAGGATTCCGTGCAAGAACAAGCGATGCTATTGGGGACGCCCGAAATGATTGGGCTGCCTTGGTTTGTGGGTGAAAATTATGTGGAGCAAATTAAACGAATGACACCAGAGCAAGTTCAACAAGCAGCACAACGTTTTTTACAAAACAAAGCATTAACGATCGCGATATTACATCCGGAGTCAACCGCCAAGCAGCAACCGCAACAAAATTTAGTACCGAAAAATGGAGATTTGTATGGTAAAACAGTTCATTAAAAAATTAAGCACAAATCTTTCTTTTGTTTTTATTTGTACGTTATCCATTGTTTTTGTTACGCCGACATTTTCGGCCTCTGGCGTTGAAATTCAAAAATGGCAAACCTCACAAGGTGTACCTGTGTATTTTGTTGAGCGCCCTGAAATTCCCATGATGGATATTGCCGTTGTTTTTTCGGCAGGATCTGCACGAGATGACAAAAACTGGGGGTTGGCTTCTTTTACTTCGACTATGCTAGACGAGGGAACCACGACAAAATCTTCCATTGATATTGCCCGTGAGTTTGATCAAGTCGGTGCGCAAATGAGCGCAGGTGCGGATCGTGATATGACCATGGTTAGTTTGCGTTCTTTAACGGATTCCGTTTATTTTACTCCCGCATTTCATTTGTTTTTAGATGTATTGACGAATCCGTGTTTTCCATCCTCCTCTTTTGTTCGCGTTCAAAATCAAACGTTGGATGTGATTCGTCAAAATCGACAAGATCCTTCGAACGTCGCGCAGGAAACTTTTTTTAAAAATCTCTACAGCGATCAGCCTTATGGACATCCTATTTTAGGAACGGAAGAGACGGTAAAAGCAATTCCATTAGCGGCGCTGAAAGAATTTTATAAAAAATATTACGTGCGGGGTAATGCGTTGGTGGTTTTAGTGGGCGCGTTTAACAGCAAACAAGCACATGATGTGGGGGAAAAAATCGCGTCGTCGTTACATGCGGGAAAGGCGGCGCCACTATTGCCTATGGCTCAGCAACAAGAGAAGGGGAAAAATATTTTTGTGACGATGCCGGTGACGCAAAATACTGTGATGATGGGTAATGTTGCGATTAGTCGCAATGACCCCAATTATTTTAATTTGTTAGTCGCCAATCATGTGTTGGGTGGTTTGCCCATGACGTCATTATTGTTTAACGAAGTTCGTAATAAAGAAGGGCTGGCTTATGCTGTTTATAGCGGATTTGCTCCGTTGCAAGCGAAAGGTCCTTTTGTTGTTATGTTGCAAACGCGCGCCACCAAAACAGCACAAGCTATTCATATTGCGCGTACAACCGTAAAAAAATATTTAAATCGAGGTCCAACTCGTGAAGAATTGCAAGATGCTAAATTAAATTTGGTGGGTGGTTTTCCACTTAAGGTCGCTTCGAATCACGGTGTTTTAACCAACGTGATCAACATTGCTTTTTATCAACTGCCATTAAATTATTTGCAAACGTATACGACGAATGTTTCTAAAGTAACGGCACGTTCTGCGAAAAAAGCGTTTGATCACGTGGTGCAATTGTCGCGGTTTAATACCATTGAAGTAGGTGCTCAACAAGGTCATGGCTAATAATAGTGTTCGTATTATTGGTGGAAAATGGCGGGGGAAAAAAATCTCTTTCCCACCTTTAAGTTTTTTACGTCCCACGCATGATCGAATTCGCGAAACATTGTTTAATTGGCTGGAGCCTTATCTTCACGATGCGGTTTGTCTAGATCTTTTTGCTGGTAGTGGTGTCATCGGATTTGAGGCATTATCACGTGGCGCAAAGTTCGTTGTTATGGTCGATCAAGACATTGAAGTAATCACAAGTTTGAAAAAAAATTTAAAAACATTGTCCGCAGAAAATGTTGAAATTATTCAGGCAAAAATCCCTGCTAAGACATTTAAATCACAGCAAAAGCAATTTGATATTGTATTTTTAGATCCACCGTATTTTGAAGGGTTAATTAAGCCAAGTTTGGCGTGGTTGATGCAGCGAGATTGTTTGCATCCTGGAAGCCTTCTCTTTGTTGAAACCGAAATTGGTTATACGAATTTCACTTTGCCTGATAATTGCGAAATTCTAAAAAATAAAAATACGGCAACCATCTCTTACTATTTGTTGCGGGTGGTCCATATTCCGTCGTCATATTGAGGATCCGCTGCAAAAAGGCGTAAGTCTGGGGATTTTTATTTCTGTGGAAATTGTTTTCAAGCAAGGAATAAAATGCGACGTCATGAGTTAACGGATAAACAATTTAATAAAATAGGTAATTATTCAGCCCGCTTTTTATCCACTTAGAAGATCAATTATAAATTTTGGCATTTTGCCTTGGAACAACAGCTCTAATGCGTCCG
>MGOZ01000013.1 GCA_001797285.1 Coxiella sp. RIFCSPHIGHO2_12_FULL_42_15
CAAAAGATTGAAACAGTGGGGGATTATCAAGGGGGAGCTTTGCGCGCTCCCCCTTGATCGCGAGGATGCAGGTTCCCTGCAGCCCGCGTCAATAAAAGGGAAGGAATTTCCCATCGGAAAATGGGGAATTCCTGAAAAAATCCCCGGGCTTGCGCCCGGGGTATTTTTCCTATATGAATTTCGCCTGCTCGGGAAACCCCCATTGCGTAAAGTTCCTGGGCTAACGCCCAGGGTTTGAGGATATTAAAATGGTACGAATTATTACGGTTGATGATGTGCGAAGTCTCGTGCGTAAAATAACGTTGAAAAAATTTTTATTACGTTTGGTTGATCGGTTAGAGCAGGATTATGGTCGTTGGCATGATTTCGATAAAACACCTCGTATTGCAAATCATTATTCACAGGGTGTTATTGAGTTAATGCCAGTATCCGATCGAGATTATTATTCTTTTAAATTTGTGAACGGACATCCTGGCAACCCCCTCAGCAATCGTCAAACCGTTGTGGCTTTTGGCGCATTAGCGGATATTGCAACGGGATATCCTGTATTAATTTCGGAGATGACGATTTTAACCGCGATGCGTACGGCAGCGACGTCTGTTTTGGCTTCCAAATATTTAGCGAGAAAAGGCATAAAATCGTTCGGTATTATTGGTACGGGTGCACAAAGTGAATTCCAAGTGTTGGCACACCATTTTTCGTTGGGGATTAATAAAATTTATTTTTTTGATATTGATCCTGCGGCCATGGAAAAATTCGTGGAAAATTTAACACCGTTTGGTTTGGAATTGCATCCATGTCGAGACGCGCAATCCATTGTAGAACAAAGTGATATTATTACCACCGCAACCGCCGTTAAAACAAAGGCAAAAGTTGTGTTGAAAGATTGGATAAAATCAGGGACGCACATCAATGGTATTGGTGGCGATTGCCCTGGAAAAACTGAATTAGACCCTTCGTTATTAGCAGCTTGTAAAATTGTGGTAGAGCAATTAGAGCAAAGCAAAAAAGAAGGTGAAATACAGCAGTTAGGTGAAGGTAAAATTTTTGCAGAATTATGGGAATTGGTATCAGGCAAAAAAAATGGCCGCGAGAGCGAACAAGAAATTACGCTGTTTGATTCGGTCGGTTTTGCATTAGAAGATTATAGCGTGCTGCGATTAGTGTCGAGTTTAGCAGAAGAGTATCACGTGGGGCATATGCTGGATATGGTGCCGAGTCACCGTGATCCCAAAGATTTGTATTCATTACTCAATGATAAATAAGAGAAGCATCGATGAAAGCATTAAAAGGAATTTTTGCATTCAATAAAAATACTCTATTACTTTCCGCAGGGATTTTTATTTTCTTTTTTTACATGAGTGTGTTTGCTTTTTCAGAAGCGCCACTATTAACGGCCGAGATGCAAGCTAAAATGACCCCTGATGATGCGCTAACTCGTTTAAAAGCGGGAAATCAGCGTTTTGTTAATAACGTCCCCTTACCCACTAATTTAATTAAAAAAGCGCGGCTTTCTGCAAAAGGCCAATATCCTTCTGCCGTTATTTTAGCCTGCATGGATTCACGGATTCCTACCGAAATTGTTTTCGATCAAAACATTGGAAATATCTTTGTAACGCGTGTTGCTGCTAATATCATCAGCGATGCGATTTTAGGTGGATTAGAATTTGCAACGAAAGTTTCAGGGGCAAAGTTAATTGTGGTATTAGGCCATGATTCATGTGGAGCGATAAAAGGAGCCTGTCAAAACGTGCAGTTAGGACATTTAACGGAAGTGCTTGCAAAAATTCAGCCGGCTATTCAAAAAACAAAAGCGACGTTAAAAAAACAAAATTGTAATGATCTCGATTTTATTAATTTAGCGGCGAAAAATAATGTACGTTTCGTCATCAAAAGGATTCCAAAACGCAGCCCTATTATTCAAACGTTGATTAAAGAAGGGAAAATTAAAATTGTGGGCGCGATGTATCACTTGAGCACTGGACGTGTTGAATTTTTTGAGTAGCACACGTTCCATATTCAACATCCGAACTTGTGTTACATTAAAAATTTCATCACTTTTACAACATATACCCAACCCCGTCATTACGTTGAGCGCATGAGTTTCTATAACATGTTTGAGGATGGTTCACAAAGTATTTCCTCCAGCTTCTTTTTAGTTTCATTAGCATGATCAGTAAGAGGCAGTGTACTTAGACCGAGTCTTAGGTAAAGTGCTTTAATAGCGGGATTATTTTCAAGAGCGTTTATATGAGTTTTGACTGTGTTGATATCTCCCCTTTGAATAGGGCCTGTTAAAGCCCCAGCATGGGAATATTTATTAATATTTAAAAGTGCGTCATTCATCAACATGGAAACAACTTCATTTGCCACATTTTCATCTACGCCAGCGGATTTATAACATTGAACGGCGTGATAATGTAAGGTAACGAGATAGTTATTTGCCATTGCTCCTGCCGCATGATAAAGATGCTTATTTTCTTTGTTGATATCGAAGGGTATCCCCCCTATTTGTCGAAACAACTCCCTAATGATTGATTTTGCTTGCTCATCTCCTTCAATGGCGCAATAAGTGCCTGAAAAATTGTTTATGCTTGTCGCTGGGTCGGCAAAACTTTTAATAGGGTGTATGCTCGCCGTATAACATCCGATGGTTTGTGCTTTGGCGAGAATATCGGAAGATAATGAGCCGCTGCAATGAACAACAATCATTCCAGGTTTCAACGCTTGTTCATCCACGAGTTGATTACAAATTTCAGATAGTTGATCATCACGGGATGTGATAAAAAAAATGTGAGCGGGTGACAATTCTTTAAAACATTTAACCGCCGAACCTTGTCCAATAAAATGAACAGCTCGGCAGCTGCTTTCAAAGGAAGAATTGCAGACCGTGGCCACTTCCGCGATGCCACTCCTTTTAAAAAGAGACGCGATGGTTTTACCTAATCGGCCACACCCGATGAAATTAATACTCATTTTAGACATAAAACTCGATTCCCAGTGACGAATATAAGCGAAAATTATAACTATTCAGTTCTTGGCTTTCTAACGATGAAAAGCCATGAGAGTAGCGATAGCGTGATCATCATTAGGTCGAAAGGGAGTGTGCTAGTGATGGTATTTAACATCAACAGCGTTCCAAAAAAACCGGCAAAAATAAATTGACTGGAATTAATGACGGACGATGCAGTTCCCGCCATCGCGGGAAATTCTTCTAATGCAATGGCAACCGCTGGCCCCATCATTAAACCGGTACCCAAGGTGATAATCCACATGGGCCACATAAAATGCCAGACACTCAACCCCCACAAACGATTCATCATATACATGACGAGTGAGCCAAGAGCAATTAAAAATAGGCCACATCGAACTGGAAATTTTAATGAAATTCGATGTGATAAACGCGTGCTGATGAGATTCGCCAAAATAAAGGTAATCGCATTGGAGGCAAAGGCAAGACCATATTGTGCTTGGCTCACGTGTAAATCTTGAATTAATAAATAAGAAGAAATGCAGCAAAATACAAAAAGCACCGTCATGCCGACCGAGCTGTGATAAGTGTTTTCCACAAAAGCCGATACTGAAAATATTTTTCGATAGCGTTGCCGCAACTCGGGAATACTGATGGGTAAACGTCGTTCAACAGGCAGCGTTTCTGTTAGAAAATAAAAAGTGGTCATAAAGCTTAACATGGCAAAACCAAAGAGAAAAATAAACGATGCGCGCCATGTGCCGAAAGTCAATTGCAAATAACCGCCTAAAAGGGGGGCGACAACCGGTCCCAGAGCGGTTGCCGCATTTAAAAAGCTATAAATCTTGGCGCTGGCTTTGGTATCAAAAACATCGCGCACAACCGCATAAGCGATGACCAACGCAGCACAGGTACCGATACTTTGCATTAAACGTCCGATAACCAATACAAGGATGGAGGGTGCCAAAATACAAATGAGCGTACCGAAAAGATAAAAGCATAAACCGGTTAAAACGACTTTACGTCGCCCCAAGTAATCGGTAATCGGTCCAAAACACAGCTGGCCAAGTCCCACACCAAACATATAAATGCTCAAGGTCCATTGCAGGGCTTGCTGTGTGGTATGAAAGCTGTTGATGATCATGGGCAGGGAGGGTACGTAGATATCCATGGAGAGTGAGATGCTCAATACCAGGGGTGTTAGGATTAACACGGTTAAAAGGATGCTCTTGTGCCAAATTTGCATATATTCAATCAATTATTTTAAATATCAATCAAAGACCGTACCCAGCTTGAGTTTCATTGGCTCATGCTGTGATTTGCCAAAGGTTTCTCGAATAAATAAAAGCGATAATAGAATGGCAATGCAATACAGAATAGGCAATACGATAAACCCGCCAAAATGTTCGGGTTTTAGAGATTGCATTGGCAAACCATGGCTGGAGGTAAAAATAAAATACCCTATAATAAGGGGGATAAGCGCATTAAAAAGCGTAATTGCCGCATTATTTAATCCGAGGCTTGCGGCTCGAATGCGTGCTGAAGTATTTTCCGCCATAAGGGCAAAACCAACGTTTTGCCCTGCGGCTGCGATACCTAACGTAAAAAACGTCGTTGCATAAAACCAAGCGGCTTGTGTTTTGGGAAAAAGGGCACATAACGTACTGAATAAACCGAGAAACGCACAACACACTAAACTTGATTTTCTGCGATTGCTGCGATCAGATAAAAATCCCACCAGTGGGCAGCCTACGGCATAACCAAACCACGCAAAAGAAATAATATTTGCGGCAGTATTCTGGGTGAATCCACGTGCTTGAAGATATTCTGTTCCCCACATGGCGCCCAATAACTCTATGGAAACGTACACAGTAGCCGAATAAAAAGCGATGTACCATGTTTGGGAGGATTTGAGTGATTTTAATAACGACGTTTTTCCCAAGGAGGGTAAATTGAGATAAATAAGTTTTCGCTGAGTGCGTTGTGATTTATTTTTTATGGTGAGGGCCATCAAAATCGCTAAAGTGAAACCAAAAACACTAATGATAACAAAGGTAAAGCGCCAACTGTGTTGGTAAGAATTCATAAAACCAATGAGGGGACCTGCGGCTAATAATGGACCCATTGTGCCAATGAATTGAGATACTCCTGAAAAAAAGCTGAAATATCGCTTGGGGAACCAATTAACCACAACAACCAATAAGCCAATAAAAGCAAAAGACGAGCCTAACGCCAGTAAAGAGCGACTGATCAGTGCAACAGTGAAATGGGTAGATTGCGAAAATAACAGTGTTGCTCCGGCGCAAACAAAAACAGCGGTCGTTAGAATGAATCTCACCCCATATTTATCAATCAGCATTCCAGCGGGTATTTGCATAGCAGCATAAACCAAATAATAGGCTGAACCCATCAAGGCAAAGGTCTTTGGGTTAAGGTGCAGTGCGGGAATTATTTGATGAGCAATGCTGCCGATGGAAGAACGTAAAAAAAACTCATAAAGAAAAAATAAAACGCTCAAGCCCCAAATAAAAAGTCCTGCTCGCGAAAAGGGTGATTTTGACATGAATATTTCCCGTAATGATTTAACTTAAAATGGATACACCGTTTTCGGCAGATTGTTCCTCCCAATCTTTTAAATGGGTAGAGGTATGATCCATTTTAGGAAATACCGCTAATTGATAGAGTGCTTCTCCCTCATGCACCAGTGGCAGACTATTTTTTCCGACAATAATGGATTCTTCTGGGCTGCGCACTTCAACAGTGCCTGCTGAACTAAATGGGTCTTGAATAGTGCAAAGCAACGCATTCTTTTTGACATAGTGTCCTAGGCTATGTTGCGAACGACTAATCCCACTGGTTGGTGAGCGGACCCAGATATTTTTTTCGGTAAAAAAGCTTTTTAAAAGATTTTCTTTTTTTGAAATTTTCGGGGGTAGCATTTCTAATTTTCGCATCACATTAAGAATTCCTTTTACGCCAGTTTTGATGGAGGATTCATCGAATCGCAAGGCCTCACCGGCTTCGTAGAGCAAGAAAGGTTTTTTGTTTTCTTCAGCCACTTTATGTAATGTTCCTTCAATTTGAGCGATATCAGAAATAATAGGCGCATTAAATGCCTTAGCTAACTGTTTGGATTTCTCATCGTTAAAATTGACGTAAATCTGCGGTAGATTGGAGTAATTAATAAATCCAGTTTGTAAATCGATACAGACATCCGCCTTACTAAAAATTTCGTTAACAAAAAGGTTGGCCATACGCTCTGCGTGAGTTCCTTCTTTTGATCCAGGAAAACAGCGATGCAGATCAACACCGTCGGGTAAAACAGAGGAGCGATTCATAAAACCGTGAACATTGACAACAGGAATTGCAATTAATGTGCCCTGTAATCGTTTTAATTCATTGATCATCAGTAGTCGATTAATGATTTCAGTCCCATTTAACGCATTGCCATGTATCGCTGCTGTTACCAAGAGGCAGGGCCCTGCTTTTTTACCATGCATCACTTTGATGGGCATGTAAAGTGATGCATAGGAGAATAATTCAGGTAAAGGCAATGCCAACGATAGCGTTTCGCCGGGATGAATGGTTGCGTTGGCTATTTGTAATTTGGAATTTTTCACTAACATGATCCTCTCTGACGATTGCGTCGCGCATGGAGTAAGAATAGCGACGGCAAAGTGAATGTACGATGGACATCAAAAGCATCCTCGTTGGCAGCACACCGACCCTTGCTGTTCGATGTGAAATATCCGGATGCCAAGTTGATGATGAAAGATTCATCTGTTTGTTTTGCACGCAAGAGGGTTCATTGTAAGAGAGGCTGGTCGAAGAATCAACTTTATCAGGATTTTTTTTGAACAAAACAAGTCATTTCCCACAGCAAAGCCAGGCTCTGCGCGTAAGTCGAAGATATTATATCCCAAAACCCTGGGCGATGAAGAATGGTGGCTATGGTTGGACTTGAACCAACGACCCCAGCATTATGAATGCCGTGCTCTAACCAGCTGAGCTACATAGCCGTATGTGCCTAACCCAGATATTTCACATCGAACAACAAGGGTCGGTGTGCCGCCAACGGAAAGGTCTTTTGTTTGAAGGGCGTCGCGACCAGAGAGAGTAAGGAACGTCGAGTACAGGATGTGCACCCCTTGAAAACAAAAGATCTTTTCGTTGGCGGCAGGGCACTTCATGTGGCCGTCATCTTCAAAAAGCAACATGAAATATTCAGGCTAATAAGCCGTGAATTTTGGCGGTTTGCGGTGAGATTGTCAAGACTCAGAACCCAAAAAGCAGGAATTCCCCATCTTCCGATGATTATAACTTACTGATTATATGAAACTCACTTCTGTCAATGTGTAAGTCCTAATAGTGCAAAATGGCGAATAAGACTGAACATTCCGCAAGAAGAGCTTCTTGCAATTAGAGGAACATAACTCATGATCCCACAAAGTCAGATTTCTAAACTTTCTATTGGCAAATCCACTCACGAAGCTATTTTTATGCTGCCATACACGCTGCACTCAATCAGAGATAACACCAAATGTAACGGTAAGAAAGTTTTTTCATAGATTTTAAGATGAGTGAGTAGAGCAGTGTCCTTCTTTCGTTGTTCACTGCCCCCTCGTTAGAACCCATCGTGCCCTATTAAGGCAATAGGCTCAAGATAAATACGTTCACAGCCACTCATGGTGTTAGAAAAGCTTATGACAGATTTTCGCCTTCGGAAATTCTATCCTGTCTAACAATTTTTGAAATTGTTTCCAGTCAAAAGATTTCCGTTGACTTCGGCGATTAAGCCACTTGAACAAAATTCTTTGCACATTATATCTAAATTTACTAGGGTCTGCCATCAATTAGCTAAATAGGTTAGGCTCTGCACCTAAGTTCGTCCCGGAAATCGCGTAGCGATTGTCCGGGATCCAGTCCTCCCTACGCAGGGAATTGTTTTCAAGCATGGATCGTGATGGGTATATGAAGGGCCTCTCCCTGTAATCTCCACCCCTAAAGAAATTAAAGTGGATATAACAATCAAGGAGAAAATTTTTTATGCCCCTGAAGAACTTGCCGTACTTATCAGACAACGGCAGAAATATAAGATAAAAAATTTTTAGCGAAAAAAGCTGTTGGTATAGCATTTGCAAGAACCACGCGAAATAAAAATCCCCATGGCTTTCTGCGAGTATTTTTAATGTTTGCTTAATTATGAATAGGTATAATTTGATTCAGGTACAATTGAAAGAAGGCTACTGATATGACTAAACCAGATTCAACCCCAGCGCGTAACAACAACCCAAAGTATCCCGATTATGGTTCTCAAGCCACGCCAACAAAACCTAACACCCAAGGTGACATCCCACTTGGCACCCACGTGGATATCATCTTGGAAAAGCTAGAAAAACTTGAAACAGGTGAAATCCAAGATAAAGGAATCTACGTTAAAGCTAAAACAGTAAACTGGATCCTTGATGCCACAAAGCGCTTAATGTTGACCCATGGCATAGCCCGGTACGACGCTTCTCTTTCTCCCTATGTTTCCGAAGAAGATGCGAAAAAAATCGAAGCACTTTTTACTCGATTGGAAAAGAGTCCGGTAAAAGAAGTGCGAGAAGGTTTTAGCACCCATCAGAATCAAGTAGACTCCACCCTAAAAGTACGTCTTTTTTGCGCAAATCGTGGCTGGAATCCAGATGAAAAAAGCAGAGAGCCAAAAAAAGATAAAAAAAATGGTGATGATCTACATTTTACGATAAGACGCGCGCGTGAAACGAATCCCAGGCTGTAGCCTTGCATTGATGTAACGGGTGCCTACTCCATGTTCGCGGGTCCTGCCATCTCGCGGCAAAGCGTCATTCTGACAAACTTTACCACCTGTGCGGATTGTTCTAGACTCTCATCTTCAATCCAGCGTCACAGGAAGCGTATCGCATGAATTCACCCCCTCGAATTGCCGTTTTATTACCGTGTTACAATGAAGCTGCCGCGATTGGTCAAGTCGTTAAGGCTTTTTATGCCGCGTTGCCAGAGAGCCAAGTGTATGTTTATGACAATCGATCGACGGATAATACAGTGGAAATGGCATTAGCGGCCGGCGCGATTGTTCGTCGTGAGCCTCGTAAAGGTAAGGGCAATGTGGTGAGGCGTATGTTTGCCGATATTGATGCGGATATTTATGTGTTAGCCGATGGTGATTGTACCTATGATGCATCCGCCGCACCGCAACTCATCCATACATTATTACAAGAAAAATTAGACATGGTGGTAGGAACCCGCGTTGATAGCGAGCTGGGCCAAGCACTGTATCGTAAAGGGCATCGTTTAGGAAATGCCTTATTTACCAAAATAGTGGGGTCTTTATTTGGAAATCATTTCACGGATATTTTGTCAGGTTACCGTGCTTTTTCCCGACGTTTTGTAAAATCATTCCCTGCGCTATCTCGTGGATTTGATATTGAAGCGGAACTCACGATTCACAGTTTGGAATTACGCATCCCTGTTGGCGAAGTGGCAACACCCTATTTTTCTCGACCGGAAGGTTCGCAAAGTAAATTAAATAAATATCGTGATGGTATTGTGATTTTGTTTCGTATTATTTCTATGTTAAAAGAAACTCGCCCTTTTTTCTTTTTTACTTTTATTGCCCTTGTATTTGCAATGCTCTCTGTTTTTTTAGCGATTCCCTTATTTTATAGTTATTTTACGATTGGATTAGTGCCGCGAATACCCACAGCGATTTTGACAACGGGCGTGATGATACTCGCATGCATTAGTTTTATGTGTGGCATTATGCTGGATAGTGTTTGTCGGGGACGTCGAGAGCGAAAATATCTTCATTATTTATCGTTGCCGTGGTTACTTGTGACGGATGATGAGTAAGCATTCCCTCGTTATCGTGGGAAGTGGCCCAGCGGGTGTTTCTGCGGCATTTCCTTTAGTCCATGCGGGTTGTGACGTATTGATGCTGGATGCAGGCACCGAAGGAACGTTGAATCCTGCCTCGACAGGCAATTTATTTGATTTTCGTCAGCAAACAGCGTCCATGCAGGCGGAATTTTTCTACGGCAAAGACCGACAAGCTTTATTGGCGGCAAAGGGGCAATCCCCCAAATTACGTGTGCCACATTATCACTATGTGTATCGTGATTTTCACGAAAAATACGGGATTAGCACGGAAAATTTTCATGTGACCGGATCGTTGGCTAAAGGGGGATTGTCAAATGCATGGGGTGCTGTTTGTTATACGTATTCACAACAAGAAATGCAGTTACCTTTGGAGGCGTATCAAGCATTGTTGCAATCGTATCAACGTATTGCTGCGCGGATGGGCATCAGTGGTCCAGCAGCCGATGATTTATCGGCGTATTTCGATCACACGGTAAAAACAGAGCGTCCGCTAACGTTACATCCTACCTGCCAGCATTTATTAGCGAATTATAGAACACAGACATTTTCGGCATTTAAATTGGGTCAACCACGTTCCGCGGTATTGAGTGAAAAAAAAGGGGATAGAAATGAATGCCGTTTGAATAATCGTTGTTTGTGGGGTTGCGATGCACACTCGATTTATAATGCGCAGTTTGATGTGGTGCAATTACAAAAGCACACGCATTTTAAATATGCCAATCGGTTATTTTTGCAAAAAATTAGTCAATCAGCACAAGGCTATGAGCTGTCCTGTCAGCATTTAATAACGGGAGAGCGGCAAACGTTAACGGCAGAAACGCTTATTTTGGCGGCGGGGACGATTGGTTCTACCGCATTAGTGCTGGATTTTATGAGCGCGTTTCATCAACCCATTCGATTACAATCGAATCCTTGCTTTGCGTTGGCGTTTGTGATGCCAAAATTTTTGGGTTCATCGATCACACCAAAATCGTTTGCGATGGGGCAGCTCGGCTTTTCGGCTCATTTGGCACAACATGCCTTGACGGCTATGGGGACGTTTTACAGCCCGGAAGCACTATTGGCCAATGAGCTCATTGGGTTTATGCCTTTTTCGAAAAAAGGCGCGATGGAATTTAGCAAATATCTTATGCCGGCGATGCTGTTGGCGAATGTTTTTTTTCCCGGTGAAATAAGCGCGCATCGCATGGAGTTGGTGCAAACACAAGCAAGGGCACAATTAAAAATCTACGGTGGTGTACCATCTCATTTTGAACGTGCCAAAAAAGCCTTGTTGGCACTGTTGATCAACGCACTGCGGCGTTGCGGTGCATGGTATATCCCGTTCAGTTGCAAAGTTCCTTTGTGGGGGAGTGATATTCACTATGCAGCGACCTTGCCGATGAGTACTCAAACACAACCGTTGACGGTAGATCATGATGGTCAATTAGTAGGGGCTGAAAATTTTTATGTGGTTGATGGTTCGATATTACCGACGTTATCCGCAAAAAATTTAACGTTCACCATTATGGCGAATGCGGATCGTATTGGGCGTGCTATCGCATTAAGAAAAAAAATGCGCGATGAGGCGAGTGGGCAAGCATAAAAACTCCATCAGCATGACTTTTATAGAATGAAAGCATACAATCCATTTTTTTTTATTTTCAGTGTTATAAAATAAATTAAATTTTTGTGCGTCAGTTTCTAATAAATGAGAAGCAATTTCTAAGCGTTTTGCTAATGGTTTTTCGCCAAACGGTTCAATAAAACGAATGAGCGTAGGCCAACGTAATAGGATTTTAGATAATACCGGTTTAGGATTCGGTAATTTCATAATGATATTTTGATACTCTGTGAGAAGTATTGGCGCTGTGTCTTTACAGAGATAATAAAAAATAGCTCGCCCCTCTTCAGCGAGAAGAAGAGATTCTTGTTGAAAATATTCAGTGGGTGGTCGTATGGAAAGTGATAATTCTAACAAGCTGTTTTGAGTCGACATGGGCTGCAAATAAAGAAGCCCTTTTATTCTATCGGCGGATATTTTTGGTAAAAATGGGATGAGGCTGGCGAGTGCACAACCCCCTTGAATCCAGCGAAAAGGCAGCGGTAGAAAAAAAACACGTTTATTAAATAAGTGCTTCGCTACATCTTGCAAAAATGATTTAAAAGAAAGACCCTGTGGCGATCCCAAGTTAAATTCCCGTGTATTTACACTTTCGATATTCACAAGAGCTTCAATGGCTATACACAGTTCACGGATATGAATAGGCTGAATTAAATTTTCAAGTCCAATGTCGGGAAAAACTGGCAGGATTTTTATTAAGTTAACCAATGTACCGTAGAGACCTTGTGCGGGTGCGCCATAAACGAGGCCGGGCCGGACGATGATCTCATTTTTTTCTGTGAGCATTTGTTCAATGCGCCACTTGCTGCGAGCATAAGGGGTGTGTCCTGTAGGACTCGCTGATTGGCTAGAAATAAAAATAAATCGTTTAATGCTTGCCGCACGCGCCGCTTTCAAGAGTTTTTCAGTTCCGATCACGTCAAGCGACTCGGTGCTTTCATCAGCAGAAGTGTTCATACAAGCGCTGGCGAGATGAATCACAACATCTTCTTGACGAAAAATATTTTTATTAACTTCTTCCCCAAGCTGAAAAGGAAAACAAAATAAATTTTTCCCATTTAAAGACTGAATGTAGCGCGTCATGGTACCAATCGAAAAACCCCTTGCGGACAAATAATCGCAGAGTGGTTTGCCGATATAGCCCGTTGCTCCGGTGATGATGATACGCGGCATTTAACGAGCCTCCAAGGCGACAGTGGCACTTTTTTTTCGGTGTAATATTTTTTTGGCCGCACAAAAAAGACCAAAGCTCGTATAAACATCGATAATTAATTCAAACGGTATGCGAAAACGCCCATAAGAAATTGCATTGCTGGATACCAGAATAAAATAACAGAGGCAGCCTAATAAAAAGAGGTGCGCGTATCGAAAAGAAGTTCGGTTGAGTTGAATAATGCCGATCAAGAAAAAGATATAATAAAGAGTTATGCTCATGGATACCAAAAATGCGGCCAGCAGGATACAGAGTATTTTTTTAGAATAATGATGAAAAAGATGCTGCACATTAAAACTCAGTAATTCTTTTTTTGCTTGATCAAGTTCGATTTTCTTATCGGACAGATTAAAAAAGATTAACCAGCTTGAGTCCGAATTCAACATTAATTTGGAAAACCCTCTCAGCATTTGTTTTGTGAGTAAAATAGGATGTTGCTGTATGATGTGCAGCGCTGTTTTTTTCATGTATTTTTCGAGTTCGGCGGGGTCTTGATTCGGTTGTTGCTGTAATTGGAGTTGTAAAAGGTGTTCTATTTCAGCGGCAGAGCGGTGTTGGCTTTTTTGTAAAATATCTCCTGCATAGTGCCAATACAGATTGTAAGCTGAAATACTCGAGTAACTAGAACTGTGCAACACAAAATTGTTACGGATTTTCCAACCGCCCACCAAAATAAAAGTGGGTAACAGTAAGAAAAAAAGAGCGGTAAAAATACGGTTTCTTTTGTTTTTGAAGAAGTACCCGAGGGTAAGGGCCATCACCGGCAGAATTAAATAATAATTGATGGGGCGGGTCCACGTGCTTAACGCTAAAAATAGGCCAAGTAAAAACGTCCATAACAGCGATTTTTGTGCTCCTGAAAATAAATAGACACCGGATAAAAAAGCCGCACCGATCAAAACAACAAAAAGCGTTTCTGATAAAATCATAAGGTTGTAACTGAAGATCAACGTGTTAATGGCGATCAACAATGCACTTAACCGTGCAACGTGGTTTGAAAATAATCGCTTCGCAATGAAAAAAGCTTCTAAGATCAGCGCAGTGCTTAATACAATTTGTGCCACAATGATGGCAGTTAAGTGATGGCCCAAAAGCCAAAATAAGCCCGCGATGAAAAGGGGATAGCCTGGGGTTCGTTCGAACATCTCATAAAAAGAATGTTGAGATAATAGAGACTGAGCAGGAGCGAGATAACTGTTGGAGTCCGGCTGAGTAATTTGTTCCGCGTTTCCGTGGAAGAAAAATAGGAAGATGAAAAGCTTGATGAAAAGACTGAGAATAATGAGACCACTGAGAAAAAGGGTTGTCTTGTGATGACGAAGACGATTGAAATGGAACACTGAGAACTCCCTTAGTGTTTTCGAGCACTTTAGCATAGGGTTGTTGGCATCTGCAATCGCGCCAGCTTTGCTTGCGCGCAACGTCAAATAAGCTATAGCTTTTCAGATAAATATTTTGGTGAAAATGATCGTGCCGTTAGAAGCCAACCCTCTCCTAGCCTCTCCCGCAGGCGGGAGAGGAAAGCTCGACAGTGAGCACCATTGCCGGTAAGACAATTAAAATAGTTTATTTTTACCAAAATATTTATCTGAAACACTATACTTGATTTTTAATTGAACTCGGACCACAATCAAGATTAGTCTATGTTGCAATGGAATGCCGCTGATGAAAAATAACCTTTTGTATAAAGCGCGAGCTTTGTTTTTTGTCTTATTTTTTGTGATGATGCCCAGTGGGGCCCTGGCGGGAGTGCGAGGGATTTATATTACCCAGCCAACGCTAGAAAATAGTCGTACGATTAAATACCTGATTGGTGCTGCGCGTGCAGCGGGAATTGATACGTTTGTGATCGATTATTGGGGAACCAATAAATACACCCAGCGTAACTTGCAATGGGTTAGAGACGCGGGTTTGCACTACGTGGCTCGCATCGTCATGTTTCCTCATGGAGGCTTACCCGAGCAAATTGAATCATCTCGCTATCTTGCCAAGAAAGATAAATTAATTATGCAGGCCGTTGCGTTAGGCGCTGAAAGGATTCAGCTGGATTATATTCGCTATCGCCATACACACCATCAGTCACCCAAAAATGTGCATATCATTTTTAATATTATTAAACATGTGCGTGAGAAGTTGCAGGGCACAGGGGTGAAGCTGGAAGTTGATGTTTTTGGTGAAGCCGCATCGATGGAGTCAAAAGCCATTGGTCAAGATGTTCGTGTTTTTGCTTCCGCTGTGAATGGAATTTGTCCAATGGTTTACCCATCGCATTATTTCCCTTACGTATACCACGCCACTCGTCCGTATCAAACGGTATACAAATCGTTGACAGATTTGCGATCGCGTATAAAAGAATATCCCGATGTCAATATTATCGCTTATATCGAACTGTATAATTTACGTTTTCCATTAGGTCGCGACTCCAAAGTGAAGTATATATTGGATGAAATGCGCGCGGTGCGTGATGCACGAGCGAATGGGTGGTACGCTTGGAGTGCAACGAATAAATATCGGTTGCTCTTTAATATACTTGAAGAACGAGGGGGAAGCTAAGGAACATGCGCGGGGTGCGGCTTCACCTCATCATTGGTTTTAGCTTCCCAAAGAACGATATGTTCAGGGTTCACTATGGTATTTAAATGCGCTAACGCTTTTTCAATCTTGTTTTTATCATTATCGAAAAACTCCAACGTGAGTGGCAAATTGAGAGATAAATCAATCAAGGATGAGGTGTGGTTTCCTGTTTCACCAAAACCACTGATGGCGCGAAAGACACTGACCCCTCGAATTTTTACTTCGTTTTTTAGGTAATCGATTATTTTATCAAGCAAATGAGATGTTTCAGTGATGTAAACTCTCACCATGACAATATCAATAGTTTTCATAAACTCCTTCCCCCTATGACTCCTAGCCATGTTGCCACAAGGCAACTAATCGTAGTGAGCAAAATATTTAATAGCGCACTTAACCATTGGCCACTTTCAAAAAGATTGAGAGTTTCTATTGAAAATGAAGAAAAAGTGGTATAGCCGCCTAATAACCCGATTAACAATAAGGCCCTAAGCTGCGATCCTAAACTGTCGAATCGTTCCAGGGTGAGTATAAAAAGAAATCCCATTAAAAAACACCCGGTTACATTAACCACCCATGTGCCATAGGGAAATTGTCGGCCCAATAAAAAATAAACGGCATTAGATATCCAATAACGAAATACGCCGCCAAATCCTGCGCCAATAAAAATCAATATACTGTTAATCAAGTAATAGCCTCATTGAAATTAATAAAGGTACCATAAGTGTCCGAATAGACCAACTGCTCTTTATTATTCGGACACAAATTAGAAAATATTGTAACTAGGCATTATTATGAGGAAAATTTAGGCTGCAAAGCAAATGTAAACTAGGTTTACATTTGCCAAAAAGTGCATTATACTCATGGTAGGGAACATGTACGAAATAACTCTTACAACTTAA
>MGOZ01000014.1 GCA_001797285.1 Coxiella sp. RIFCSPHIGHO2_12_FULL_42_15
CGATGGGGATTATTTGATATGCAATATTAAGTTGTAAGAGTTATTTCGTACATGTTCCTTACTATTGAGGGCGCTATCTGCAATATTGAATATGTCTTACCTACGCTGATTGAGGGCTATGAATGTGGTGTAGAGACAGGCAAGGTTCAACAGCCGTTGAGAAAAGATTTGCTGGAAGCATTAAAACAAACGTTAGATGATACTAAACATTCGGTAAGCTATGCGCAGTCAACAATTGAAATGATTTTATCAGGGTTTCATCATGTTTCTGCGATAATGCCATCAAATGAAGAATCTTTTCCAGTTCAAAAAGCAGTGGAGCAAGCTATCAAAATCTACCCTTTTCAAGAAAAAGAAAAATTACTGATTTCTATAGAACCTATTGATGATGTAACTGTTTTTGGTAAATCAGCAGTTATTACGTATGTGTTACATAATCTTATTAAAAATGCACTCTATGCTATTGAAGCAGCTGAAAAAGGGAAAATTGTTATCTGGTCAAAGCGAGAAGAAAATCAATTAATACTGTACGTCAAAGACACAGCAGGTGGCATCGAGACCAGTCAATTGGAACGTATTTTTGAGCCTTTTTATACGACAAAATCAAAAACAGCCCAAAGTATCGGATTAGGGTTGTATTTTTGTAAGATTGCGTTGGAAAGGATGGGAGCTACAATTATTTGCGACTCAATTATAGAGCAATATACCTGTTTTTTAATCAAGTTGACAATAAAAACCCGCACACAATAGGCTATATTGAGGTACAATATCGAGCGGTTAGTGGAGTATATTTATCATGAGTTCTCGGCTGTTAATCCCGGTAATTTATCATCCAACCAATGTTATTGTGCTTGACGATAAGGCGCCATTTTTAAATATTGTTCGTCAGATGATTGATCGTCATATTCCATACATCACTGAAACCAACCCTAAGCGGGTCCTCAATTATTTGAGATCGCATACCTACCGACGGGATTCTATGACACAACTTCTGTTGCGAAGGAATTACGATGCTGCACACGATCCGAGTGATAATGCCGAATCCTTTTATCTGGATTTTTCCCGAGTGTTGGCGCTTTTGCAGTCTCCTGACTTTTACAAAAAAGTGGTTATTGTTTTTATTGATCGACAAATGCCGTTGAAAGATGGCTTAGAGCTTTGTCGAGAAATACGCAAAGAAGGATTGATGACGATCTTGGTATTGTTTACTGGAGAAACAACTTCCGATGAAGTGGTGGATGCCTTTAATAAAGGAGATATCGATTTTTATCTTCCGAAACAAAATTTAGATCGAAATAAAATTAATACTTGTATTACAGAAGGAATATGGAAATTTTTTATCCGTATCAGTGAGACGTTAACAGGTTTAATGTTTCATGAGTTAATGCCTTTATATGACGAACAATTTTTTGAAGTATTTGATAATATTCGACAAAAATACCATGTTAATGCGTTTTACTTGTTGGATTTAAGTTGCAGTTTTTTACTTGTGAATGCAAAAGGCGAAGCGAAAAAATTATTCGTGCGAAATGAGGATGATTTTAAAGATTGTTATGATATTGCAAAAGACTCAAAAGCACCTGATGAGGTTTTACAAGCACTGCGAAATCGGCAGCAATTCCCTTACACTAAAGGCAATATGGGTTATGCCAAATTAGTTGGAGATCAGTGGGACGATTTTTTAATTTCAATGAATAAAGTACCTGGTCGTGAGCTTTACTATGCGGTAATAGATCGACCCGATGTTGAGATATTTTCTTTTCAAAAATATTTTGAAGAAGTGTGGCCACAACCTTAGGCTTTCCATTTTTTCCTTCGCCAAATACGTATGACAGGAGCGTAGGTTATCACTTCAATGTCATAAAGATGGGACCGTTTGATTTTTGGGTATTTTAATGTTGTATGAATTATTGGAGTGGAATTTTTGCAATCGTTGGTGCAGTATTGCAGAGCGGTTAGCTTATATTAGTGGTGTTTTTTTGGGAAAACCTTATGTATTAAACGCATTAGGTGAGGGTGATGAAGGTGAGTTTAATCAAAACCCACGTTATCGCTGGGATGCGTTTGATTGTGTCACGTACGTTAATACAATGTTAGCGTTGCTGGCTTCTGTAAATCCCATTGAATTTCATTATCACATGGCATTTTTGAATTATCGTAGCGGGATTGTGAAGTTTGAAAAACGCCACCATTTTATGAGTGTCGATTGGAATATCGCGAATGCGGAATATGGATATGTGCGCGATATAACGCCGGAGATCGAGGATAATTACGGTAATCCGCTTTGTTGTTATGCCTCGACTTATATTGACAAGCCGAATTGGTTTAAACAGCGTTCTTTGTCAGATCTCAAAATTAATGCACAACTCAGCGAAGTTCAGTTAAACGCTAAATTAGCGCAATTAAAAAAGACGTCAGAAAAAATATCTGGTATTCAAGCGTGCACTCCTTATTTAGCGTTGAAAAATATTTTTAATTCGGATGGAGAAATATTTTTTGAAATTAAAATGCAATTGCCCAAAGCAATGATTGTGGAAATTATTCGACCCAATTGGAATTTAGTAAAACAGATTGGTACGAATTTAAATGTGTCGCATGTGGGATTTTTGTTGGAAGTACAAGATCAACTGATTTTTCGTCACGCCTCACAAGAACAAAAAAAAGTGGTGGATCAACCATTAGAACTTTATTTATATCGATATTTGCAGAGTCCCACCGTCAAAGGAATTAATTTACAACAAATATTGCCGAAACTGAAAAATGAATCTTAATGATGGCGTTTTTACATCCTCAAGCCCTGGGGGTTAGCCCAGGAACTTTACGCAATGGGGGTTTCCCAAGGGGGAGAAAGCGAATTCTCCCCCTTGGGTCGCCGCCCGCGAGGGTTTCCCGAGCAGGCGAAATTCATATAAGAAAAATACCCCGGGCGTAAGCCCGGGGATTTTTACTGATTGGTCGTCGGATAAATTGCCCCTAGAATAGTGGCTTTGCGTGCGCCGGTCACGCTGGGTAAATTACCCGGTTGATGATGTATGGTTTGTCTTGCAAGCCAAGCAAATGTGACGGCTTCTACCCAGCTTGGGTGTAGACCCACGCATTCCGTTGTGTCGATACGATAGTTAATTAGATTTGCTCTGATTCGATCAAGTAAAAATAAATTAAATGCCCCACCACCGCAAACAAATACCTCTGTAGGGGCACGTTTCAGCGCTAATATTGCTTCGGCAATACTAACAGCAGTGAGCTCAGCGAGTGTGGTTTGTATATCCACCGCTGCAAAAGGAAGATCGTATTTTTCTAACCAATGTAAATTAAAATATTCACGGCCGGTGCTTTTGGGTGCTTTTTTATGAAAGTAAGGATCATTCAATAACTTTTTCAACAGGGAGGGAATGATTTTTCCACTGGCGGCCCATTCGCCATTGTTATCAAATGGAACGCCTTTGTGCTTTAAGCACCAATTATCTAACAATGTATTGCCAGGTCCAGTATCAAAACCAATGATAGAAGCATTTTCCGAATCGCTCGGTAAAAAAGTGACGTTTGCAATTCCGCCGATATTAACGATAAAACGATTTTTGTTGGGATGTGAAAAAAGATAACGGTGGAATGCAGGTGCCAGTGGTGCTGCTTGACCGCCTAACGCAATATCGCGACGACGAAAATCACCTACCGTAGTGATATTGGTGACGCATGCAATAATGTTGGGATCGCCAATTTGGATCGTGAAAGGGGGAGTTGCATCGGGAACATGGCGGATTGTTTGCCCGTGGCTACCTATAGCAACGACTTTTTCACGAGGAACGTGGCTGCGTTCTAATAATTTCATGCTGCTTTGTGCAAGGGCATTACCCAGTGCAATATCGACTTTTGCTAATTTATGTACGCTATCGCTGCCAGGTTGGCAGAGCTCAAGAATTTCAGCACGCAATTTTGGGGGGATGGGTTGAGAATGCGTCGCTAGTAAATTAATCTTACGCTGCGGCAAAAATTCCACGAGAGCAGCGTCAATGGCATCGAGACTTGTTCCGGACATCAAGCCAATATAAATTTCCTTTTTCATCGTGTGTTATTCATGAGATGTGTGTTGTTAGCGGCAAGTTCTGTTGCATGAATTTCTAAAGTGGCTAACAATTTAGAGGCCGTTTCTTTAAATTGTTTACGATATCGATCTGGAATTAAATTTCCAGAGAGCCGTGTCATGGCTAACCAATCTTTAGGTTGGCCATTCTTGTAGAAACTAAAATGCAAATGGGGCCCCGTGGACCATCCAGTGGAACCCACATAGCCAATAATGTCCCCTTTATGAACATAGGCGGAGAGTTTTACGCTTGGTGAAAAATGATTCATATGACCATATAATGCGCTGTAGTGCGAATCATAACGAATTTTTATGGCGTTGCCGTAGCCGCGTTCGTGCCCGATAAAGGTTATTTTGCCGTCTCCGACGGAACGTATAGGTGTCCCTGCGCGGGCAGCAAAATCTACGCCAAGATGAGGTCTGATTGCATGCAGAATGGGATCATAGCGACCATAACTAAAACGACTGCTGATACGACGATAATGAATGGGGAAATCAAGAAAGCGGGATTCTATACTCCGTCCTTTCGGAGTGAAATAGCCTGTGTGATTTTGGGGATAGCTAAATTTAATGGCGTAATAGTTTTGTTTTTGAGTCGCTAATTTGGCAGCGACAATTTCATTACGATTCAGACTTTTTCCGTTTACGGTATAACGTTTATAAAGCAGAAAAAATTGATCACCTTTGCGTAAATCGTGCGCGAAATTCACTTTTCCCTGAAAGATCGCCATTAATTGAGAGTACATGTGGCTGGATAAACCCGCCGCTTTAGTGGCGTTTGCCAACGAATTTCTGATGGTGCCTGAACTGTACACGATGTTTGTTTGTGTCGGTAAAGAGATAATTTTTTCCACATAATGCTGTTGATTTTTTGTGATTAACAGCTCTTTCTCCAAGGAAAGGGGTAGGCGTATAGCGAGTAAATGATGCTCCGTGTCTTGCTTATAGTAAATGTGTTCGCCTGGGTGCAGTACGTTAAGTCGTGTGTGATGTGATTTTGTCAGCGACCAAAGATCGGCGAGTGGGATATGTTGTGCTACAAATAGGCTTCTCAATGTGTCGCCCGGCTTAATCGTCACCATATGCCACTCATCTTTTACCGTTTGATTGGCAATGTTAAGATCATACTGTAGCCCGTCATTTGGGGGCGAGCGCGTCGGTAAATCGGACGTGTGTTGTCGTTGATCTTTAAAATGAATGATCACGTAGAACAACAAGGCAATGAGCATTGCAATGATGGCGACGACTGCCCTGGTTTTTTTCAATGTCTGTTTCATTATTCCTTAATTGTCCTCTGCAGCGATTCCATTTTTGCGCCATTACTCGTAACATAACCACGGGAATAGCATCGGTCAATATTTTTTTTTGTTGAAAATAGCGTCATTTTACGTGGATACAAAAATTTCATCATATATTCCTCGAGATAGGACAGCCTAACTAAAAATAAAAATCACAAAAGAGGTTAATATTGTGGCACAGGATCAATTAGCAGAAATTCGTCATGGTACAGCAGAGATCATTTCTGAAAAAGAGTTACAAGAACGATTGGAGTCTGGGAAAAAATTACGCATAAAGCTGGGTATGGATCCAACCGCGCCCGATATTCATTTAGGCCATACGGTAGTATTAAATAAATTGCGTCATTTTCAAAATTTAGGCCATCATGTTTTATTTTTAGTGGGTGATTTTACCGCAATGATTGGTGATCCTACCGGTAAAAGTGTAACGCGCAAGGCATTAAGTGCGGAAGAGATCATGCATAATGCAAAAACCTATGAAACTCAAGCATTCAAAATTTTGGATCCAGAAAAAACAGAGATTATGTTTAATTCACAGTGGGGTAATGCATTAAGTGGCGTTGATCTCATACGACTCGCCTCAACTTATACCGTTGCTCGGATGTTGGAGCGTGACGATTTTAATAGACGATATACGAATAATCAGCCCATCGCGATTCATGAATTCCTTTACCCTTTATTGCAAGGCTATGACTCTGTTGTCATGAAAGCCGATGTTGAATTGGGTGGTACGGATCAAAAGTTCAATCTACTAGTTGGTCGGGAATTGCAGAAGCACTACGGTCAGCGACCACAATGCATTATTACGATGCCATTGCTGGAAGGGCTGGATGGCATTCAAAAAATGTCTAAATCGTTAGGGAACTACATAGGTATCACTGAATCGCCTACGGAAATGTTCGGAAAGATCATGTCTATTTCGGATGATTTAATGTGGCGTTATTTGGAGCTCCTCAGCTTTAAAAGCATGGCAGAAGTCAATCAGCTGTGCCAACAAGTACAAGAAGGCAAGAATCCGCGTGACGTCAAAGTTATGCTGGGCCAAGAAATAGTGGCGCGTTTTTATGATCAGAAGGCAGCAGAAGAGGCGTACCAAGAGTTTGTCGATCGCTTTAAGCATCATGAGCTACCAACGGATGTTGAAGAGGTTGAGCTTCAGGCTCTTGATGGCAAATTGGCGATTGGATATGTTCTAACAGGGGCGGGTTTGGTTCCCAGCACTTCAGAAGCCATGCGGATGATTAAGCAAGGGGCGGTCAAAATAGGAGGGGAGCGTGTTGAAGATCAACGTTTAGAAATCAAATCGGGTGAGACACATCTGTTCCAAGTGGGGAAAAGACGCTTCGCGCGGGTCAAAATTGTGTAATTTGATTCCAAATGGTGATTGTGATAAACTTATTTTTCATTTCCTGTTGTAATTTCTCTTCGGCTGATGGTACCATTTGTCGCCTTGATGATGACGAGCTGAAAAGCAATCAAAATTAAGGTGAGGGAATGGTCTCTTATATCAACGCAAATTAAAATAGTGTTGACAAGAAAAACCAAAACGGTAAAATGACCCTCCTCTTCTCTTCGTGAGATAAGCTCTTTAACAATTTGAAGCAATGTTATAAAAGACAGTTTGAGTGGGCGCTTGTGCAGCAAGTCGAAATACGAAACGACTTAGATTCACAAGCACTTGCCAATTCCATGACAAGTTTTTTAAGTTTTGTGAGTCAGAAAATTTTTGTAGTGAAAACTACAGACCAGTTCAAACAAAAGAGTTTGATCCTGGCTCAGATTGAACGCTAGCGGCATGCTTAACACATGCAAGTCGAACGGCAGCGCGGGTAGCTTGCTACCTGGCGGCGAGTGGCGGACGGGTGAGTAATGCGTAGGAATCTACCTTGTAGTGGGGGATAACCCGGGGAAACTCGGGCTAATACCGCATAACCTCTACGGAGCAAAGCAGGGGACCTTCGGGCCTTGTGCTATAAGATGAGCCTACGTCGGATTAGCTAGTTGGTGGGGTAAAGGCCTACCAAGGCGACGATCCGTAGCTGGTCTGAGAGG
>MGOZ01000015.1 GCA_001797285.1 Coxiella sp. RIFCSPHIGHO2_12_FULL_42_15
TAACGAAACAGACCATGACCCAGACCAAAACAAATGCCAAGGTGGAACTATCAACCATTTTGTTAAAGCACTCGATGGTATTGCCCCTGATGTGACCGTCGCCAGCGTAACAAAAAAAGACATCCAAAATGAAACCAATGAATTATGGCATCGTTATTTAATCGAAAAAATGAAAAATGATCCAGCGCTTTGTAAGCAAGTTAACCATAATTTATTACAACAAGATGATTTAACTAACCTTATTAAGGCTCATTTTCCTAATTTTCTTGAATATGCATTGCCTCATCTACATAAAAACTACTACCACATTCTTTTGGATGAAAAGATATATGCATTTTTTTTAGAAAATGAAGAGAATTTAATTTCTGCTATTACATTAGGATTGACACGAGATAAAACGCTAATGAGTGAGTTTGAAGATTACTGTAATCAAACTGGGCTACTCAAAGAAATGGAGCTTTCAACTTATCTCGCTTTTCTGAAAGAAGGTAAAGTTCCTTATTATTTTCATGCCAAGGAAACTGGCACAGTTTCATTTATAGAATTCATTGTAACATCAAAAAATATTTCTATCGAAACAGCTCTAGTCTGTTTTGAAGAGCTCGACGAAAGTTTTCAGCCTATTTTATTGAATACATTCAGACGTTGCTTTGGAGAAGAGGCGCTAATACAAGCATTTTTAGACGCTCAAAACATTAAGTTATTGAAAAGGATTGACCCAGACCTCAAAAAAACTGAAACAATACTCGAACAGATGCATTCCATAGATCGTATAAATTGCTATAAGGAGACGCTTTTAGAGTATGCTTTACGTTATTTAGATTTAGAATTTGTGTGCCAATTAGATGGACCGAATTTTGAATACATCGAAAAACTACCGAAAAATGACGATACGGATAAACTTTTTAAGTTGTCACTCGAAAAAGGAAAAAGTAAATTGGCAATTCATTTTCTACGGCCTGAAAATGTTAACGAACCAAGCAAAACGGTTACTCACGTAAAAGAAATATACTACAATCCATGGTTCACGGACATTGAATATGTTGAAGAGCCTATAGAATATCCAATTCATCGTGCAATTCAGCTTAAAGATATTGAGCTTATTCAAGCCATCGTTCAAGCAGGAGCACGTCTCACGAATAAAGATGATTCTGGGCGAACACCATTAATACTTGCGCTGGAGTTAAACCTAGTTGCAAAAGCTATTTTGCCAAATAAATTTCTTGAAGAATCAATTCAGGATGCAATTTACAAAAAAAAATATGAATTGATCAAAAAAATAGATCCAGATCATACAATTATCCTCCATTTATTAAAAGAAAAAAAACTGGAAATAATATCTACTTTATTTTGTGATCTCATAGAAAACGGGCAAGAAAAACTCGCAAAATTGATTTTTGAAAATATCGACGATAAAGAATCATTGATCAATCCGGTTGTAATTAATGAGAAAATATATCACCCGTTATTTTCGGCAATTAAGGCGGGTAATTCCGAGCTTGTTAAATTACTGCTGGATTCTAACGCCGATGTTGTAGTAATAAAAAATATTTACTATAAATTTGAATCTGCCGAAAAAGTACTAACGCGTCTTCCAGAAAGTAAGAGCAAAGAAGATATCGCTAGACTTTTTAAAGATCAAAATATATCGAAAAAAAAATATGAATTCTTTGAAAAAAAGAAAATTTATTGTTTTTTTGATCTGAAGAAGGAGGAACACCTTGAGTTTATACGTGGAATGACGCCTACATTGAATGATTTAATTAAGGCGATCTCAGAGGAATATTTGGTTTTGGCTGAAATATTTGTTGCATCTATATTGGAAAAAAATCCGGGAAAGTTCACTGATCGTCAACATGATTTGCTTATCGATGCATTCCAATCATTAATTTTTCACGAATGCAGGAATATTTCTAATAAAATTGATTTCGTTCCGTTCATTGAAAATCTGATTAAGTTAGACCTTAATATAAATGAGGATTTAATAAAAAGGGTTTTTCAATTCAATATCGTAGGATCAATAGCAAATAAACCTTTAGCTACGGCAATAATTAAAAATCATGACGGGTGTCTCAATGACCTATCATTGCGAACAAAACTTTATCATAGGCTCATTGTGTCCGACAATGTCGATGCATTCAGATATTTATTCTTGACTTTTGAAGATAGCCAATTATTACCTTCACTAAATTTGAATTTAGAAAACTTAGGTAGCCATATTGCGGGATTTTTATTTGACTCCGGTTATTTGAAGTTCGAAAAAGAAAATAAATATCAGATTAGTGGTTGTCAATCTAAATTGACTAGTGATGAATTTGTTAAAAAAGTAACTTCCGGCAATAATTTAAAAATATTGGAATCGCTGCTTGAGAACGACTTGAATGTTAAAAACTTCGATGACAATAATGATGAAACATTGTTAATGCGTTTAGTTCAAATGAACAGTGATCATACCGACGTTTTTATAAATATATTTAAAAAAATACTTGCAAAAGAAAAATATGATGCCCCTTCATCACTCTTTTCTCCGCCCAAAATGAGTTATATTAATTTGAAAGACAACATGGGACGTAGTGCACTTTATTATGCAGTTGAACGTAAAAATCAATTAGCTATTCGCTTATTGCTGAAACATGGCGCTATTCCTGATGAACGTGTTAAATGGTTCATGAAAGAAGAATTAGTTGGGAGAGTTTGGAGATAACAAATCCCCAAGCAGCTCCGCCAAAAATTTAGTAGACTATGCATTCAAATCGAAAACTTATAGAGCAAACCAAGCTCAATTAAATTCGCGGCAGGGACGTTAAAAAAATTAACGGGTTGCGGTAATAACGTGAGATTGTATTCCGGCACAAAGTAATACTGGGTGTAAACCGCCCAATCTTGGGTGAAATACCATTCCAATCCCGCCAACGCTATGGGCGCATAATAGTAAGCTTGGTTGTTAGTAAAAAACTGCGTAGGGCGTGGATTGGTAGCGCGGTACATAATACCGGCACCGCCAAAAAGATAAAAATGATTGGGCAGCGTCACATAAAATTTCCCCGACAAATAACCAAACCACTGGCTGATCCCACTACTTGAAAACAGCGGCGGCGACAATGTTGCATTGGTTAGCGCCACCCCCTTCACGGTCGGCAAACGCACCCAACCTCCTTCGATCGCAAAGAAACGATAAAATCGGTATCCCAATGTAAAGCCGTAATTCATTCCACCCCGCGAATTGGAGCTGTAACTAATGAAAGGAGTGGCCGCAAAAGTCACCCAATCTTCGCTGGCGTAACCACCAAAAGCACTGACGTAAGTTCCTGAGGTGATCCAATACGTCGTCGGAAGGAGGGGATTCTCTTTACAACTGGAAAAACACAGCTGAGAGGATAGCAATGCGGCAAATAACACTAACGTTCGGATCATTTGATTATTCATTTATCCCCCAATGAAAAATGGCGTGCCGATGGATGACACGCAAGCGCTTATTCATCCTGCGATTAAACCTCGGCATAATGTTCGGCCCCTTTCAGCCAACGCTCTAACAAAGGTTGAATCACGTCAGGTTGCCGCATCACAATAAAATGACTAGCTTCTTTCACTTGCGCTAACAAATGCTGATCCCGCAATAAATCCGCTATTTTTAGTCGAATTAACCCCGTCTGACGCGCCCCCAACACTTCTCCCGGTCCACGAATTTGTAAATCTTGTTCTGCAATATAAAACCCATCTTGTGATTGACGCATCACTTGCAAACGACGATAGGCAACTGGCGATAATGGTTTTTGAAATAAAAACACACAAAAACTCGCGGCATGGCCTCGTCCTATACGTCCACGTAACTGATGCAACTGCGCCAAACCCAAACGTTCGGCATTTTCAATAATCATCAGCGTCGCATTTGGCACATCAACCCCCACTTCAATGACCGTCGTTGCTACCAATAAATCAATCTCACCCGCCTTAAATTTTGCCATGGTTTGTTCTTTTTCTTCAGAACTTAAACGACCATGCACTAATCCAACCGATAAACCCGTTAATTGGGTGCTTAAATTTTCCCACAGGACGCTTGCCGCCTTCGCTCGCAAAATTTCCGAATCCTCGATTATAGTGCAAACCCAATAAGCTTGTCGCCTTTTTCGACAATTCATTTTTACACGCTCAATAATTTCTTGACGCCGCTCGTTGGGAATTAAAATCGATTGAATGGGTTGGCGCCCAGGGGGCAACTCATCAATCAGCGAAACGTCTAAATCTGCATACGCCGTCATTGCCAATGTTCGCGGAATGGGCGTCGCGGTCATAATCAGTTGATGCGGCACCTGCTCACCACGAGTGGCTTTTTCTTTTAACGCTAAACGCTGATGCACACCAAAACGATGCTGCTCATCGATCACCAATAACGATAAATCTGCAAACTGCACTTTTTCTTGAAACAACGCGTGCGTACCAATCACAACATCAATTTGGTGATTCGAGAGTGCAGCGAGTATTTCTCGGCGTGTTTTTTCCGTTTGGCTGCCGCTTAAAAATCCTACACGAATATCCAACGCTGAAAACCAACGCTGCAGCGTTTGATAATGTTGTTCCGCCAATAATTCTGTAGGCGCCATTAAGGCCGCTTGACTGTGATTTTCCACCGCTTGCAATAAAGCGCATGCAGCAACAATTGTTTTTCCAGAACCGACATCCCCCTGCACCAAGCGCATCATCGGATGCGGTTTTGCAATATCAGCATTAATTTCTGCAATCACTTTTTGTTGTGCACGGGTCAATGTAAACGATAATGAGGCTAACAAGCGCCCTTGCAATTGCAGCGATGCTGGTTTTAATATTTTCGCCATACGCGCACGACATTGCTGACGGAATTGCACAAGCCCCAACTGATGCGCAATCAGTTCTTCATAGGCCAAACGTTGCTGCGCCATGTGCCGACCTTGCAATAACACATTCACATCCGCATCGACAGGAGGATGATGCAAATAAAGTAATGCTTCACGCAACCCTAAATCTGCAAAAGAATTTAATAAGGTCGTTGATAATAACTCAGTAACGCTTGCGGGTTGCCGCAATAAATGCAATGCTTGCTCAATTAATTTTCGCAGCGTATTTTGCGCTAAACCTTGTGTCGCCGCATAAATCGGCGTAAGACGATCTGCCACTGGTAATTGCGCAACATGAGCAACATCACGATATTCAGGATGCACCATTTCCATACCACCACGATAACCGGCACGTACTTCACCAAAACAACGCAATTGCAAATCAACGGAGGTGAGATGCTCTAATTGACGCGCATTAAAATGAAAAAAGCGCAATTGAATTTCGCCCGTACCATCACTGAATCGACATAATAAGCTGCGTCGCTTGCCACATTGAACATGACCCTGCACAACGCGTCCCTCAATGAGCGCTTTTGTGTTTAACGACAGCTCTGCAATGGTCGTAATGCGCGTACGATCTTCATAACGCGATGGTAAATGAAATAATAAATCTTGTATCGTTGAAACTTTTAATTGTTGCAACGCACGTGCAAGCCTAGGCCCAACCCCTTTTAATGCAGTGATGGGCATCCTTGCCAACCTATTCACTCACCTAACACCATAATGGCATCTGCTTCCACAAGCGCTTTTTTAGGGAGCTCCTTAACGGCAATGCACGCACGCGCTGGAAAAGGCGCTTCAAAGAAGCGCTCCATCATACGATTCACCTCGGCGAAATGCGTCATGTCGGTGAGATAAATGGTCATACGAACCACGGATGCCAATGTACCCCCCGCCGCTTGTGCAGTGGCAACGAGATTTTTAAACATTTGCTCGGCTTCGGCACTCACTCCCCCACTCACCACTTGCATCGTGCTGGGATCCATACCAATTTGCCCCGATAAATAAACGGTATTTCCCGCTTTGACGGCTTGCGAATAAGGCCCTATGGCCGCAGGCGCTTGATCTGTGCTAATGATTTGTTTCATCATGAATTCAACCTTCAACAAAAAAACCTATTATGTGCCAAGTCCAAAAAAAATAAAACTCGTCACTCATATTGCATAGATTACGCACGACGAACTTTCGTCACCCATCTCACCAAACGCAAATTACGGATCACACGCGCAAGGTGTACGCGACCCGTAACCAATATTTTGAAATTCACTAAATAATGTTGACCGTCTTTTTCGCGCACACTAATGTCTTCAATGTTCGCATCCGCATCTGAAATAGCGAGCGATAATACCGCTAATACTCCTCGCTTATTCACCACTTGCACATTAATCCCCACTAAAAACTCGCCTTCTGCGTGCGAAGACCAGCGCAACAGCAAATAGCGATCACGATGACGGCGCACTTTTGCAATACGCGGACAATCATCCACATGCACCAAAATACCTCTACCCATATCCATCACGCCCACAATGGGATCACCTGGAATCGGACAACAGCACGCCGCATAATGCACGACCATTCCTTCCGTCCCTTTAATCACCAATGGCGAATGTGATACTTCCATCGGTTCAATATCCGATTTTTCTTGTACCAGCGCATACATACGACCTGCCACCAATACTGCCGCACGATTACCTAATCCAATTTCCTCCAATAGATCTTCGAATGTTTTTAATTCCGTTTCTTTCACCACATGTTCGATGACTTCTGGTGGAATTTTTTTTAATAAAATGGAATACTCGGACAAAGCTTTTTTTAGTAATTGTCGACCCAGCTGCACGGATTCCGCACGGCGTTGTGATTTTAAAAAATGGCGAATGCCGTTACGCGCTTTACTCGTTCTAATAAAATCGAGCCATGCTGGATTTGGACGACCCGCTGCCGAAGTAATCACCTCCACCGTTTGTCCATTCGTCAATCGTGTGGAAAGAGGCGCTAATTGCCGATCAATTTTGACCGTCACACATGAATTTCCAATATCGGTATGCACCGCATACGCAAAATCAACGGCCGTCGCTCCCGCAGGTAACTCCATGATGTCCCCACGCGGTGTAAATACATAAACTTCATCAGGAAATAAATCCACTTTGACACTTTCAATAAATTCCAGCGGATTACCCGCACTTTGTTGCAATTCCAATAAATTCCTCACCCATTCTTGCGCGCGCAATTGGGAACGACGCACATCCGCATCATCTACTTTATATAGCCAATGCGCGGCAATACCGCTCGTTGCCATTTCATTCATTTCCGCCGTACGAATTTGCACTTCAACCGGTAATCCATACGGGCCAAATAAAGTAGTATGCAACGATTGATAACCATTTGCTTTTGGAATCGCAATATAATCTTTAAATCGTTCCGGAACTGGCTTGTAAACGCTGTGCACCAAACCTAATGCGCGATAACAATCATCGGCATTATCAACAATAATTCGAAATGCATACACATCCATAATTTCATTAAAAGGAATGTGTTTATGGCGCATTTTACGATAAATGCTATAAAGATGCTTTTCTCTGCCCGTAATAAGATAGCTGATCAATTTACTGTTACTCAAGGCATTATGCAATGAGGATTCAATAATGGTTAAGATTCTTTTGCGATTACCACGCGCTTTACGTACAGAATCTTTTAATACTTTATAACGAATGGGGTACTGTGCTTCAAAACCTAATTCTTCCAACTCAACCGATAATTCTCGCATTCCCAAACGTTTGGCAATCGGTGCAAAAATGTCGAGGGTTTCTGTTGCAATGCGGCGTCGTTTCAACGCGTGCAACGATCCCAACGTTCGCATGTTATGCAATCGATCCGCTAATTTTACGATGATGACGCGAATATCTTTGGCCATTGCCATCACCATTTTACGAAAATTTTCGGCTTGTGCTTCAGCGCGACTAATGAATTCAATTTGGGTTAATTTACTCACGCCATCGACCAATTCCGCAATGGAAGAGCCAAATTTTTCCTCTAATGCGGCTTTGGTGACGCCGGTATCTTCAATCACATCATGCAATAATGCCGCCATGATGGTGGCGGGGTCTAATTTCATATCCGCCAAAATACCTGCTACCGCTGTCGGATGGGTAATATAAGCCTCGCCAGTGCGTCGCTTCTGCCCCTTATGGGCACTCATCGCAAAAAGGTACGCCTCGTGAATTCGCTCGATATTTTCACTATCCAGGTAATCTAATTTGCGGCGAAGTTTTTTAAAAAGACGCAAACCGGTTCTCCAATGGCGGCACACCGACCCTCGCAGTTCGATGTGAGATATCCAGGCTAGTCCACCCTACCGGTTGTGGAACTATCAGCTTTTGTTTTAGTCACATCATACCCCGCGGCGATTTCACGTAGGGCAATAACGGTTGGCTTGTCATTTCCGCGATCAACCATAGGATCGGCAGCACCTAATTCCAGCATATGTGCACGTTTTGATGATTTCAGCACCAAATCAAAGCGGTTGTCGACATGTTTCAAACAATCTTCCACGGTCACTCGTGCCATTTTCTATACCTCTCGGTTGAATCGTTAAGAGGCCTATTCTAATCATTTTTCAATAATTCTGCCAGCAATTGCGCTTTCTCTTGCTTTTGTTCCATCAACCGCAAGCGCTCAGCCAGTATAATGTGGCACAATTCTGCTTTCGCGGTGTCAAAGTGGTCATTGACAATCAGATAATCGAAATCGTCGTAATGAGCCATCTCTGAACGAGCCTTAGCCATACGGGCTTGAATCACCATAGAATCATCCTGTTGACGCCCCTCAAGGCGCTTTGCTAACTCAGCAACCGAAGGCGGCAAAATAAAAATCGAAACCGCTCGACGGAATTGGCCCCGAAGCTGATGCGCCCCCTGCCAATCGATTTCCAAAATAACATCAATGCCTTGTTGGAGTCGATCCGATACCCATTGCTGACCAGTACCATAGCGATAACCATACACGGTGGCGTATTCCAAAAACGCGTGAGATTCCACCATTTTTTCAAATTCGGCTTCGGTAATAAAATGATAATGCACTTTATTTTTATCACCTGGTCGCGGCGGTCGCGTTGTATAGGAAACTGAAATTTGAATACGATCCAATTCTAAAACGGTCGCATTAACCAAACTGGTTTTACCCGCACCGGAAGGGGCTGCAATAATAAATATTTTCCCTGATCTATTCAATGTTTTGTACCTGTTCGCGCATTTGTTCAATCTGAACTTTCATTTCAATGACCCATTGCGTCACTTCACTATCCACGGATTTACTACCCAAGGTGTTTGTTTCGCGATTTAATTCTTGCATTAAAAAATCCAGACGTCTACCAACGATTTCTTGATTGAGTGCCCGCTTTACCTCTTTCAAGTGCGAATAGAGACGCTGAATTTCTTCAGCAATATCCATTTTTTGCAGTAACCACACCATTTCCTGCTCGAGGCGTTCGGGATTCACTTCCAGCGCTAATTCATTGAAGCGTGCTTTGATTTTTTCACACGTTTGCTCTTTTAATTTTGGCAGTAATTTTGTGATTTTTTCCACACACGCATTCACGTCTTTTAAACGATTTTCAATAAATAATTTAACGCCTTGACCTTCTCGATTGCGTACGATCACAAGATCCGACAACGCCTGATCCAATGAAGATAACATGGCAGCCATCACACTTTTCAAGTGTGTGGGTCGTGTCTCAAGTATTCCTTGCCAATTTAAAATTTCCAACGGATTAATCACGGTGTTCGCAAATAACGGATTTATTTGATTAGATGCCTTCGCCAATTGTTGGAGTAAAGGTTCATTAACAACAAATTCAAACGGGACTTCAGCGCCAGGTATAAATCGTAAGGAAGCATCTACTTTACCACGCTTGATTGCCGCTTGAATGCGTTCACGAACGGTCATCTCATGCGCACGCAAACTTTCTGGTAAACGCAAACTCATTTCTAAAAATCGATGATTGACCGAACGAATTTCCCACACGAGGGTTCCCCACGAAGCTTCGTGTGTCGAGCACGAAAATCCCGTCATACTAGCGACCATATTCTCGTCCCTTTTTGCCATCACGTGAAGCTTATGGTAACTAAAATGAAAAATGAACACCAGCATTGACTCACACGCACGCTTCGGTATGATAGCAAGCTTCATTCCAGCCACGAGAGTATTTGAATGAGACCCAGTCAACGTCAACCCGATCAATTACGATCGATTTCATTTACGCGTCATTTTACGGCATATGCGGAAGGTTCTGTTCTAACCACCTTTGGCAATACAAAAGTGTTATGCACCGCAAGTGTGACGGAGGGTGTACCCCGGTTTTTGCGTGATGAAAATCAAGGCTGGATTACAGCAGAATATGGCATGCTGCCCCGCTCTACGCAAGAGCGCATGGAACGCGAAGCCGCACGTGGTAAACAAGGTGGCCGCACCGTTGAAATTCAGCGCTTAATTGGCCGTGCATTACGCGCTGCCGTCGATCTAAACACATTAAGGCAAAACACCATTACCATTGACTGTGATGTTATTCAAGCGGATGGCGGTACACGCACCGCTGCCATTAGCGGTGCGTGCATCGCTTTAGTGGATGCCCTCGCTTTTATGCAGAAAAAAGGCCTCGTCGATCAAAACCCTCTGCGACATTTTGTCGCAGCCGTGTCTGTTGGAATTTATCAAGGCATTCCCGTTCTTGACCTTGATTACGCAGAAGACTCGAATGCTCATACCGATATGAACATTGTCATGACCGACCAACCCTCTTTTGTTGAAATTCAAGGTACCGCGGAAGGCGACCCTTTTCACGAACAAGAATTGACAGCACTTCTTCAACTCGCTAAAAAAGGCATTCGAGACATTATCCGTCTGCAAAAGCAGGTGCTCGGTAGCACGGCATGATAAGTTTCTATACCAAATCCGACCTGTCAAACAGGTCGGGTTTGGGCATCGAACTCTCCCATGCCAGATCAAACAAGGCTTTCGACACAGCACCTGAAAAATTGAGTTTATGAACAAGGAACGCAAAGAATACCAAGCTTCGTCTTCCCCCGGGAACCTGCCCAACCATGACAATTACATGACACTGACTTGATTCCGGGGTCATTTTTCAGTCCCGCAATACATTCTTGGGCAGTTTGATAACCCCTCTCCTTACAGAGTTTAACGGCCTTTGGGGCAAGCTGATCCACCTTTCCTGCTGACTTTAATAAGTAGGGTGTAATGTCAGCAATGTACTGCTCATCCGTATATGACATTGCCGCGGGTGAGAACAGAAATCCAGCGGTCATCAGCACTGGAAGAAATAGAACTAATATTTTTTTCACAGTATGTCCTCCTGTTGTTATCATGGTGATACTGTACTAAGCATAGTATACTTGGGTCATGGGGCAAGCAGCGGCTCCCGCGATGAAAAAAGTTACATTTCAACATCATAATCAATAATCAGCGGTGCATGATCGGAAAAACGCTGCTCTTTGTAGATTTTTACTCGCTGCACTTTGTCGGCCAAATCGGGGGAAATAATTTGGTAGTCAATCCGCCAACCCACATTATTTTCCCACGCTCTACCACGACTGGACCACCACGTGTATTGATCTGCTTCATGATTCACAACCCGAAACGCATCCACCCAACCCATTTTTGTAAAAACGGCATCCAACCACGCACGTTCTTCCGGCAAACAGCCCGATGTTTTTTGATTTGATTTAAAATTTTTAATGTCGATTTCTTTATGGACAATATTCCAATCACCACAAATGATAAAAGGGTGCTTGGATTTTGCTATTTTTTGCAAAATCGGTTCATAAAAATCGAGAAACTTAACTTTAATCGCTTGGCGCTCATCCCCACTACTGCCGGACGGCAAATAAAGCGAGGCAATACTCATATCGTCAAAATCGAGCTGCAGATAACGACCTTCTTCATCCGCATATTTCCAGCCTAAACCAGTGATGATGTTTTTAGGTTTGACCTTGCTGTAAATACCAACCCCCGAATATCCTTTCTTGAGAGCATCGTGATAATAGCAATGATACCCTTTAGGGCGAAAATGCTCATCGTGCAAATGTTCCATTTGCGCCTTTGTTTCTTGCAAACAAATCACATCCGCATGCTGTTTTGGCAGCCACTCAAAAAAACCTTTGCGCGCACCTGCACGAATGCCATTAATATTGAGGGTAATCACTCGCATCAAAAAGGTAACTCCAATTGAGGATCTAATTTTAATAATTGTTGTCGTATCCGTTCTTGAATAGACAGCAGCGCTTTTTCATTATCGGCTTCAAAACGAAAGGTGAGAGAGGGCGTCGTATTAGACAGACGCACGAGCGCCCAACCATCCGAAAATTCCAGCCGTATTCCATCGATCGTAATCACTTTAGCAGACCCAAAATCCCCTTCACGTAATAAACGCTGCATAAAAGGCTCTTTTCGATCTTCCTCCATCGCTAATTTTAATTCAGGGGTATTGATTGAATTGGGTAAATCAGAAAAAATTTCACTGACCGTGCGGTTATCACGCGATAGCAATTGCAATAATCGTGCGCCAACATACATGCCATCATCAAAACCATACCAATCATCTTTAAAGAAAATATGCCCGCTTAATTCACCCGCAAAAGGTCCACCGCGTTCAAACAATTTGGCTTTAATCATTGAATGTCCCGTGCGCCACATGATGGGTTTTCCGCCGTACTGCTCGATAATTTTGGGAAGATGCCGTGAGCATTTTACGTCAAAAATAATTTCCGCCCCCGGATAACGCCGCAAAATTTCTGTCGAAAACAACATCATTTGCCGATCTGGCCAGATAATTTCGCCACGATCTGTCACAACACCCAAGCGATCTGCATCACCATCAAACGCAAAACCGATGTCGGCTTGCGTTTCTTTCACCTTGTTAATGAGGTCTTGTAAATTCGCTGGAATCGTCGGATCAGGATGATGATTAGGAAAACGTCCATCAATATCACAAAATAATTCAATGACTTCACAGCCTAATTTTCGAAATAAAAATGGCGCCAATTTACCCGCAGCGCCATTACCACAATCAATCACCACTTTCATACCACGTTCCAATGTAATGTGATGGGTAATGGCGTTAATATAATCCTCAATCACTTCTTGCGTCGTAAAACTCCCCATTCCAAACACAAAATCATTTTGACAAATGCGCTGATATAATGCGGTTACCCCCTCTTCAGTCAACGTTTTACCGGCCAACACAATTTTGAACCCGTTATGATGCCCTGGATTATGACTCGCCGTCACCATGACACCCGAACGCGTTTGCCGCCCATGAGTCGCAAAATATAAAACGGGCGTCGGCACCAAACCAATAAAAATCACATCCATGCCGGAGGCTTGCAGACCAGCGCATAATGCACGTGTTAATTCTGGCCCCGATAATCGACCATCGCGACCGACAATAATTTGCTTTTCACCTAGCGATTGTGCGACGGTGCCAACCGCAAGGCCAATCGCATACGCTAAATCAGTCGTAATGGTATCTTTGTCTACAGGCCCGCGAATATCATAAACCCGAAAGCATATCTTCGGGATGGATGTTGGGACATGATAATTTTGCTGTGTTTTATTGTCGTCCTGAGCTTCCAAAACCACTTTCGCCTCGCTCTGAAATGTGAAATTCTTCTACGATGTTGAATGTCGCTTTTAACACGGGTAATATCACCAACTGTGCGATTCGCTCACCCGGTTGAATGGTATAAATGTGGGTGCCGCGATTCCAACATGAAACCATCAATGGCCCTTGATAATCTGAATCAATTAACCCCACTAAATTTCCCAATACAATGCCATGCTGATGACCTAAACCCGATCGCGGCAGAATAGTTGCTGCGGTGTTGGGATCTTGCAGGTGAATGGCTAATCCGGTACTAATGAGTAACGTTTCGCCGGGATGGATAGGCAACGGTTCATCGATACAGGCCCGTAAATCTAAGCCAGCTGAACCGCCCGTTGCATAACAAGGTAACGGGAATTGATCTCCAATACGACGATCAAGAATTTTTAACTGAATGGATTGCATCGCAATGTCCTTTTGAAAAATCGGAGTACCGAAATGTAGCGCGAAATGCCTACTGAAACAAGGGGTGCAGCCTTGCATCGATACACTTAGCGAGTTGTGTGGGTTTTTTAGAACGTTATAATCATTTTCACTGAAAATAGTACGAGCATAAAATGACACTGAATACCTGGCCAATCTACGAAAAACCCCGCGAGAAACTACTAAACGCAGGCGCAGATTCGCTTTCCAACGCAGAGCTGCTCGCTCTTTTGCTCGGCCAAGGCACTTTTGGCAAGGATGCTGTTACGTTAGCACGTGAGTTGATTCAATCTTATGACGGCTTACAAAATCTCTTTCAGGCCAGTTATCCCTCGTTATCAGCGCATAGGGGAATTGGCCTCGCCAAATACACCTGCTTACAAGCCGCCTATGAACTTGGCAAACGTTGCTTGAAGGAGCCACTCGCGCGTGAGAATCTTCTGCTTGAATCTCATGCCGTTAAACAATACCTCATTGCTGAGTTGCGCGGCGCCGAACGTGAGATTTTTGCTTGCCTCTTTTTAGATACGCGTTTTCGCTTAATCCGTTTTGAAAAGCTATTTGCCGGCACGATCGATGCTGCTGTTATTCATCCCCGCGAAGTCACAAAACGCGCTCTCGTTCTCAACGCCAAAGCGGTCATTGTCGCTCACAATCACCCCTCGGGTGATATTGAACCAAGCCAAGCCGATCGCAACCTCACAGTGCATCTCACACAATCGTTAAATACCGTCGAAATCGACTTGCTGGACCATATCATTGTTGGGGCGCAAAACACGTTTTCTTTCGCGGAGTTTGGCTATCTGTAACCTTAGATAATTGTCTTACCCAAGAAACTGATTGCTCGATTCATGGCATCCAGCAGGAATTCCCCATCGGAAGATGGGAAATTCCTGGGTCTCGGTGTGCCATCATCTTCAAAAACCAACATGAAATATCCAGGTTAACTCTTCCATATTTGTTTCATTTTTCGTAGAATAACCGGCTCAAGCCTGACCAGGCCTGCAAGAACTTAACAAATGAGGTAATGGACAGTAATGGTAGTGATACGATTAGCTCGCGGCGGTTCTAAAAAGAACCCCTTTTACAACATCGTGGTTGCTGACAAACGTAAGCCCCGTGATGGTCGTTTTATTGAACGAATTGGTTTTTATAACCCAATGGCGCGCGGAGAAGCCATTCGCTTAGAGTTGGCCAAAGAGCGTGCAGCTCATTGGATCTCGTTGGGCGCTCAGCCTTCAGACCGCGTATGCAAATTGCTGGAAGAACAGGGCCAACAAGGCGATACAGATGCTAAAAAAGTGGCTACTAAAGCACAGCAACGCCAAGCTCAGGCCCAAGCTGCGGCAAAAAAACAGAAAGGACCCGCTAAATCTGAAGAAGCAACCCCTGAAGAAGCATAATTCAACATGAGATGAGGGTGGGTGGCACGCTAACGACGCCCCCCATCCTTCAAACGGAACCTAGTTCACGCTGAGACCTGTATGTTACATCCTGTTATTGTTGGCAAATTCGGGGGAACCCACGGCGTTCACGGCTGGATCAAGGTATTGTCTTTTACTCAACCCGCGGAAAACATTCAAAAATATCTTCACTGGTTCGTTAAAGTGAAGGGGCAATGGCAGCCTCTTCATATTGAAGCCCAAAAAACGCATGGCGAAACCCTACTGATTAAAATTAAAGACATCAACACACCAGAAGAAGTGCGACGCTATACTAACTGCCTCATCGGCATCGAACAAAATCAATTACCCACGTTGCCGGAAGGCGAATACTATTGGTCACAGTTAATTGGCCTCACCGTCATTACAACCGACGGACGCGTTTTGGGCAAAATTGATTACTTATTTGCAACCGGTGCTAACGATATCATTGTTGTTAAAGATCGTGATCATCAAGAACACTTACTTCCCTACATCAATAATGTGATCAAATCGGTGGATCTTGCCAAAGCCGAAATGCACGTTGACTGGGATATTGACGAGACATAAATGCCACTCGACATTACCGTGATCAGTCTGTTCCCTGAAATGTTTACCGCCTTAAATTACAGTATCACTGGCCGGGCACAGCAACAGCAATTGATCAAGCTGACCTTTCTCAATCCCCGCGACTTTACTGATGACCCCCATAAAACCGTTGATGACCGACCCTACGGCGGCGGTCCTGGCATGGTCATGAAATATCAACCGATGAAAGCCGCTATTGATGCTGCAAAGCGACGTGTTGGCACCGATACGCCAGTGGTACACTTAAGCCCGCAAGGCAACCCCTTGAACCAAAAAGCTTTATTTAACTTGTCGCAACAGAATACGCTCATCCTACTCGCCAGTCGTTATGAGGGCGTGGATGAACGCTTACTTCAGGAGGCTGTCGACATCGAATATTCTGTAGGCGATTATGTGGTCAGCGGCGGGGAATTGCCCGCGATGATTCTTATTGACGGCCTAACCCGCCTGATACCGGGTGCGCTTGGTCATAAAGATTCTGCCACCACAGACTCTTTTAGCCATGGCTTACTGGATCACCCCCATTACACCCGACCCGAAGTGATTGCTGGCCATTCTGTACCAAAAATATTACTCAGTGGCGACCACGCAAGCATTGAGCGTTGGCGCTTAAAAGAAGCACTTGGAAGGACTTGGCAAAAGCGCCCAGATCTGTTAAAAAGACGTACCTTGAACTCTAAAGAACAGCCACTTTTGGACGAGTATCAAAAAGAACATTCAGAACCTGATGGTGAGGAAAAACAATGAGCAAGATCATTCAAGCCCTAGAAGCGGAACAAATGCAGGGCAAACAACTCCCCGAGTTTCGTATTGGAGACACCGTAACTGTACATGTCAAAGTGAAAGAAGGGAATCGTCAGCGCCTACAAGCTTATGAAGGTGTCGTCATTGCACGCCGCAATCGCGGATTAAACTCAAGCTTTACTGTACGCAAAATGTCTCACGGTGAAGGTGTAGAACGCGTTTTCCAAAGTTACAGCCCATTAGTGGATCGAGTGGATGTCGTACGTAAAGGTAACGTACGTCGCGCGAAGCTTTATTACCTGCGTCATTTACGCGGCCGAAAAGCACGCATCAAAGAAAAAGTGTAACTATTCAGTAGAGGGTCGCCTCGGATTCATGTATCTGCTGCAAAGCAGGTGACGCGAGACAGAAATGACACAGCACACACTGCACCCTTTATCTCACTTCAGTTTTATTGCGGTGGAGGGTCCCGATGCTCACACGTTTTTACAAGGCCAAATGACGTGTGATGTAAGAGCGATCTCTCCACAAAAAGCCAGTGTTGGCGCACTGTGTGACGCAAAAGGTCGCATGCAGGCAACGTTTTTATTATATCAACAGCACGAAACTTATTTTTTAGTGGTCCCCAAAGTCGCACTCACCCACACATTAAAGCGCTTAAAAAAATATGCCGTTTTTTCTAAGGTCCATATCCGAGATGTAACACCAGCGTGGTTTGCCTGTGGTATACACGACAAAACACAACCTCCTTTCGACGAGTTTTATGCGGTTTCACCACACAATGAATTACTGACGCTGTCTTGGCCAGGCCATTTTTCACGCTTACTGATGCTTAGCAATAATGAAACTCAATCCACTGATGCTTACCAAAAATATGTAACGCGTCACTTTACATTAAGCGAGGAATCAGCCTGGCAACTTGAAAATATCCTGCAAGGTCTCGCCGATATTTTGCCAACAACCAGCGGTCTCTTCCTACCACAAATGATTAATTTACAACATTGGGCTGGCGTCAGTTTTAAAAAAGGCTGTTATATAGGGCAAGAAATTATTGCTCGCACTCAACATCTGGGAAAATTAAAACGTCACCTTTATTTAATTGAACTCCATGCTTCCCCCTTCCCTGGCGACATCATCACCGATAAAACGCAAGAAACACTCGGTATCATGGTCAATACTGGAGTAGCTCATACACACTTAGCTGTCCTTGAGGAGCGCGCCATTCACAGCACGACACTCTGCTGGCAGCAACAACCCATTCACATCGTCAAGTGCTTTGAATGGCTTTGATTCAGATATATTCTTCGCTATAATGACCGGCAGTGTTTTAAAGGACAATATTGCATAAGGATTCACTATGACAGTTTCTCTCGTGATAGATATTGGCGGTACTTATTCTCGTTTAGCGATCATGAATCAAGATCACCAAATCGACCACAAACAAACTTATATCAATTACACCCACGCTTCATTTACCGATATTATCAACAAATATTTAAATACGTATAAAAAAGATTTAAACGATTGCCAACGTTGTTGTATCGCCGTGGCGGGTCCTGTCAAAAATGGTTACGCTAAATTAACCAACATCAATTGGGAATTAAAAACGGAAAAATTGCTGCAGGATTTGCCCTTTAAACAAATTAAACTCCTTAATGATTTTCATGCTCTCGGTTATTGCATTCCGCTACTCACAGCAGAAGATCTTTTAACACTGCAAGCGGGAAAGCGTTCACATCATCACGTAAAAGTCATTGTAGGTGCGGGTACCGGTCTTGGCGTTGCGCACATCAAACAAAAACCAACAACACTCGAAGTCTATCCCTCTGAAGGCGGGCATATTGATTTTGCACCGATAAACCAATGTCAAATAGCGTTGCTGCAATTTTTAATGGATAAATACGAGCATGTCTCTGTAGAACACATTCTCTCTGGTCATGGTATCGAACATATCTTTGAGTTTGTTTGCCTGGAACACAATATCAAAGATGAAATTAATCACTTTGATGTGAGCAATTACACCGCTGAAGATATTACCGGACAAAAAGTCATTCAATTAGCGATAGAACAACGTCACCCGTTGGCCATTGAAGCCATTCAACTTTTCAGCGAAATTTATGCGGCTTACCTCGGTAATCTGGCATTACACACCCTGCCCTATGGTGGCATTTACATTACCGGTGGTATTGCTCGTCATATTTTACCTTTTTTACAAAACGAAACTTTTTTGCAAATTTTTAAAAATAAAGGGCGTATGTCACACCTCCTGGAAGAGATTCCGATTTATTATATTTTAAACCAAAATGCGAATTTGCTCGGTGCTGGATATTATCTAACGCTAACGACAGAATCGTTGGTGCCATAGGATATAAAAATGGCAGCGTCAATCATCCTTAGGTCGCATCAGCGGAAATAAAATGACATCGCGAATAGAGGCACTGTCGGTAAATAACATCGCTAATCGATCAATACCAATGCCTTCACCAGCCGTTGGCGGTAAACCATATTCTAACGCAGTAATATAATCGTCGTCATAATCCATAGCTTCTTCATCGCCTGAGGCTTTCGCCTGCATTTGCTGGCGAAAACGCTCAGCTTGATCTTCAGGGTCATTTAATTCTGAAAATCCATTGGCGACTTCTTGTCCCATGACAAAAAATTCAAACCGATCGGTAATAAAAGGATTATTATCGTTCGCACGCGCTAACGGTGAAACTTCACGCGGAAATTCTGTAATAAACGTCGGCTGCACCAATTTTTTTTCAACTAATTTTTCAAATAATTCCGTTTGAATTTTTCCAAGACCATGACTCTCATTCACGTTAATTCCCAAACGCTCTGCCAAATGACGCGCCAATTTCAGATCATCCAATTCTGCTGCTGCAATATCCGGATTAAAATGCAAAATGGAATTACGCAAGCTGATGCGCGTGAAGGGTTTACTAAAATCAATTGATTCGCCTTGAGCAGTCAATTGCTCGGTTTTTAAAAGATTTTTAGCCAAATAGCGGAATAATATTTCCGTCAAATTCATTAAATCAATATAAGTCGCATAGGCCCAGTAAAATTCAAGCATCGTAAATTCAGGATTATGGCGTGTGGAAATACCTTCATTGCGAAAGTTACGATTAATTTCATAGACTTTTTCGAACCCCCCCACCACTAAACGCTTTAAATACAGTTCCGGAGCAATTCGTAAAAATAAATCCATATCTAACGTATTGTGATGCGTTAGAAAAGGACGCGCCGCTGCACCACCCGCCATCGCATGCATCATGGGGGTCTCCACTTCCATAAAACCGCGTTCATCGAAAAAGCGTCGAATCGCCGTCACCAACGCAACGCGCATTTTAAAGACGTGACGCGTTTTCTCATTCACCATTAAATCGACATAGCGTTGACGATAACACTGTTCGGTATCCGATAAACCATGAAATTTATCTGGCAAGGGACGCAACGCTTTGGTAAGCAAATGAATGCGATGCGCTTTTATGGAAAGTTCACCCGTTTTAGTTTTAAAAACTTCGCCTTCCACCCCTAAAATATCGCCCAAATCCCAGCCTTTAAATTCTTCATATTGCTCCTCGGGTAATTGATCGCGCGCGATATAAACTTGAATGCGACCCGACATATCTTGCAGGTGAGCAAAACTCGCTTTTCCCATGATGCGCCGTGTCATCATGCGCCCTGCAATGCGCACGTGCACAGCCTGCATCGTTAAACTGGCCGAATCGTATTTATCGTAGGTTACCCGTAAATCCAGCGCTAATTCATCGCGTTGAAACTGATTGGGATACGCTTGTCCCTTTTGTCGCCATTCCATTAACTTCAATTTTCGCTGTGCAATTTGCTCATTTTCATTAAATTCAATCGTATCATCCGTTGTTAATTCAATTGATTCAGACACTATTTTTCTCCTAACCATTTGACGCATGTTGCTTTAAACAAGCCTCAATGAATTGATCAATATCACCATCTAACACCCCTTGCGTATCAGAAGTTTCAACTCCTGTTCGCAAGTCTTTCACACGCGAGGCGTCCAACACATAAGAACGAATTTGACTGCCCCACGTAATTTCTGATTTATTGGCTTCTTGTGCTTTTTTTTCTGCATTTTGTTTTTGTTCTTCTAACTCATATAATTTGGCTTTCAGCTGTTTCAGTGCTTGCGCCTTGTTTTTATGTTGCGAGCGGTCATTCTGACACTGTACCACAATACCCGTGGGTTCATGCGTAATGCGCACGGCAGAATCAGTTCGATTCACGTGCTGACCACCGGCACCACTCGCACGATAAGTATCAATGCGCAAATCCGTAGGATTTATTTCAATCGAAATTTCCTCATCAATTTCGGGCGAAACAAACACCGAAGCAAAAGAAGTATGACGGCGATTGCCCGAATCGAATGGAGATTTACGCACTAACCGATGCACACCCGTTTCCGTGCGCAACCAACCAAAGGCATAAGGGCCTTCAAAATAAATGGTCGCGCTTTTTATTCCCGCAACTTCACCTGCGGATGCTTCCATCAAGGTCGTTTTAAATCCGTGTTGATCTCCCCAACGCAAATACAGGCGTAACAGCATTTCTGCCCAATCTTGCGCTTCTGTTCCACCAGATCCAGATTGAATATCCAGGAAAGCATTGTAGCTGTCCATTTTTCCTGAAAACATACGGCGAAACTCTAAATCCGCGACTAATTTCTCCATACTCAACACGTCATCACACAGTTCAGCCAATAAATCAGCATCGGGTTCCTCCACAAGAATATTCTGCATCTCACAGCTGTCTTCAATACGAACCAGTAAATCCTCTAATAAGCCTACCGTCTCCTGTAAACGCGCACGTTCTTGTCCTAAGCTTTGTGCTTTATCCGGCTGGTTCCAAATATCCGGATGTTCCAGCTCGCGACTGACCTCAAGCAATCTGCGCTTTTTTTGATCATACTCAAAGGTACCCCCGAAGCGCTGTGATACGCACCGTAAGATCTTGCAACTTATTTTTCAGTTCATTAAGTTCTAACATGAATCGTCCACTCCTTCCCCGCTTCCAGGGTACTACTTTAACGAATCAAAAAATGCTTGCCAATACCAATAATTTTGCCAAAATAGGCAGTCATTCAAAAAACCAAAATAAATTAGTTAAAAAATATACATTGGATGGGGCAAGCGATGGGGTCGGGTAATCGAAAAATTATCACTGAATTCAGCTTTGATAAGGGCATGATTATTGGTGGAAAATACGAGATATTATCCCACCTAGGCTCAGGCTGGGAAGGTGAAGTCTACAAAATTATTGAACTCAATACGGGCATTGAACGCGCCGCCAAGTTCTTCTTTCCTCAACGCAACCGAGAAAATAAAGTTGCAGCACGCTATGCTAAAATGCTGCACAAACTTAATAGCTGCTCTATTATTATTCAATATTACACGCATGAATTCGTTCATGTTGAAAACCACCGTATCACCTGCCTTATTTCTGAATTTGTGAATGGGGAATTGTTATCCGACTTTTTAAAGCGACAACCGGATCGCAAGATTGGGATCTTTCGCGGTTTACATTTACTTCATGCGCTCGCCAAAGGGCTAGAATCCATGCACGGTTTGAAAGCCTATCACGGTGATCTGCATTCCGAAAATGTCATTTTGGAACGAACGGGGCTTGGATTCCAACTAAAACTGCTGGATATGTATCATTGGGGCGGTAATGATCGTAAAATGAATATGGATGATGATATTTGTAATTCCATTCGTCTCTTCTACGATGCTATTGGCGGACAAAAATATTATGCGGGTCATCCCGTGGAAGTGAAAGAAATTTGCTGTGGGCTCAAACGATCATTGATTACTAAAAAATTCCGAACAGCAACGCATTTATGTCACTATCTCGAAAATATTACGTGGAAATCACATTATAGGGAGTAATTTTTTACGATGGAAACAAGGATTGTTACTCAAGCGGATTTAGCCACTTTCGAATTACTCCACACCAAACATTTTACCCTTGGTTACTACTCGCAAAAGCACCCACAAAAAATAAAAGTCAATGAAGACACTTTAGGTTTGATGATTGACGGTAAACAATGTTTTTTAGCGGTAGCCGATGGCGTCGGTGGAAGCCCCAACGGCGAAATCGCTTCACAACTTGCCATTTCAAATCTCATTCACAGTTTAAAAAAAGGGGAGAAATTATCGACGGATCTTAGTCATTTTCGCCAACCCGTTTTAACTTCGATAGAAACCAGCAACGAAAAATTAATTCACGAATACGTGGGAGCACGCACCACCCTGACATCCTGCATCATTATCGATGATATATTACAAAGCATTCAGATTGGCGATTCCTGCTTAATTAACTGCGGACAAAAAGGTTTATTGAAACATAAAACACTGGAACACTCACCGGTTGGTTTTGCTGTCGCAGCAGGTTTGCTGACGGAAAAACAAGCGATTACACATCCAGGGCGCCATATCGTGGCAAACGTCGTGGGCGATCCTGACATGCATATGGATATTGGCCCCCGTTACCGACTCGCAGAACACGATACAATACTGCTGGGATCGGATGGGCTCTTCGATAATTTTTTGATTGAAACCTTGATCGAGATTATCCGCAAAGAAACGATGGAGGAAGTGATGACAAAGCTCACGCAGGCTTGTCAGCCCATGCGCGACGAAAACAAACTCGACAAATTTCATAAACTGGATGATGTGAGTTTCATTGTGTGCCGGCTCGTAAAATAATCGCACGCCCGCTCTATTTTATTTTCTGTAATCGAATATTAATCGCTCTCTTCTGTTCATCTGAATAGGTATTCCACTGCACAACCTCGTCGAAAGTCCTGCCGCAACCCAAACAAATCGCGTCACCTAAGGCCGTAGCACTGCAAATGCCAACGCACGGAGAATCGGTTAAATTTCGCTGACCACTGACGTCCATACGGTTTATTTCCCATGTTCACAGATCTTCAACTTATAGAACAATTAAGCTCAAAAGTGAAGTTTTCAAAAAAAACGGGGGGGATCGTATAAAAATTAATATATTTTTAATGAATGATCATTACACTATGGATTTTTAGTAGAGTGTGAAAATCGCAAGGAGATCGACATGCCAACGAATATCGCAGAAATTGAAGAAATTCTCCGTGACCATGATCTGCAATTTCAAGCACAACCTTCTTCATGGCGAGCAAAACTTCCCTTCACAAAAAATTGCTCTGGTCAAGGTAGTCAGCCTCCCGTCGAAAGTCACTGCACTTCCGCCATTCCTCCCAAAATCCACCCTCTAAAAACCGCACTTGAAATGGCACAAATTCTTAACAATACGGATCAAAAAAAACATTATCTTACAGAAATTAACCGACGAATCGCGCAATTACTGCAAGAAATGATGCGCTCTATCGGTGAATATATCCGCTATCCCATCCAAAAAACATCCAACTTCACCCAAGAACGTCGTCTTTTTTTGGATGCAAAAAACATTGATGACGAAAGTACTTTGCTTTTTGATGTCATGCAAGAATTTGTCGATCAACTGTTGAATCCCGACATTCCCTTTGCCGTTTCCTTAAAAAACCTACGGAAACTGCTGAATACAGAACTTAACGTAGTGCGTTTCCCAACGCATGTTGCCCTTTTAAAACCGCATTTAGAAAAGCTAAAAATACATCTTCATCAGATTCTCGATCAATACGATGCTTCTGCACTAGCACTGCTGCAAGAAACCGTCTTAAAAATCGATAGTAGCCAACCTTTACCAGCGTCTTTTAATTTTGATGCCTTGTTGCAAGATCATCCTGATCAAAAGCGAGTAGCCCTGTTAAAAACCACAGAAAATTACCGCCAGTTACAACAATTATTCTGTATTTTAAAAAGTTCATATGGGCCATATAAGCAATTTTCTGAAGCGTGTAAGCTTTACAGCGCAATGACAGGAGCCGAAAAAATTCATCTTGGCAAGCTTTTTAATACCTACGAATACATCGCCTTTCAACAGTATTTATCGATGCTTAAAAAAATCGATAAGCCCGCCGAACAGAAAATTCCGTTTTCACCCTATTTCAGCTATATCGAGAAAAAGAAACATTTCATTGCCGCACAAGAAATTCTAAAACATTTAGGCGAACCCGAAGCACTCGCAGACCATATGTTGGAATGCGTAGATCTTTTAAAATCGATTGAAGTGCCATTTTTCAAAAATGGCAAACAAGATCCACTGATTCAAAAAATTAAATCTCATTTGGATCAGCTAATGCAACAAGCGGCAATAAAGGCTTTATCAACAACGCTCACAATCGCAGAATGTATTTCTGGTGCGGACTCTGTTCTTGAAAAAATTTCGTTGTGCAAGAAAGCCATTGAGTGTGATCGCACTTTATGCTCAATTATTCATACTAATGACTACAAAGCTATTGTCGCGATTTTTAGTTCTCTGTTAACGGCATCTGTTCCATTTTACATGACCAGCGATTATCTTACCTACAGTCAAAAACAATGCGAAACACTCGTCAATGAGACATTAAAGCATCCACTCGATACGATTCTTAAAAAATTTCAAACTTTTATTGATGCACTAATCAATAAAGTCATCGACGAATTAAATGAAAAAGAGCCTATCCCTGCACTTATAAAACAGCGAATCATTAATGATTCCAATTACAAATTTATCAAACACTTTCCTGATATCAAAACAATCATCGACATTCTCACCTGCTTGGAAACGAAAAAAACCCCGATGCTTTCAGGCTATCAGAGCTTTAGTACTGAAGCATATTTGTTGAGTCATGAAAAAAACATCCAACATCAGGGGTTGAAGACTTCAGTCGCTAGAATAATACGAAAAACAAACTCCACTTATCAAGATGAACATTTAGCAGAAGCAGTCGTTTATCTCAAGAACAACGAACCCGTTCAACCTGAACGATCACAGCAAAACCGTAAAAGCCAAGAAGAATGCTTTATTGAGAGCGCGAATGACTTATTACAACAAATCAAAACAGATCTCACTACCCAAAAACCATTGTGCTCACGCTACCTGATGTTATTTTTCTATTTTAAAGTAAAAATTCCTTATAGCGTTGCTAAAGGGGTGGAGTGCATTGCAGCAGCAACTTCCAAAGAAGAAAATTTTTCTATCGGTAACGAAGGTGTAGTTAAAGCAAAAAATTTCATTTCTAAAGTAGATACCATTGTTACTGCTCGACAAAAAAAACAATACGGTCTCTTTCGTCATAGGAGTTCATACACCCAGGATTTTTATCAAAAATATAGTGCAAAAATTGAAGAACTCAGAAAGCACCAGACCATACTGCCTTAACCCCGACGGCGAGTGCGCCAGTAGGAACGAAACATACTAAACGCGTTGTAACCCACAATGAAAAACAGCAGCCATCGCAATAAATTTAGGGGTAAATGAGTAATAAAGGGCACTGCCATTAATACACCCATCACACCCGCGATAGAAACAATAAATACTTTTTTCAATGGAATCGCGCGATTCAGTGTAAACGTCAATGTGGTCAGCGGTTGTTGTAGTGCACCTGCCGTTGTCATGATAGGAAAAGCAATTAACGGTGATAGACCCAATAAAAACAGCAGCATTTCAACAATTGCAAACAAACCAACACCCAGAGCAGGAACAAAACCACAAATGATCATGCCAAAAAAGCCCAGCCATAAATGGCCGCCCCGTAACTTCGTTTCAACACCACCAATAGGCAACCACTGCAGTTGACTTAATAAAATGATTGCCGCCATTGAAACAAAAGCAACCGCCATCGTCATCTGAATATGTTTTTGATTCAGTTTGGGCACCGTCAAGCCACCAATAATACCCCCAATACACGCTCCCACCACCAAAACGATCAGTGTTAAAGGATCGACATGAATGACTTTTAAAAATACGATCGATTCTATCGCCCCCGGCAACACCTGCGCACCATTGACGAGACCCGGCAAATTTTTATCGTGCGTTAATTTCCATAGTTTACTAAAGGCAATAATTACTGCGAAACTACCGATACCAACGGTATCAGCAATAAAACCAACCACTCCCGCCATAAATAATTTGGCCTTCAGCAAAAAAGGTAAAGTTTCTTTATGGTTAGGATCACGAAAATAAAAAGCAATCATTGTGCCAAACACAATAAGCGTCAGAGCAATCACAATCACAGAAATAATAAAGTTCATCGTCTACCAATACGCGAAAATGAGATTGCAGCATATTAACACAAACCTTGTGAATACGAATTGACAATTTTGCATAAGCCATTACACTCTCTAAATAGAACTTAAGATTTAAGTAGGAGTCAAAGCATATGCGCTCATCCGGTATCAGCAAAACAACGACCAGCCGCACGGTTTCCAGCAGCGGCTTTATGAATAAAGTATATTTATTCATGACGTTGGGGTTACTCGTCTCTGCCGCCATTGCTTATTATTTTCATATTCACCCCTTACTCACACGCAGTTTAATGGCCTCTCCCATTCTCTTTTATGGAGTAGTTTTTGCTCAACTTGGCGCTGTGCTGCTATTTTCTCGCATGGTGACCACCTTAAATACGCAAGCTTCTTTCATTCTATTTTTTGTGTATGCCGCGTTAACCGGTGTTACCTTTGGTATGATTTCATTTGCCTACACAGCGCAGAACATCGGATATGCTTTTGCTATTACCGCAGGCAGCTTTTTAGGGCTGAGCGTGATTGGTTACACAACGAAAAAAGATTTAAGCCCCATTGGTTCATTTTGTATGATGGGTTTGATTGGGTTAGTCATTGAAAGCTTGCTTGCCATTTTTATTCCTGGCTTACGCGGCAATACAATAGAGTTAGCCATGGCTGCCATCGGCGTATTGGTTTTTTCCGGTTTGACCGCTTATCATACGCAAAAAATCAAAAACATGGGTTATGAAATGCAAAATCAAGAAGTTGCCGCTATCAATGGTGCATTTATTTTGTATCTGGATTTTATTAACCTCTTTTTGAGCATATTGCGATTCTTCGGCAATCGCCGATAATCCCTTCTTTCCTTCGTGCTCATGCAGAGGGGCCTACTTTTTCAGCAAGAGAAGCCCGAACAGGGAACCTGCGCCCCCCCTTAACCTAGATATTTCACATCGAACGGCGAGGGTTGGTGGCAGGGCACTTGGTGTGGCCGCCATCCTCAAAAAGCAAGAAGTCATACTAGGGCCTTATATGGACTCGACCGTATTGTCAAAGATTAATGATCATTTTGTTAATTAGGTTAAGATTGCAGTCTTATAT
>MGOZ01000016.1 GCA_001797285.1 Coxiella sp. RIFCSPHIGHO2_12_FULL_42_15
CGCTATCGCTCTTGCTTCCATTCATTGCTAATGACGTTCGGAGTACAATCAAAATTATAATGGGACACCCGTGATACCATCACCTAATTAGCTGGCATTTAAAACGCAGCGTGCCTAAAATAAATCGTTGGATTTTAAAGACAGGGAAGCGTTTCATTGATCAATCATCGTTTTTCGATATTGAAAACAGTATCACTGTGCGGATTAATGGCGGTTTCATTAACGGGCTGTATGGTTGGTCCCGATTTTCAGGCATTACCCCCTCCAGCTGCAAAAAGTTATACTTATCTTCCGATGCCGCAAAAAACCACTCAGACCGTAAGTATCGCGAATGCGGGTAAATCACAGCGTTTTGTTACTAATAAAGCGTTAGAAAGTGATTGGTGGCGCATTTTTCATTCCCAAGCGCTGAATCAGTTGGTGCAAGAAGGTCTTTCAAACAATCAAGATTTAGTTGCAGCGAAAGCCGCATTACGTGCTGCCAATGATACGCTATATGCGCAAATCGGTGGGTTGTTACTGCCTAGTCTCGATTTTAATGGCACAGCCCAGCAAAACAGAATCAATGGCACTTCCTTCGGAACCAATACGCAACCCAACACTTTTAATGTCATCAACGCCAGTTTTCAAACCTCTTATTTACTCGACGTGTGGGGCGCATCGAGGCGTCAAATTGAAACCTATGCAGCACAAGCCGATTTTCAACGCTATCAAATGCTTGCTACCTATCTCACACTTACCACGAATATCGTGACAACAGCGATTAGCATTGCATCACTGCAAGAACAAATTAAAACAACGCAACAATTAATTCAGGAACAAAAAAATGTACTGCGCATTAATCAATCGCAATTTTCAGCTGGTGGTATCAGTCAAGAAAATGTTTTAACGCAGCAAACGCTCGTTGCGCAAACAGAAGCAACATTACCGCCGCTTCTCAAATCTTTGAGTAGCGAACAACATGCTTTAGCGGTACTTGTGGGTGCGCAAACCAATGCAATGTCTCCCCTCCGACTTTCTTTTCATCAATTATCATTGCCAGCAGAGTTGCCAATGAGTTTACCTTCATCGATGATTACGCAACGACCGGATATTCAAGCATCAGAAGCTACCTTGCATGCAGCCAGCGCACAAGTAGGGGTTGCTACTGCCAACTTACTGCCCCAGGTTACACTAAATGGCGTATTTGGATGGCAATCATCCACAACCGCTCAGTTTTTTAATACCGCGAATCAAACGTGGAGTTTAGGTGCTGGTTTATTACAACCGCTTTTTCACGGCGGACAACTTATTTATCAACGTAGGGCTGCCATTGAAGCGTTAGCGCAAGCACGCGCGCAATACGAACAAACGGTATTACAAGCATTTCAAAATGTCGCTGATGCACTCCGCGCCATTCAATACGATGCATCTGAATTTAAAGCGCAAGTGAATGCTGAAAAAAGTGCAAAGCAAACCCTGCAATTAACGCAAGAACAATACCGTGTGGGTGGGCAAAATTATTTGTCCGTATTACAAGCTGAGCAACAATATCAACAAATTGTGCTAGCACGTGTGAAAGCACAAGCAGCACGCTACACAGATACGGCAGCGCTTTATCAAACATTGGGCGGCGGTTGGTGGAATAATACGACGATCAATCACTATGGCGTTCGTAAATAGGCGAGGGATGAGTTAGCAATGAAAAAAATCATGTCAATCATGTTAGTGTGTGTTCTCGTTTTTTTTGGCGGCGTCTTTGCGTGGAAAGCATTTGTTTTACACGAAGAAAAAAAAATGTCGATGGAATTTAAAAATCCCATCATCACCATTAGCGCGGTTGCTGCGTCTACTTTAGAGTGGGATCCTACATTGCAAGCGGTTGGTAGTACGCGGACCGTGAAAGGGGTCAATGTAACAACCGAACTCGCTGGTATGATTACAGACATTCCGTTTACGCCCGGCGCAAATGTGAAAAAAGGCGATGTGCTCGTTCGATTAAATATCGCACCTGAGGTTGCGCAATTACACCAACTAGAAGCCCAAGCAAAGCTTGCAAAAATTACCTATGAGCGAGACAAAAAGCAATTTAGTTTTGGCGCAGTCAGTAAAGAACAACTCGATACAGATGATGCTAATATGGAAAGCACAAAAGCATCTGTGGAACAAGAACAAGCAACGATTGATAAAAAAATCATTCGCGCACCTTTTACAGGAAAGCTTGGTATTTCTGCTGTTAATCCCGGTGAATATATTAATTCAGGACAAACAATTGTCAGTTTGCAAACACTTGATCCCATTTTTGTTGATTTTTATTTGCCACAACAAGACATGCAAAATGCGGCGGTGGGTCAGTCCGTTGAAGTCACTTCAGATCGTGTACCAGGGCAAAAATTTATTGGGAAAATCACTACTATTAATCCCATTGTGAATACCGATATTCGTAACGTTGAAGTGGAAGCCACATTAAGCAATCCCAAAGCAGTATTATTACCGGGCATGTTTACCAATGTGCAATTAAATACAGGCAGTGGTAAAAAAGAAATTACATTGCCTGAAATGGCAATTACCTTTAATCCGTATGGCGCATTGGTTTATCTACTGCAAAAAACAGATCAAATGCACGATGGAAAAGCAGTGTGGAAAGCAGAACAACAATTTGTCACGACAGGCAAAACACGTGGCAATCAAATCGCTGTTTTAAAAGGCATTAAAGAAGGAGATATGGTCGTGACATCGGGGCAGTTGAAATTAAAAAATGGCAGCCTTGTCGTGATCGATAATACCGCGGTGCCCTCCGATAACCCTAACCCACCTGTCAAAGATCGCTCATGAATATAACAGATATATTTATCAAACGACCTGTCCTTGCCATTGTACTCAGTCTGTTAATACTGGTGCTTGGCATTCGCTCTGTTGGATTATTGCCTGTGCAACAATATCCAACCATTCAAAGCGCTGTTGTTACCGTCTCAACCAATTTTATCGGTGCCAATCCATCGACAATTTCTGCCTTTATTACAACACCGCTTGAAAATGCCATTGCACAAGCAAACGGTATTGATTATATGACATCCAGCAGCGGTCAAAATGTCAGTAATATTCAAGTAAATTTATTATTGAACTACGATGCGGATAAAGCATTAACGGAAATTAATACGCAAGTGAATTCTGTCCTCAATCAATTACCGCAAAATGCACAAAGTCCTACATTGCAGGTGACAGTAGGGCAAAGTATTGCATCCATGTATATCGGTTACTCCAGCGATTTTTTAGCCAGTAATCAAATCAACGATTATTTATTGCGTGTGGTGCAACCCAAATTGCAGGCTGTGCATGGTGTTCAACAAGCAACTATTTTAGGTAACAATCAATTTGCATTACGTGCCTGGCTCGATCCCATTAAGTTGGCGGGCTATGGTTTAAATGCAGCAATGATTGGGAAAATATTAACTGAAAATAATTTCGTGACCCCGGCAGGTCGAACGGATGGACAAACCTTTATTTTAAATTTAGATACCAACACAGCGCTACAATCCTTAGATGAATTTAAAAACATGGCGATTGAAGCAAAAGATGGCGCTATTGTACGTTTAAAAGATATTGCAACAGTAACGATGGGTTCACAAAATTACAATACGTCAGTGACGTTTAATAAAAAGCCCGCGGTGTATATCAGCATTACGTTAACACCAACAGCGAATATGCTGACTGTGATTGGCAATGTCAAAAAAGTGTTTGAACAAACGCAAAAAGAATTACCGAATGGTCTTAATGGTAATGTGGTGTATGACGCCAGCAGTTTTGTGAACAGTTCAATTCATGAAGTGATTAAGTCATTATTGGAAGCATTTTTAATTGTGACGCTCGTTGTGTTTTTATTTCTGACCTCATTGCGCTCACTTATTATTCCTGTGATTGCCATTCCGCTTTCCATTATCGGTACGTTCTTTTGCATGTTAGCAATGGGTTTTTCAATTAATTTACTGACGTTATTGGCATTGGTATTGGCGATTGGGTTGGTTGTCGATGATGCGATTATCGTCGTAGAAAATGTGCATCGACACATTGAAGATGGGGTATCACCGTTTCAAGCAGCATTGATGAGTGCAAAAGAATTAACAAAACCCATTATTGCCATTACAGTGGTATTAGTTTCCGTGTATTTACCGATTGGATTTATGGGGGGATTAACGGGCGCACTATTTACAGAGTTTGCCTTTACATTGGTGGCGGCAATCACGGTTTCTGCTGTCATTGCGTTGACGCTATCGCCGATGATGTGTTCGCGCTTATTAAAACCGCATGATGTGAATGCAAAAGAAAATGAACCCGTCGCGTTGAAATTTATTAATCATAAAATCGATTCTTTGATAGCACGCTATCATGTCACCATTCAAAAAGTATTAAATTTTTTACCCGTGATTATTACATTTGCAGCAATTATTTTACTTAGTAACATTTTTTTGTTTTCGACGTCGTCTTCAGAGTTAGCGCCACAAGAAGATCAAGGCATTATATTGGCGCAAACGATTACGTCAGCCAATGCGTCAATTGAGCAAATGAAAACCTATTCTGATTTAGTGAGTGATATTTTTGCAAAATACCGTGAAACACAGGCTATTTTTCAAATCAATGGGAGTAGTGGTGCTAATAATGCACCGTCATTGAATAACAGTATTGGTGGCATGGTGTTGTTACCTTGGGATGAACGTAAACAAAATACCAATCAATTGCAGCCGATCTTGCAAAAACAAGTGAATACCATATCGGGTGCAAAAGTGGCTTTATTTCAGCTGCCGTCGTTGCCAGGTGGTGGTAGTGGATTACCGATTCAATTTGTGATTGAAACCACTGATCCCTATGTCAATTTAAATACAGTCGCACAATCAGTCATGCAACAAGCGCAAGCGAGTGGTGATTTTTTATTTCTTGATTCCGATTTGAAATACGATTCAGAACAAACTCAAATGATATTTAATCGCGATAAAATAGCACAATTTGGTTTAACGCTTGAAGATGTTGGTCATTCCGTCAGTAATTTTTTAAGTGAAAATTATGTGAATTATTTTGATTTCATGGGACGATCCTATCAAGTGATTCCGCAAGCCAATCGACCTTCGCGCTTGAATAGTTCAGAAATTAAAAATTATTACATAAACACATCGGCAGGTGATTCAATCTCATTGGGCACAATTACGACTTTAAAAAACACCGTAGTACCAGAATTTATTAATCACTTTCAACAATTAAATTCTGCGACAATTTCAGCGGTTGCCGTGCCTTATATCAGCATGGGACAAGCGCTGGGGAAATTGAAAGAAATTTCTGATCATGTGTTACCGCAAGGTTATACGGTGGATTATGGATCGCAATCGCGTCAGTACGTTGAAGAAAGTAGTGCGCTCATTGTTACGTTTTTCTTGGCAATGATTATTATCTATTTGTCACTATGCGCTTTGTTTAACAGCTTTCGCGATCCATTAATCATTTTAATTAGCGTGCCGTTATCTATTTGTGGTGCGATGATATTTGTCAGTTTAGGTGTTGGTGGTGCTACTTTAAATATTTATACGGAAGTGGGATTGGTAACACTGATTGGATTGATCAGCAAACATGGTATTTTAATTGTTGAATTTGCAAACGACGAGCAAAAAGCAGGGAAGTCAAAACGTGAAGCGATCATCAACGCCGCATCTATTCGATTTCGTCCTATTTTGATGACAACCGCTGCGATGGTGTTAGGCGTCGTTCCGTTAATTCTTGCAACGGGCGCAGGTGCTGTCAGTCGTTTTGATATTGGTTTGATTATTGCAACGGGCATTTCAATTGGTACTTTGTTTACATTATTTGTTGTGCCTGCGATGTATTTATTGATTGCAGAGGATATACAAGAAGCGACAAACATAGAACACACGGATGTTATTCAAAAAAATGGATTTTGTGATGCCTAAAGCAACTGAAAATAAATCGTTAATTCCTTTGTCGATTGCCGCATTAGGGATTATTTACGGTGATATTGGCACCAGCCCTCTGCTATTAATTTCTTGTGGTGTGTTTAGAGACTGAGTGTCCGAAAAAATTGAGTTTTTTCTTGACATTTTGCATTGTTTGCCAGATATTGAAAAATAGATTTCTAATAACGTTACCGAAAATGGATGTTGGTATATTTTTGGAGTGACAGTTGTTATGCCAACAAATCAATTGGGTCTAAAAAAATCAACCCTAAAAAGTATCAATCTTGATGTATTGCTCCATATTTTTGATTTCTTACATCTATCGGAGCTTCATAGAGTTTCTGGGACATCGACAGAGTTTCGTGATGCATCACACCTTGTTTTTGGGCTGGTTTCTCTGTCTAACAACAACGATGTTTCTCTGTCTACCAACAGCTATATTGACGTTATTCCGCGCCATTTATTTCCAGCAGCGAAGTGGCTCTTGATGGCCCTCGTCTACGTTCAACTTTCTTCTAATGAGGCAGTGAAAATTCGTTCTTTAAGGAGAGAGAGAAAACAACTATACGAAAAATGTGAACTCGAAGCGACTAAGTTTCGAGAAGATGAGAGTGCCTTTTATGCTTTGCGCAACCGGGCGGAACCATCTGAAGATCCTGTAGGTGAAAAAAGTTACCAAGACGTTAGTCTTAACCGAAAACAATCGCAACGGGCCATCGAGTTATTCGAAAAAAGGATTTCAGGCCTGAATGCGCAAATCGATGAAACAAATCAACATCCGCCGAAAGATTTTAGCTTGATTTTTGGTGACCTCTCTGTTAATCGAGTCTGCATCAATCCCTTGTTAGCAACCTTGTTAGAAACATTGCGGCTACCGCCCAATGATTTAAGGTTGCCTTGGATATTAAATCATCCTGCCGTCGCAGATGAAGCCAGCGCGTTGCTTAAGGTGCTGAAAGAAAGAATGAACGTTCCTCTTCGTGTTCTCATCGATCCGTTGCGTGCTGCATCTGACCGATGCTTCGTTTCGGTTGCTACGTGTTCCGTT
>MGOZ01000017.1 GCA_001797285.1 Coxiella sp. RIFCSPHIGHO2_12_FULL_42_15
CGCAAGTCGTGTAGGCGCAAGTTTTTAATATCCGCGCGTTCGAGAATTCTATGCCATGCTTTTTTGGGCTCAACTAAATGACCGCTAGCGCCAAAGCCAGGGAATACCCACGGTGTTTTGGTACGTTCTTTACGAATTTTTAGTACTTCTATGGCGGGAGCTACCAGTGGTACGGTGTGGCTTTCGCCATTTTTAGTCATAGGTATGGTCCATGTACCACGCTCTAAATTAACCTCCTCCCAACGCATCGCAAGCACATTATTACGTCTTGCTCCAGTGAACAAGCTTATTAAAATATAATCACGAATAATATCATTAGGCTCTTCTTCAAGCGCCTTAAATAAGCGAGGGAGCTCGTCCGCTTGTAAAAAGCGATCACGTGACTGCTCTTTAAATTTTTTAATGCCTTTAACAACCGGGTTGGGGCAATCCAATCCCCAGTCAATCGCACGATTGAAAACGGAGCGAACCAGTGCAAGAAATCGATTCGCCACATAAATGCCATTATTGCTACCTAACTTCGCATGTATGCGCCGTATGTCGGTTGTTTTAATATGCGAGAGTTTGCATTCAGCAATAGGTTGGCAATGCCGTCGATATAAATTGACGTCACTTTCCCAAGCACGTTTGTGCACTTTGGCATAACGTTCCAAGTAGAGCTCAAACAATTCTTTGAACGTGATTTCATCCCGAACGTTACGTTTTTCATCAGCCGGATTTTTACCACTTGCGATGGTTGAATTATACTCATCAGCTTTAGCTCGCGCCTGCTCAATAGAGAGGTCAGGAAATCGCCCCAGCATAATGCGTTCAGGACGACCATTGATTTTTCGATAAAGTACAAAAGTTTTAGTGCCGCTGGGCCTTACCATAAGCTTCAAGCCACGACTCATCGTGTCATGGTAAGTGGTTATTGACCCTGTATTGGAGAGTTCTGCAATCGCCTTCTTGGTAAAACGAAACGTTTGTGTTGGCATGTAAGCTTCCTTCTTGTTTGGGTAGCACAAATAAAAAAGCTACCTATGTGCTACCTTTGGCGTGTAAATTTAACAAGATTGCATAAAAATAAGCAAGCCTGGAAAACAATATCTTTTTGTTTAATAATGAAAAATTATTTTTATTTAGGATGGCGGGTATAGTGGACCGGAAACTGTTAATCACTTGGTCGGGGGTTCAAATCCCTCCCGAGGAGCCAATAAAATCAAGCCTTCCAAGCGACCTTCCCGAACTCTTCAGAACCCCCTCGCGGGAGTTTTGCGGAACCTAGAGCCGCCCTGCTCTGGATTACGCTCAATGTTGGTGTGCTCATCTGTTTTTGACAAAGCGTATTAGCAGCATCGATTAAATTCTTAATCTCAGCCCCCGAGTAGTGCGTTGTCATCCGGCTAGACTTGTGTCCCAGAAAATCTTGTCGATCCTCATAGGAAACACCCGCTGCACGTAAACGTCGGCCAAAACTGTGACGAAGATCGTGGACACGGACAAATGCACTGGCTCATTTTCTGCATACCAAGCATACTACCTTTCTCATCCGTTGCTACACGATGACAAGACAATGGGACGATCCACGGGGGAGTAGTTTCATCTGTTTCTTCTGGTAAAAAAGCAACGACACTATATTGATGACCAATGGTCACTGGTTTATTTCCTGAAAGCGTATTCGGTGCGTACACAAATCCACGATCTTTTTGTGTTGGCGCATACCTCCTTGGATTGGGTGTGCAATCAACACCAAATAAAAGGTATTTCCTCTCTTTTTGTACTACGGCATGCGTGCTAATTATTTTTGTTAATTCATCATTTTTTTATTTTTTTGTTCGATTTATCCGGATAAAACTCATCAAGCACTCGTGTAATACTGCAATAATTTTTGCGGCGCGCTGGGTTGATCGACAACTCAACAACACTTTGGGCGCTCATGTTACTCGATAGCGCATCGACCAATTCAAACGAAGCATCTTGCCGTGATGAAAAAAAACGATAAATGTTCTCGCGAAATTTTTTAAATTTATTTACAATTCCGTCTAGCATAGGGCGTTTGTCCTTATCCATAATTTTCTTCTTCGTCGAAAAAAATCAGGATATTACACCTGTTCTATGCTTATTAAAAGATCAATTCATTTCGTCGATTTGATTCGATTTTTTACAATTTTGTCCAAAGTCCAATAATGAAAGTCAAGCAAGAAGTTGGGAATAGTTTAGTGAACGAAGATTTACTCTGCGAAATCTTAGCGGTAATTAAGCAAAAAACAGGGGTTGATTACCAAACGTTGCCCATTCCTCAGCAACTTTCGCTAGCCTAACCTGGCCTGGTGAAAATCGTTAACTAGCGCAAAAATTATTGGTTCTATTTTTATTCCAATCACAATGCTGTACCACGTAGGTTATATGTGATACGGCAGTATCTGTCGGAACAAAAGAACAAAAGCAGTCCCAACTTTTTTATGCCGATTTCGAGTGATTTTCACCAGCCCACCCTAGGGGGTACACTTGATCGGAAAAATTGAGTATACAGTGTGTACTTATTATCTATCTGATTATACAGATAATTTATAATATGCTTGTCGCAATACTTCGCAATACTTATCTATTTATTCTTCACCAACGCCCACACCATTGCACGCGCCTTTCCCCCTCGCACAATAAACCCTTCTTGCTCAAGGATATAAAAAATGGAAAATAAAAATAAGAGTATTACGCCACCGTCCACTTTACTCGACATCAATCGCCTAGACTCTCTTTGTCAACGAGTGAGTGAACACATTGAGCAAGCAAGGCAACAGGTACAGCATACTATTGATACGGAAATGGTTAAGGCCTATTGGCTAATTGGTCAGGAAATTGTGCAAGAAGAGCAATACGGTAAAGAACGCTCTGAATATGGGAAAGCGGTATTAAAAAACCTCTCTCTGCGGCTACAAAAGCAGTATAAAAGAGGCTTTAGTGTTGATACCCTTGAGCAAGCCAGGAAATTTTATCTTATTTATCATGAGGCTACAAAATCCGACGCACTGCGTCGGAAATCTGACCTCATGCCTAGCTTAAATTCAAATCTCTCCTGGACGCATTACAGAGCACTCATCCGAATAAAAAGACCAGAGGCCAGGCAATTTTATGAAATTGAAGCAACAAAAAATCGTTGGTCTAGCAGAGAATTAGAGCGACAAATTGAAAGCCTACTATTTGACCGGCTCGCAAAAAGCAAGGATAAAGATGGAGTAATGAAATTAGTTCATCAGGGTCAAGAAATCAGTAACCCCCAAGACGCTATAAAAGATCCAGTAGTGCTTGAATTTTTGGGGCTGCCTGAATCACATCAATTAACCGAGTCTAAGCTTGAGATTGCATTGATTAACAATTTACAAAATTTTTTATTAGAGCTCGGAAAAGGCTTTGCCTTTATCGCAAGGCAAAAAAGATTAACTTTAGATAGTAATCATTTTTATGCCAACCTTGTTTTTTATCATGTTATCTTAAAATGCTATGTGATCGTCGATTTAAAGACAAAAGCACTAACACATGCCGATCTTGGTCAGATGTTACTTTATGTAAATTATTTTGATAAAGAAATAAAAATGGAAAATGACAATCCAACACTTGGCCTTGTATTATGCACCCCAAAAAGCGACGCTATGGTTAAATACATGTTGGACGAAAAAGTTAATAAAATATTTGCAAGCACCTATCAATTCCATCTTTCATCAGAACAAGAACTAGAAACAGAATTAAAACGTGAGCTGAAACAGCTTGAGCATGATTTGAAAGAATAAAAAACTACATTAAAGATATACCCCTAGGGGTATATGTTTTTTCACTCCACACGCTAATCTGGTATTCAATCATCACAGAGATTGAGTATTCATGCACAGCGATTATTTATTAGAAAAACTTGGCCCCGTTATTCAAGCAGCGTTGCAAGACGATCACATCACCGAGATTATGCTCAATCCCGATGGTCGATTGTGGTTGGTGCATCAAAATGATGGTACAGTGGAGACCGGTTTTTATTTGCAAGAAGATGCCAAAATCTTCGTGAGGGTTTTACCATGATAAAAGCGATTAAAAAGCAGTTGGCAAAAACTCGTAAAATACGTGGTTTTAACGATGTTTTGAGTTTTCTTTTCTTGGTCAATGAATCTATTATTTTGCATAAAGATGGTGGATTATCGCAGCATTTTTATTATCAAGCACCGGATTTGGAATCAAGCATTGAAGAAGAAGTGTTTCTGAATAGTCAAACCTGGCAACAAGCACTCGCATTTTTAGGTGATGGCTGGATGGTGGAAACCAATGTCATCACCATACCTTTTTATTATGAAACAAAGCCTCGTGAGTTTGATGAAATTGTTTCAGCCATTATTGATGATGAGCATATTTTACAATTTCAATCGGGTCAATATCTTAAAAGCCAATATTATTTATCCATCACATGGAAGCCAGTAGATTTGGTTTCAAAGCATGCACGGAAGTTTATTCTTAATACGGAAAAAAACGATACCGATTTAGAAAAAACGATTCAGCAATTTGAAACTAAAGTCAGTGAGTTTATTGGTTTTTTGTCTCGTTCTGTAAAAATAGATCTTTTAAAATCAAGCGACCTCATTTCTTTTTTGCATCAGTGTATTTCTGGTTTGGAGCATAAGCTTGTTAGTCCTTATCCGGGTGCTTTTCTCGATACGTATTTAAGTAGCCAAGACTTTATCGGTGGATTATCACCAGAGATGGCGGGTCAACATATAAAAATGCTAGCCATCGATGATGTAAATAAGCAAAATTTTCAAATTCAGCGCGTGCGATTTCGGCGTTGTTAAAATTGGTAAAGATAAAAATCTCTTACTGATTTAAAGCTATTTCCATAACAGTCACAGGATGTTCGTTAAACTCATCCACGCCGATTTTTCTCCAACCCAATCGTGAATAATAGTCTGGAATCATTGAGTCAAAAGTGAATAAGTAAAGTTTTTTAAATCCAAAATCCTGAGCTTTTTTCTTAGTAGCGTCAATAAGTCTCCTCCCAACACCTTGATTTCGATACAAAGGATCAACAACCAAATCACCTAGCCAAGGTTGTAAATCTGGGCGAATGCCGTCGTTTAATTGTAGCGAGCACACACCAATGGGCATATCATTAAAAAGCGCAATATGAGCCAATGGAACAGTATCATTCAGCCATTCCTGAAACCAGAGCTCGATCTCTTCAAGCTGAGTGTCTGGTGACCAAATTCTCCCAAGGCACTCGTACCAGATCTCAGCGCATCTTGGTATACTGTCGGGATGATTTTTTAACAGGTCAATGTTGATCATAACTTATCCACCATACGGTCAATGACTTAGCTAAATTTAAAGAAAAAATTCGCAAACTCGATCTCACTATACTTGATAGTCGAAAAAGAAATCCAGCGGAAGGGAACTCATTGTATTTCTATGATTATGATAATCATTTGTTTGAGCTCCACACTGGAAGCTTAGAAACAAGATTGGCTTACTACCATACTAAAAAATAAGCAATAATTTCGAGGTTTTAATGCAACACCGTATTTTGAAAGAAAATAAACCCAGCCTAGAGGACGTGCAAATTTTATATGACGGGATTATGGAACACGCTAATAGAGAAAAGGGTTTAGGGTCAATAGAATTTTTTGCGTTTTTTATTCGGGATGAAAACAACAAAATCTGCGGCGGTTGTAATGGTGATATTCTTTATGGTTGTTTATACATCAGCACATTGTGGGTAGAGAGATCTTTGCGAGGCAAAGGTTATGGTACTGAACTGATGCTGTCTGCTGAAAAACTGGGTAAAGAAAAGGGCTGTTTGTTTTCGGCGGTAAACACTATGGACTGGGAAGCTCTCGGTTTTTACCAAAAATTAGGTTATCAGATTGAGTTTGAACGGCATGGTTTTTTGAAAGACTCTGTTTTTTATTTTCTACGTAAAAATTTTAGTTGAATTAGGGAAATAAAATGATAAAAAAATTTGTCAATTCTCATGAAGGATTCAAGCTTAATTTGAAGGAAATACCGTGAATACCCATTATTCAAGCCATGGTATTTTTTTAGAAACAAACCGACTAATACTGAAAGCTCCTAATTTGTCAGGCCTCGATGATTTGTTTGCATTGCGATCTGATCCTGACGTCATGAAATACCTTGGAAAAACAGGGGAAATTCAATCTAGGAAAGAAGTTGAGAAATTTTTAGATGGCGCTATTCGATATCAAGAAAAACATGGAATTGGCTTTTGCTCTGTTTTTGAAAAATCCACTGGAGAATTTGTGGGACAAGCTGGACTGTTCCATCTTGGTTTTGACGAGTCACAATCTGAAATAGAAATTGCTTATCGTTTGCAACGAAAATTCTGGGGATTGGGTTATGCAACCGAATTAGTAAAAGCACTCATTTATTGGGGATTTGAGCACTTACCCATTGATCGATTGATTGCAGTAACAAGGCCTGAGAATTCGAAATCACGACATGTTTTGGAGAAGGCAGGTATGGATTATGCGGGAAAAGACGAATATTTAGGGGTAAAAATCTGTCGTTATGAAATTTATAAAAATGATTCGATCCAATTAATCCCCTATGATGGAAACTGGCCTAAAATGGCGGCATTGGAAATTAATAAACTTTATGAAATTCTGCCTAAAAAACACGTGATCGATATTCAACACGTAGGCAGTTCCGCTATTCCGGGTATGCTCGCAAAACCGATTATTGATATCCAAGTTGCTGTTGATTCACTGAATAATATTAAAGATGAAGCTATCACCGTGTTAGAGGCGACGCATTATACTTATTGGAAGGATAATCCAGATTTAACACGGATGTTTTTTGTAAAAGGAATGCCTCCTTTCGGTGAAAAACGAACCCATCACATTCATATTGTTGAACCGACTTCCAAGCATTGGCAAGGAAAAATTGCTTTTAGAAATTATTTAATTGCTCATCCTGAGGCGGCAAAAGAATATGAGGCTCTAAAAAAGAATCTCGCTCAATTACATACCTATGACCGTGAGCAATATACTGAAGAAAAAACTGAATTTATCGTTAGAATTTTACAGAAGGCTGGAGTTAAATGGCGATAAATTAAAATTTATACCCAGAAAATCAAATTATAAATAGGAGGAAGAATTATGCCAAAAACTATCGGGCCAGGTCCAGATCCAAATCAAATTTATCCTATGCAATCTTACGATAAGTTAGTTTTTTTAAAAAATTTCATTAAGGCTAGCAATATTCATGTTGGTGATTACACCTATTTTGACGACAGACGTCATGGACCGGAGAATTTTGAAGAATATAATGTGCTTTATAATTATGATTTTTCAAAAGTTAAATTAGTCATCGGAAAATTCTGTGCGATTGCTGCTGAAACAAAATTTATTATGACCGGCGATCACAAGTTGGATGCAATTAGCACCTATCCTTTTCCGATTTTTCAACAAGGCTGGGAAACTGTTTATGATGTCGCTCATCTTCCGGTAAAAGGAGATATCATCGTAGGGAATGATGTTTGGCTGGGCTACGACTCTTTAATAAAAAATGGTGTAACGATTGGCGATGGCGCCATCATTGCTGCCAGAGCGGTTGTGGTGAAGGACGTGCCTCCTTATGCCGTTGTCGCTGGCAACCCTGCCAAAGTTGTTAGACAGCGTTTTGATGAGACTACGATTGAACGCCTACTCAATATTGCTTGGTGGAATTGGGATATTCAGAAAATTAACCGTAATCTCCCACTGATTTGCAGCTCAGACGTGGATCGCCTAGAGATGGTATCTAAACAAGATTAGGGTACGTATTTAATTCATCGACTTGGTTAAGGCAGATAATTTTTCTAAAATTTCCTCTGCTCGAATCCATGATCAAGTCATTCATTAATATCACGAGACCATGGTTGTGATGGTTGGATATCTATTTTCATGACTTTTCAGAAGCCGGCTTTTCTGTGAGATTGTTGACCAGGAATATCAAATGTAGAGGCGAGGGCCATATCACCAGGAGTAGTCAGCACTCGCGTAGGAAAAAATGATAACCGAGGTACAGTTACAGTTTCATTATTCTCTTTTTCTCGAGTGTAGTAAGTCAAGATCAAATCATGGCTCGCCCCTAAAAACGTAAGCGTTTGGCCAAACACACCTTTTTAATTTAAAAAATTTTGTGCATTCTATTCTTCGTTGATCATAAAAACGGGGGGATTAAAATGA